>JAJHSH010000026.1 GCA_022683945.1 Candidatus Acetothermia bacterium | reverse complement strand
GAGGTAGTCCGTGGCGCAAGCTGCGGGAGCTGGGGGTGAAGGTGCCCAAGGAATTTGCGGTGCTGCCGCCCATGGTGTTGGATCGGCTCTCGACAGATTGGGTGCTGGGCCCTGGTAACCATCTCTTGACCCATTACAGGGTGGGAAAGCTTTTGAGGCCGGAGCCCGTCAATGGAGCCATAATCAGATCACTTGGCCGGAAGAGCCTCTTCAAATTCTGCAGTCCTGCAATCGGGACGGCGGCCGTCGGCTCGACGAAGAGCCCCTGCTGCGCCAGCGCTCGCTGCGCTTGCAGGATCTCCTCATCAGAGACGGTGATGACTTTGCCGCACGTGGCGCGCACCGCTTGCTGAAGCGCTCGCCATCGGACAGGCTTTTGAATACAGATCCCCTCGGCTACGGTAGACTGGGGCGCGATCTCCGGGAGCTCCGAGAGATCTTCTTTGTAAATTTTATAGAGCGGCGCGTAGCCCTCAGATTGGACGGCGTGCAGCGCGGGCAGCTTCTCTATCAGTTGCGCTTCTAGCAGATCACGAAAACCTAGATATGCTCCCAAGAAGAGCGTTCCGTGCCCCACGGGGAAGACTAAGTGATCTGGAACTCTGCCCAATTGCTCCCAGACTTCATAAGCGAACGTTTTCGTTCCCTCTAAGATGAGCGGATTATAGACGTGACTGGCATAGTACGCTTGCTGTGCCGCTTGTTGAGCAGCGATAGAAGAGCTCTCGCGTGGGCCTTCGACGGGACAAAGCTCAGCGCCGTAGACGCGAATCTGCGCTAATTTCGCCGGCGAGGCCTGAGCGGGCACGAAGATTTTACAGTGCATCCCCGCACGAGCTCCGTAAGCTGCCAGACTCGCCGCAGCGTTGCCCGAAGAGTCCTCGACGACCTTCGTGACACCCAGCTCTCGGAGCAGGCTGACAAGCACTGTCGTGCCGCGGTCTTTGAACGATCCTGTGGGGGCAAGAAATTCGAGCTTGGCAAGAAAAGAGATGCCGTAGGCTTGCGCCGACACTATGGGCGTCCAGCCCTCGCCCAAAGAGACCATCTCGCTCACGGAAGGGAGCATCGCTCGATAGCGCCACAGAGTTGACACTTTTCTGTCAACAGTATGAGAGCGAAAACGCGGTCTATCGGTCAATTCGAAGACGCCGCCGCAGGGGCAGCGCCAAGTTCGAGCCTCTACCGGATGACTCTGCTGACAGAGGGAACAGTTGAATCTCATAGTGTTGCGCGGTTAGCGAGACTCTAAAACCTATCTTGCGGATCTCCCCAGAGCATCTGCAAGTAGTTGATCTGTCCCCAATGATAGGCGATATGAGGCATGGGGCTGGTGATTAAATCTTTTATCGAGCGCTCCTCTCCCCACGGCATGGTACGTTTCTCATTGAACTGCGCCGGGTCAAGGGAGCGAATCGTTTGAGCCAGTTCGGATTTTGACTCTTCAAAGAGCTTCAGGGCGGTCTCATAGCTGTCGGCGTTTCTCATCTCCGATGGTGCTCCTCCGCGCAGGAGCGCCGCGAAGAAATAATTCGCCATCCCTAGATGAGCGAGAATCTCTTGGGCGGATGTTCCCGTGGGCATGGGCTTCCAGTTCTGTTTCTCTTCAGGCACAGCTCGTGCCGCCTTCAACAACAATTCCGAGATCTTCTCGATGCGCTTGATCTCCACTTCGCGCAAGTCCATCGCGATAGATCAGCTCCTTGGGAAATATAGCTTACTATACGCGATAGTGTGCATGATGTCAAAGGTAACCTTGCTCTCTCCCTACCCATTCCCTATACTGAAGCCAATATTGTTTTGACACCCTCACCCTTAAGCCCTCTCCCTAGGAGGGAGAGGGACATAATGAGGCGAGGAGCACAAAGGAGGACTTCTCTCATGCCAACAGCAGGCTACTATCGCTACCCCACTATCGCTAGAAATACTGTTGTCTTCGTGAGCGAAGACGATCTCTGGACGGTCTCTGCTCATGGCGGCATCGCCCGACGCTTGACGTCAGGGCTGGGCATGGCCAGCTTTCCCGCGCTCTCCCCCGACGGGAAATTCATCGCGTTCAGCGGACGCGACGAAGGCCACACCGAAGTCTATCTCATGCCCGCTGAGGGCGGCCAGCCCAAACGCCTCACGTTCTTGGGAAACAACTCTCTGGTCGTCGGCTGGCGTCCTGATGGAAAGATTCTCTTTGCGAGCAACGCCGCGCAACCGTTCTTAAATATTTATCTGCTCTACGCGCTCTCGCCCCAGGGCGGAACTCCCGAACTCTTGCCCACCGGCCCGGCTTTAAGTCTCTCTTTGGGCCCCAAGGGCGGACGCGTCATCGGACGCAATGCGATTGATCCCGCACGCTGGAAACGCTATCGGGGAGGAACAGCCGGAGATATTTGGATCGACCCCGACGGCTCCGGCAACTGGAGAAGACTCGTGCAAATTCAGGGCAATCTCTCGCGCCCCATGTGGATCGGCGACAGAATCTTCTTCTTGTCAGACCATGAGGGCGTCGGCAATCTCTATTCGTCCACGCCCACCGGACAAGAGATCAGACGCCACACCGATCACGAAGACTTTTATGTGCGACACCCGCAGACCGACGGCAAGTGCATCGTCTATCACACCGGGGCCGATCTTTACGTCTATGATCCGTCTAAAGACCAAAGTTGGAAGATCGAAGTCGAGTATCACAGCCCGCGCACGCAACGCTATCGAAAATTTGTTGAGTCAGCAAGATATTTGGAAGACTACGCGCTCCATCCCAAGGGCCATCTCTTGTCGGTGACGACGCGCGGCAAAGTCTTCACAATGGGTAACTGGGAAGGGCCAACCGTGCAGCATGGCGAACCCGACGGCGTGCGCCATCGCCTAGCGCGCTGGCTCCACGACGGCACGCGACTCGTCTCTGTCTGCGACGCCGAGGGCGAAGAGATTTTAGAAATTTTCTACGCCGACGGGCTGACGCCCCCGGAGAGACCGACAGGGATCGAGTTCGGGCGCGCTATGGAACTGAAAACTTCTCCCAAGAGCGATCACGTCGCGCTCACCAATCACCGCAACGAGCTAATTCTGATTGACCTGGCAACGAAGCAAGCGCGCGTGCTTGACCGCAGCCCCTACGCCCCCATTGCGGGCTTCGACTGGTCGCCCGACGGGCGCTGGATCGCCTATAGCTGCGCTTTGAGTCTGCACACGTCAGCGATCAAAATCTGTAAAGTTGAGTCCGGGGAAATCTTTCCCGTCACGCGCCCGGTCTTGCAAGATGCCTCGCCGACGTTTGACCCTGACGGGAAATATCTCTATTTTCTCTCGTACCGCGAGTTCGACCCCGTCTATGATAATCTCCACTTCGACTTGGGCTTCCCGCGCGGCGTGCGGCCCTATCTCGTCACGCTCAAGAAAGACCTTGCCAATCCGTTTGTGCCCGTGCCCAAAGCCCCGGAAGAGAAGAATCAAAAGCCCGACGAGAAAGAGCAAAAGTCCGAAGAGAAGATCGAGATTGACTTGGATGGAATCGAAGACCGAATCTTGGCGTTTCCCGTGCCCGACGGACGCTACCAGCAGATCGCAGCGATGAAGGGGAAAGTGCTCTACACCTCCCTGCCCATCGAAGGCAGTCTGAATATGAACTGGTTCCAACTGGCCGAGCCTCCGGCGAAAGCGACGCTCGAAGCCTATGACTTTGAGGCGCTCAAAGCCGAGGCGCTCATCAGTGGGATCACGAATTTTAAGCTCGCTGATGACCGAAAGACTCTAATCTATCGGGCGGGGAATAAGCTCAGAGTGCTCAAAGCCGGCGAGAAGCCGGACGAAAAGTTAGCCAACGAGCCGCCGAGCAAGAAGAGCGGCTGGATTGATCTGAGCAGGGTGCGAGTCTCGGTCGACCCGCCCGCAGAATGGCGGCAGATGTTCAGAGAGGCGTGGCGCTTGCAGCGCGATCACTTCTGGACGGAGGACATGGCCGACGTGGACTGGCGCGCCGTTTACGAACGCTATTTTCCATTGATAGACCGAATCTCGACGCGCCCAGAATTTTCGGACTTGATGTGGGAGATGCAGGGCGAGCTGGGAACTTCCCACGCCTACGAGTTCGGCGGCGACTATCGTCCGGAGCCGCGCTATGATATGGGCTTTCTCGGCGCTGATCTGGTTCTTGCGGGGGCGAACGGCCGCTCGCCCCTCCTGTGGAAGGTCGCACATATCGTTCACGGCGATCCCTGGGATGCGACCAAATCGTCGCCGTTGGCTCAGCCGGGTGTCAACGTCCGTGAGGGCGAGACGATCTTAGCTATTAATGGCCGCCGTGTTGACGAACAGACGTCGCCCTATGAGCTTTTGGTCAATCAAGCCAACTGTGAGGTCTTACTCACCGTCGGCGACGCCAAGGGCGAGAACCCCAGAACCGTCTCGGTGAAGACATTGGCTGCCGAGACTCCGGCGCGCTATCGTGAGTGGGTCGAGAGGAACAGAAAGTTTGTGCATGAGCAGACCAATGGCCGTGTGGGGTACGTGCACATCCCGAATATGGGACCGTTAGGGTACTCAGAGTTTCATCGCTACTTTCTCTCGGAGATAGACCGTGAGGGTCTGATCGTAGACGTGCGTTTCAACGGCGGCGGGCACGTCTCGGAACTTCTTTTGGAGAAGCTGGCGCGTCGCAGAATCGCCTATGTGAAGACGCGGTGGTTTGGGGCGCAGCCGTACCCGGCGGATTCTGTCGGAGGCCCGATGATCGCGCTCGCGAACGAATATGCCGGCTCCGACGGCGATATCTTCTCGCACAATTTTAAGCTCCTCCAGCTGGGCCCGCTCGTTGGCAAGCGCACGTGGGGTGGGGTGATCGGGATCTGGGCGCGGCACTCTCTGGTGGACGGCGGGATCACGACACAGCCCGAATTTTCGTTCTGGTTCAAGGACGTGGGCTGGAAGATCGAAAACTACGGAACTGACCCAGACATCGAAGTTGAGTACCGCCCACAAGACTACGCAGCCGAGAGAGATCCGCAACTGGAGCGCACGGTGCAAGAGATTATAAAGCTCTTAGAGATCAACCCGCCGAGCAAGCCCGATTTCACCAAGCGTCCGAGTCGGTCGCTGCCGAAGTTGCCGAAAAGATAAGAGATTGGCTCAAAGCAAGCCCTGTGAGTAGAATCTCAGGGCGGAGGGAGAGGGATTCGAACCCCCGGCGCTCATCGCGCTACGGTTTTCAAGACCGTCGCTTTCGTCCGCTCAGCCATCCCTCCAGGAACGTCTGTAAGCATTCTAAAGCGCATCGTTCGGTTTTTCAAGTGAGGGCGAAAGCTCTTTCACCCCTACAACAGCCGTCGGAGTTGACGGTATCCCCGCGGCGACTTAAGATAAAACTATGGTCTCCCGTGGAAAGTTCGCTCTCTTGGCTACGCTGATAGCACTGGCCCTGATCGCCCCATTGGTGATCTTCTTCGGCCAGCGCATGAGCCAAGAGTTGGAACGCGAGTTCTTACAACGCAGCGACCTGATGACCAATAATTTCGCCGACCAAGTGCGCTTTCGTCTCAAAGCCCAATCTTCAGAAGACCTGACCCATCTGCAACGCGAGTTCCAAGAGATGGCCAATACTTTTGTGATGGGCTTAATTCTGTACGCGCAAATCGTCTGGAGAGGAGAAGTCCTCGCTCAGGACGTCGCTACGTCGGTGCTCCCTGTGGACTTGCTCAAGGAAGACCCCCCCACGGGGTTGATGACAAAGCGACATCGGAACGGCCTAGAGTATCTGGACATCTGGAGGGTGTTAGAGCCTGAGAACAGCTACGTGCGCTTAGGGATCTCTCTGATCTTCTTGAGAGCGGCGATCTGGGAGGCCCTCTGGCCGATGATCGCGTTGGGAGTGGGCTTGGTCATAACGATTGGCTTAGGGGCGTATCTTATAGGGCCGCGCCGGGCCGGGGGCGAGCGGCCGTTCGCCCCTACGCTTCGCGAACCGCCCCTACACTCTGCTGCGAAAGCGCATGAGCTCATCCGCTTAGGGAAGCTGCTGATTGACGATCAGTCTAAAGAGATCCGCCTCAACGGTGCGACGATCTTTGTGACACCCCGCGAATATGCGTTGCTCTATCTGTTGGCCTCGGAGCCGGGGCGAGTCTTCTCCGCGCAAGAGATCATGGTGCGGGCTTGGGGCGACGAGAAGTTTATCGCGACCGAAGACGCCAAGAAATATATCTATCTCTTGCGTCAGAAATTGGAAGACGACCCGCAGAACCCCCGATGGATCGTGACCGTGCGCGGCTTCGGTTATAAGCTACAAATCCCCGATTAACCGATCTTGACCCTGAGATGACCGAGCGCTCACCGTTGGAGTACGGACTTTCTATTCACTTCATAATCTCTGTTCGTGTATACTTTTGACTTAACATCTGGAGGGATGAAAGCCGATGAAGATCTTCTCTTTAGGATTGCTTCTCGCGCTGCTTTTAACCCATCTCGGCACGTCGAGCTACGCTCAAAGCGAGCTGCTGCTCTTCACGGATCGTTTGGTAGGGCAGATTCAGAGTGCGTTGCAGAACGCTTCTTTTTCGTTCTTTGCGCTCACCGCCGGCGATGCGCAGTGGCATGCGCAGAGCGTCATCAATCTTTTGGAGGGGCCGGCCTCCTCGCGCTACGACCCCAAATACGGGGCTCAGACAGCTGATGTCGGCGCTATCGCGCTGGCCAAGCAGCTCGCGGAGCAGATCAACAAGAGCGAATTTGCCAACGATCTGCGTGCGGCGGCCGATCACGTGGTCGTCTTCTTAAGCGCTGCGCAAGAGCGGGCCATCTCTGCTCGCAATAATAACAATCTCGCCCAGATCAGGGCGCAGATGC
Source organism: Candidatus Acetothermia bacterium (assembly GCA_022683945.1). Classification (GTDB taxonomy): domain Bacteria; phylum Bipolaricaulota; class Bipolaricaulia; order RBG-16-55-9; family DRXL01; genus SKYB132. Next base: position 55,263 of record JAJHSH010000026.1, on the reverse strand, counting down.
AACTGGCGATCGGTTCTCTGAAGGCCGCGCTGGGCTGCCCCGATGATACTCTCTCGCTGGGCGGAGCGCGCACGATCCAAGATTATCTGCGTAAGCGACGAGTCTGAAGCCCTTGCTCACCGAGTGGGTGGGGCTTGAGAATGAGGAGGGTGAGAGCGCAAGAAAAAAAAGAGAAGTAAGCAGTCAGTCTGATGAAATCTGAGTCAGGAGGGATCTATGCCATGCGTTCTGTCAGAATCTCTTTAGTGGGAGTTGTCGTATTGGCTCTGTCGAGCTTAGCTATCGCGTTCGCGCCTTTGGGGCAGTCGAGTGGCGCAACGGTGGACGTGAATATTCAGAACTCTGCTTTTGTGCCTCAGAATCTCACGGTTCCGTTGGGAACCACCGTGCGCTGGACGAACCGAGATAGCCTCGCCCATACGGTGACCAGCACGGCGGGGGTCTTTGACTCTGGAAATATGAGCCGCGGGGCGACCTTCACACACACGTTTAACGCCTTGGGTGAGTTTTCCTATATCTGCGCCATTCACCCTGCGATGACCGGCAAGGTGACCGTTGCCGTGGGGATCGCCTTGATTCACAGTCTGAAAGACAACGCAGTTTACCCACCGCTCGTGGAGATCAAGAAAGGCCAAGCGGTGCAGCTCTTTAACACCGCGACCGATGGGGTTCATCCCGGCGTCATCATCAGCAGCGACGAAGAGGGCAAGAACCCTGTCTTTGGCGTCAAGCCGTTTAATGTTGACGTGGGCAAAGTGACCGTTGTCGAATTCACGCCCGATCGAGAAGGGACGTTCTTCGTCACGCACAGGCCGCACGGGCATAACATCGTGGGCAAGATCGTCGTCAAGAACTGAAACCGAATAAAGAAGTGAAGGGAAGCCAAGAAGGAGGCAGGCAGTATGACGAAGTTACGCGTATTCGGTTTAGCCGTCTTGATCTTGTCGGTCGTTTTAACACTGGGGGAGAGAGCTTTTGCGCCCTATCACGGTGGTTCGCCGCCCCAGACGGAGCCACCACAGACGTCAACCCCCAGCGCACAAGAAGTGATCGTGCGCATTCAGGGCGACTCTTCTGGCTATGGAGGAGCCTCTTTTAATCCCGCGACGGTGAACATCACTGTGGGAGTAACAGTTACTTGGGTGAACGAAGATTCTGTTCCGCATACGGCGACCAGCCGCGATGGAATCTTCGATTCTCCTACACTCAATCGCGGGCAGCGTTTTAGCTATAAATTCGATAAGCCCGGAACCTACGGCTACTTCTGCAAGCTGCACCCGATGATGACCGGACAGGTGATCGTCGCTGGTCAAGCGGGGCCCACTCTATTAGCAGCCGTCCTCACGGTGGGCCAAGAAGTTCCAACTCCTAAGGCAGAGACCCCATCAGGAGCTATCGGGTCGGCGGCTATGGTGCTGAGCGCCGACAGAACAGAGTTAAGATTCTTTTTGGGCTACAACGGGCTGAGCGGCCCGGTCACAGCAATGCACTTTCATCGCGGCAAGCCGGGAGAGGCTGGCCCCGTCGTGCGCACGATCTGCCCGGCACTGGGGATCGCCTGCCCCGCAGGAACGAGCGCTACTCTCACCGGGGTTTGGAAACGGGACGACGCTCAGCAAGCGCTCACAACCGAGCTGGTCGAAGCGCTGCTCAAGGGCGAACTCTATGTCAATATTCACACGGGTCTCAACCCCCCCGGTGAGATTCGGGGGCAGGTCAAACTCTACCAGCCGTAACTCTCAAAGATCCGCTGTAGGGGCGAGGTTACCTCGCCCCTACTCGCAAAAAGTTGACAGCGCCTCTGCTATCCGTTATCTTAACTCTCAGGTGATACACCGATGAACTACGTTTGGATGATTCTGGCCGCGGCGGTGGTGGCGCTGGGTTTGATCTTCTTTCTCGTGGACGCGCCGAAGACCAGTGTGACAGCCGACCAGCAGATCAAAGTCACTCTGAAAGAATGGGCGATTCAGACGGATATCAGAGAGATCCGCGCCGGCGGCGCACGCTTTATTGTCTGGAACACCGGGGCCAAGCCGCACGGTCTGGCGGCGATGGCCATCATTCAGGGGAAAGAACAGAACGTGCTTATTGTGGATCGTATCGAGGCTACACAGATGCGCACAGCGTTGGCCGAGTTCCAGCCGGGCGAATATACCCTCTACGATCCCCTCTACTGTCGCAATCCCCTCCGGGGCAATTGTGAGAAGAACGCGATGGCCATGTTGGTCAAGCTGACCGTCCGTTAGGAAATCTCTTCTATGAAAGGCTGGCTGCTCTCATTCGCACTCTTGGGCAGTCTGGCCGTTGCTAAGCCCGTTCTCGCCGAGTCCACTTCTCCTTCTAGAACTCACTGGCTGCTGCTTCACGGCATCTGGCCCGGATCGGGTCGCGACTGGCGCTTCGTCGCGCCCTTGCTGCGTGAACAGGGAGCGATGGTCTTGCGGCCCAGTCTGCCCGCGCGCGCGGGACTCTTCGCCTGGGCTGAGGCGATCGTCGGCTATCTGGAGCGTGTTCCCTCTGAACTGTACGTCGTAGCTCACAGCTTCAGCGGTGCAGCGACGCTCTTTATGTTGCGCACGGCTTATGAACTCCAGCACGGCAATTTGAAGACGCTCATCGCGAGATTAGACTGCGCCTCTTTCACCGGGCGCGCGGCCTACGCTTGTCGCCAACTCTCAGAGGGCTGGCAGCAGCTCTTGTCGGAGACAGAGCGTGCGACCCGCTGGATCGGAGCAGCCAAGAAGATCGAGCGCGTCTTTCTCTATCACCCGGCGTTGCGGGGGGCGTGCGGAGCTTGTTGGGATCTTTGGGGGTTCGGTGGCGGCGATACGACGGCCTCGCTCTGTCTGCTCGCCGAGATTGCTGGTTGGCTCTTCACTCCTATCGAGCGCGTCACTTGGGAGAGCGCAATTGCTGTGACGAATCTCTACGGCGGCTCGGAGTGGATGCTCTCGCTCTGTGGGCTGCAAGACAACGATTTTGCCCTGCGGCTAGAGCAGCAGCGATTATCTCTAGAGGGGCATAACTATAGAGAGGTCTTTGTGGGGCGTCAGCTGCATTTTGCTTTTGCGCTCAGGCGCAGCGCGGCAGAAAAGCTTGTGACGCAACTATCAAGCATTATATTGCGGAGGTAACTGATGAGCAGCTTCTCCGGCGTTGATTACTTCGATCTCGATGCGCTCTTGACGCACGAGCAGAAACTCGTTCGCAACACCGTCCGTCAGTTCGTAGACGAAGACGTTCTCCCCATTATCAAAGAAGCCTTTGAAGAGGAACATTTCCCCACTCAGCTTCTCCCCAAGATAGGGGGATTAGGCTTGCTTGGGGCGACGCTCAAAGAGTACGGCGGCGCGGGGATTGACTCTATCGCTTATGGGCTGGCGATGCAGGAATTAGAACGTGGCGATTCGGGCATTCGCAGCTTTTGTTCCGTCCAGAACGGGTTGGTCATCTATCCCATTTACGCATTCGGAAGCCAAGAGCAAAAAGAGCGTTGGTTGCCCAAGCTCATTCAGGGCGAAGCCGTCGGCTGCTTTGGCCTGACCGAGCCCGAACACGGCTCCGACCCCAGCACGATGGAGACCGTCGCCCAGCGCGACGGCAACTATTTTATTCTCAACGGAACTAAAGCGTGGATTACCAACGCTACACTCGCCGATCTTGCTCTGGTGTGGGCCAAGCTCGACGGAGTGATTCGTGGCTTTCTGGTGGATAAGGGCACCGAGGGCTTTTCTGTAGCGAAGATCGAGCACAAGATGTCCGCGCGCGCTTCCGACACCGGCGAGCTCTATTTGAATGACTGTCGCATCCCCAAAGAGAATATTCTAGGTGTCGAAGGCCTGAAAGGCCCGTTGATCTGTCTCAATCAAGGGCGATATGCGATTGCGTGGGGGGCCGTCGGGGCCGCGATGGCCTGCTACGAAGAAGTCGTAGAGTATGCCAAACAGAGAGTGCAGTTCGACAAGCCCATCGCGTCGTTTCAGCTGGTGCAAGAGAAGTTGGTCGAGATGTTGACCGAGATCACCAAAGCCCAGTTGCTCTGTTTTAGACTGGGCCAGCTCAAAGAGGAGGGCAAGGCCAAGCCCGTTCAGATCTCTCTGGCCAAGCGCAACAACGTAGCGATGGCGTTAAAGATAGCGCGCCTGGCTCGCGATCTTCTGGGGGCCAACGGCATCACGTTAGATTATCAGTCTATTCGCCATATGCTCAACTTAGAGAGCGTTTACACTCTGGAAGGCACGCATCACGTTCAGACGCTGATCTTGGGACAAGATATTACGGGGATACAAGCGTTCAAGTGAGCGCTTCGACCCTACCCAATATGCTAGCGGCTCTTTGGATTGTCATTCTGGGGATGGCGATGGTCTTTGCGGTTCTCGGAGTATTGCTGGGAGCGATGATCTTGCTGGAGAGGTTGACTCAAGGAGAATCTTAAGTGAATATCAGTGATCTTTTCGGATTCTTGCACTTGAACTGGCAGATAGTCGCCATGCTAGCAGTCGGAGGGCTTCTGATCTATTTGGGCATTGCCAAGAAGATCGAGCCGGTTCTGTTAATCCCCATCGGCGTGGGGATTCTTATGGCCAATATCCCCCTGAGCGGATTGCGTGATGACGGCGGGTTTTTTACTCTGTTAAAAAGGGCCGGGATCGACTCAGAACTCTTCCCATTGCTGATCTTCATCGGCATCGGAGCCATGATGGACTTCGGCCCCTTTTTGGAGAGACCGTACACGATCTTCTTGGGTGCTGCAGCCCAGTTCGGCATCTTCGGCACCTTCTTGCTGGCCTATTTATTAGGGGATGGCTGGCTCCATCTTTTGGATTTTAGCTTAAAAGACGCGGCGAGCATCGGGATCATCGGCTCCGCCGACGGCCCTACTTCTATTTATGTTTCAACTTTATTAGGGTCCAAGTACGCCCCGGCAATTGTAGTCGCAGCTTACTCGTATATGGCTCTCGTGCCCATTATTCAACCCCCGATCATGAGACTGCTCACGACCAAGGCAGAAAGAAGTCTGAAAATGTCGGCCAAGGGCAGAACTGTCTCTCCAAGAGCCAAGATTCTCTTCCCTCTGGTGACGATACTGTTAGTGGGTCTCATAGTGCCCAAGGCAACGCCGTTAATTGGCTGTCTGATGTTCGGAAATCTTCTGCGAGAGAGCGGCGTTGTGGAGCGACTCTCTTCGGCGGCTCAGAACGAGATGGCCAATATCGTCACGCTTCTCTTAGGGCTCACCGTAGGCGGGATGATGGGTGCGGCCGATTTTCTCAGAGTGGAGACCGTTACGATCTTCGTTATGGGGATCATCGCTTTTGCTTTGGGGACGGCGGCGGGTTTGCTCTTGGGCAAGGTTATGTGCGTACTCTCTAAGGGTAAGGTCAACCCGCTCATCGGAGCGGCGGGGATCTCGGCCTTTCCGATGTCGGCAAGGGTCGTGCAGAAGATGGGATTAGAAGCCGATCCTCATAATCACTTGCTGATGCAAGCCGCCGGTGCGAATACCGCGGGGCAGGTCGCTTCTGTAGTCGCCGGGGGAGCTATCTTGACGCTCGTTCCCATCTTCGGCTAACTTTCCATCGTGACCATGACCTCGCCCGCCTTAATGGCTTGACCGGGGGCGATGCGGACTTCCTTAATGGTGCCGGAGACGGGCGCTAGAATGGCGTTTTCCATCTTCAGAGATTCAATGGTGCAGACGACATCTCCTTCGTTCACCTTGTCGCCAGCCTTGACGTGCACTCGCATGATCTTGCCTGCTAGCGGAGCTTCGACGATCTCTTGAGCCACTTCTTTTACTCCCTTCCCTCAACAGAGAGACTTTAGTTTAGTGAAAATCTTCTTTGATGGCAAGCTCTTACGGCAAGTTCGGTAAAACGTCGTGATTTAATTAATGTTTTGTTTCACAAGCTTGCTCGCTTGATAGCTGTTAGAGTAAACTGATGAGCATGGCGACGCGATACCTGCGAGCCAAGGATAGCGATGCGAGGATCCGTTGCGAGTTTGAGGTAGAACGCGGTAAGATTAAGCGCTTTATGATTGAGCTGGAGATCTTGGTCGCGGGTCAGTGGAAACCGGCTCGGCGCTACGATAACGCTCACGGCTTTGCGCATCGGGACCGGCTGAACCTGAAAGGAGAGATCATTAAAGAACGTCTGCCTCTGAGCGATGAGCAAGCTCTGACGCTGGGGCAGGTGGATCTAAACAGGAATTGGGAGCAGTATCGCGAGAGTTTCTTGAGAGAGGAGTTTGCATGAACAAAAGCGAGAGCAAAAGCAAGAACAGGAAAAGGGTCAGGAGCAATGACAGACCGACGACCATCACCGAGGAAGAGCTTTACAAGCGCAAGAGCGGCGAGCTGGGATTGGAGTTTGACCGTTATGTGGTCGAGCATCCCGAGATCTTGGCGAAAATCCCGGACGGCGCCGTCATTTGCTTGCAAACCCAGGATGACCCGGAGTTTAACGCGTGGAGCCGCAGGCTGGCAGAACAAGTCAAAGACTCAGACAGCCAGATCGTCTACGTGTACGTTAAAGAGCTCCGGCCCCTGCGGTCGCGAATCCGCGAGCTCGATCTGAAAATTCAGCCAGCTTGACCTGCTCCCCGAAAGGTGGTCCAGGGGAGATCTTAGTCTAAGATGCCCCGAAGGAGACAAGAGGCATGAAGAAGCGGTTCAGCGAGGTGTTACGTGAAGGCCGAAGACATTTCAAAAGGCATCGCACGATTAATAGAATTACAGCCAACGAGTTATGCAAGCAGGCTAGCTTGAAGCCGAAATTCTGATGCTTGAGGTGGACACATAATCTCGTCAGCTCTTGGCATCTAGAAGCATCGCAAGTTTCGGCGCAGGCGGCGGCTTGACAGGCAATTCTCAAGGAAGTAGGCTTTTCAAAGCATGAAACGCAAGAAAAGAACGCGGCAAGAGCACCCTATATTCACTCTCCGCCTCACCCAGCACGCCGAAACTCAGCCCGACCGTTACCATGTCGAAGCCGCATTCGAAGGCAAAGATAGCAAAGGCAATGAGATACCCCGCCAAATTGCCAACGCCCGCTTCAACTTTAAACTGACCGCGCAAGAGCAAGAGGACATCCGCTGGTATTTGGAAGATTATTTACAGTATCCCCTCGATCCCGCACCCAAAATCGCGGCCCGTATCGAAAAACGCATGGCTGAAATCGGCGTAGAACTTTTCGAAGCAATTTTTCAGTCGGGTGAGGATGGCCGTGATTTGTGGGCCACTCTCCGAGCACTCCTGAACGAAACCCGCGTCGAAATCGTCACGGAAGTGCGTGAGGCTGCCGCGATCCCTTGGGAGCTCATCCGCGATCCGAAAACTGATACGCCCCTTGCGCTGCGTGCTCAATCGTTTGTCCGCGCGCAGCCAACCCCTGCGCAGCCTGTTCGCCTGCTTTCTCAAGAGAGCGGCCCCATCCGTATCTTGCTCGTCATCTGTCGTCCTGGTGGAAGAAAAGACGTGCCATTCCGTTCTGTGGCTGCCCGATTGATCAAGGGCTTGACCGGCAGCGCACGCCAAGCATTCCAGTTAGATGTACTGCGCCCACCCACTTTTGAGCGATTGAGCCAAGTCCTGCGTGAAGCGAAAGCAGCAGGTAAACCCTATCACGTCGTCCACTTTGACGGGCACGGTGAGTTCTTTGATATGCAAGAGTTATTTGACGAATTGAAGGGAAAAACGGAGAAAGAGCAATTGGAGTTGCTTGCCAAGTTGTTGAACTTTAATACTGAGCGGTTCTCGCCAGAATTGCTTTATCCTGAAACGCCGCGGGAAGGTGGACGAGGCTATCTCGCCTTCGAAAACCCGACAAGCGAGTATAACCTTCGCTTTGTTGACGGTCCCGCACTCGGCAAGCTTTTGGTCGAGACGAATGTGCCTTTACTAACACTCAACGCCTGCCAGTCTGCGTTCGCCGAAGCACTCGCCAGCCCTCAACCGATCGGAGAGGGAGACGTTCATACGCAGGTTCGCACTTTTGGTTCGCTGGCGCAAGAAGTGATGGACGCGGGTGTCGCGGGTGTTGTGGCAATGCGCTATAGCGTCTACGTCGTCACTGCCGCGCAGTTCGTGGCAGATCTCTACGCGACGCTGATACAAGGCAATACGCTTGGCGAAGCGGTGACGCTAGGACGCAAGCAACTACATGATCAACCCTTGCGCGAGATCGCTTTCGCTCCGCGCCCTCTGCAAGATTGGTGCGTCCCCATCATCTACGAAGCCGCGCCCATCGCGCTCTTTCCCAAATTACGGACCGCCGCGAAACTGACGATCAGTCTCAGCGATGCCGAAGTTGGGCGCGTCAAAGCGCACGACCTGCCCCAGCGCCCGGATGTAGGTTTTTTGGGGCGTGATGAAACCTTGCTCGCGCTCGACCGTGCCTTTGACACGCAGAGCATTGTTCTGTTACATGCTTACGCCGGAAGCGGCAAGACGGCCACTGCCGCCGAGTTCGCGCGCTGGTACGCGTTTACGGGCGGAATTACTTTAAATGGAGTCGAAGGCCGGATTTTGTTCACGTCGTTCGAGCAATACCAACCACTGCCGCGCGTGCTCGATACGATTGAGCGGGTCTTTGGGGACATGCTGGAAAACGTAGGCGTTCATTGGCTGGCATTGAACGACGAACAGCGACGCGAGGTAGCCTTGCAGGCGCTGAAGCAAATCCCGATACTGTGGATTTGGGATAATGTCGAGCCGATTGCGGGATTTCCCACAGGGACGAAATCAGCGTGGAGTGAGGCGGAACAGAAGGAACTAGCCGACTTCTTGCGCGAGGCGTGGGAGACGAAAGCCAAGTTTCTTTTGACCTCGCGGCGCGACGAGCGCAGCTGGTTGGGCGATTTGCCTGCACGCATTACATTGCCGCCGATGCCGATGCAAGAGTGCGTGCAGTTGGCGCGCGCCATCACCGAAAAGTATGGGCGAAGGTTGAGCGATAAAGATGTGAACGCTTGGCGTCCGTTGCTTGAATTCACACAGGGCAATCCGCTTACCATCACCGTACTGGTAGGCCAGGCATTGCGTGACAGGCGGAAGACCCAAAAGCAGATCGAAGCCTTCGTCGCCCGCCTGCGCGCCGGCGAAGCGGCGTTTGAGGACGAAGTGAGCGAAGGACGCTCCAAATCGTTAGGCGCGTCGCTGAGTTACGGCTTTGAACACGCCTTCAGCGAAGACGAGCGCAAGCAACTCGCCCTGCTGCATTTCTTTCAGGGGTTTGTGGATGTGGATGTGTTGAGAGTGATGGGCGGCTCCGACACCGACTGGTGCCTGCCCGAACTGAGCGGCTTGACGCACGAAGCGGGCATCGCCCTGCTGGACCGCGCCGCCGACATCGGCTTGCTCACCGCGCACGGCGGTGGCTACTACTCCATCTACACCGCCCTCCCGTGGTTCTTCAAGAGCCTGTTTGACCACTACTACTCCCCTCTCCCCTCTGCGAGAGAGGGGCAGGGAGTGAGGGCTGCTCGCGCTTTCGTCGAAGCGATGGGCAAGTTGGGGAACTACTACCACAGCGAATACCAAGGCGGCAACCGCGACGTGATTGCCGCGCTGACCGCCGAAGAAGCCAACTTGCTGCACGCCCGGCAGTTGGCGCGCACGCACGGCTGGTGGTGGGGCATCACCAGCGCGATGCAAGGCTTGGACGTGCTCTACGACCACACTGGTCGTCGGGCGGAGTGGGCGCGGCTGGTGGATGAGACTGTGCCAGACTTCGTGGACCCAGCCACCGACGATCCGCTGCCGGAGCGGGAAGAGGAGTGGAGTTTCGTCACCGACTATCGCGTGCGTCTCGCGAGTGAAGCGCGGCAGTGGGCGGAAGCCGAGCGCCTGCAGCGCGCCCAAGTGGATTGGACGCGCCAACGCGCCGCTTCTGCCCTCGCCGCGCCGCCAGAATCGTTAGACGCTGCGCAGCGCAATGCCATCCGGACGCTGGCGGTATCATTGGACCAATTGGCAATAATTCTGCGTGAACAGAGCAATCCCAAATGTGTCACCCCACCTGAAGAAGCCATTAGCTTGTATCAACGGATAGGCGACCGTGCTGCCGAAGCCATTAGTGCCTTCAACCTCGGACATGCCTACATGAACATCCCTGTCCTCTGCGACCTCGCGCAGGCGGAACGCTGGTATCGGCGCGGTCTGAAACTCACTGATGAGCGCGACTATCTATCGCGTGGAAAAGGACTGGGACAACTGGGGCATGTGGCTTGGAAACGCTTCAAAGAAGCGCGGACAGCCGACAAGCCAAAAGAAGAACTGCTGCGCCACCTCAACGCCGCCTTGCAGTTCTACTATCAGGCGCTTGACCTGCTTCCCCCGAACGCGGTGGATGATTTGGCAGTGACGCACGGTCAACTGGGCAACATCTACGACGACGCGGGCGACCTTGACCGCGCCCTGCATCACTGGCGCGAGGCTATCCGCTACAATGAAGCGGCAGGCAATCTCTACGGAGCTGCCCAAACCCGCTTCAACGTCGCCCTTGCCCTCGCCCAAGCGAACCGCCTCGCGGATGCGCGGGTGTATGCCGACGCCGCCCTGCGCAACTATGAAACCTTCGGCGACCGCGCGGCGGAGGATATACAGAAGACGCGGGAGTTGATTGCGGATATTGAGCAAGCCCGGAAGGGCAAAGGAGGTTGAACACCTCTTTCCGAAGGGCAGTTTCAATCGGCGGAAAGATTTTTCAACGCCGACGCCTTCGCGAAGCTTTGGGTGAGGTTTTTCGCCTCCGCAGACGAACCTTAGTTTTGCTGCTCACCCTCGCTACTGGCTTGGCCCGGAGGTTGACCCCATTGTCAAGACCACGAATGGCGAAAAATAAGGATGTTTACAAATTGATATTCGGATATTTCTTCCACACCTTCCACGGGCAGGTGCCGGGAGGCACAAATTTGTTCTCCAAAAGATCGAGAGCACGGTTAATATATTTTCGGGTGTCGTGGGGCATGATGATCTCATCCACGCATCCACGCTCGGCAGCCCGGTAAGGGTTTTCGTAGAGCTCGCTGAACTCTTGGATTCTCTTGGTCTTTACTTCTTCGGGGTTTTGCGCTTCTTTGATCTCGCGGGCGAAGATCACGCTCGCCGCAGTATCCGCTCCAACGATCGTGATGCGGGCCGTGGGCCAGGCAAAGACAAAGTCGGCCCCGATGCTCTTGTCCAGCATTCCATAATGAGCACCGGCATAAGACTTTCTTATAACAATAGAGATCAGCGGAACCGTAGCGTTCGACCAAGCGAAGAGCAATTTCGCGCCGTGACGCAGAATCCCGGCCCACTCTTGCTGCGAGCCGATCATATAGCCCCCGCAGTCGACCAAAGTTACTATGGGGATATTGAAGAGATCACAGAATCTGATGAATCTCGCTCCCTTGTCGGCGGCATGAATATCTATGACGCCTCCGGCCCACATCGGCTGGTTCGCCCAGATCCCGACGGGACGTCCGTGAAAGCGAGCGAATCCCGTCATCACGCTCTTGGCGTGGTGCTCCATCGTCTCTAAAAAGTAGCCGTCATCTACTATCGCTCGTATCACTCTTTTCATGTCAAAGGGCTTGAACGGCTCATCGGGGACGATCTCGTCCAGTTCTGTGACGGCGCGCGCGGGGAGATCTGCAGTCTCTCGTCGTGGCGGTCTCTCACGGTTGTTGGCAGGGAAGAAAGCGAGCAGCTCTTTGGCTTTGTCTATCGTCTCTTTGTCGTCTTTAGTTACTATATGTGTCTGACCGGCTTTGACAGCATGAGCCTTCCAACTGCACAGATCTTCGAGGCTGATCTCTTCGCCGATCTGTGTTTTTACGAAAGCGGGTCCGGCAATGCCTAAAAAGCCCGTGTCACGGGCTTGAATGAGAAAGTCCTGCATGACCGGGTGATAGGCCTGTCCTCCCAAACAAGGACCGAGCAAGAGCGCAATTTGCGGGATCACACCGGAGGCGAGAGTTTGCGCTCTGAAGAGCCGCCCGTAGGCTTCCAAAGTGTCTATGCCCTCTTGGAGACGCGCCCCAGCAGAGTCGTTCATCCCGATCACTGGAAAACCCTTCTCCATAGCGAACTGAATCGCATAGGTCTCTTTGAAGCCGTGATATTCGCCAAACGTCCCGGCCATCGCCGAAAAATCTTCAGAGAAAGCGACCGCCCACCGACCGTTCACTCTCCCGAAGGCCGTAATAACTCCTTCGGCTGGGATCGAGGCTCTGTCCATGCCAAAGTGCACCGTTCGGTGTTTGATGTGCATCCCGATCTCCGTATAATCGCCACCATCGAAGAGATACTCTAATCGTTCGCGGGCATTGAGCTGGCCCGCTTTCTTGCGTTTTTCTAATATTTGAGAATCCCCCATCTTTAGGATTTTCTCTCGCTCTTCTTGCAGCTCGCGATAGAGAGCTGCTTTTTTCTTATAAACTCCTCCGGGGTAGGTCTGCCATTCCGACATGAAGCACCTCCTTTTGACGATCTCTCTCAAAAAGTGTATCTTTTTAGCGGGTGTCTTTCAACTTCTAATGGAAGATCTGCAAGCGCTGGGAAAACTTCTACGGGAGTATCGCGAGCGGGCGCAGCTGACACGGGCACAGTTGGCGCGTCGCGCGCGGATCTCCGCGAGCTTTGTCACTTATTTAGAGAAGGGCCACCGCCGCCCGTCGGCAGCGATAATCGCCCGGATCGCTCAGGCCTTGGGGCTGCGTGCCGACCAACAGAAGCAGCTTCTGCAGAGCGCGGGCTACGCTTCTGTCGAAGAGATCGCGCAAGTTTCAGGACTCCAAGGGGTCTTGGATGAAATTGCAGCGCTCTCTTCTCAAGAGCGCGACGAACTGATCACTGAGATTCACCGGCTGCTGGGGCGCTGGCAGGAGCTGCGCGCCAAGCGTTTACGCAAAGTGGTCATCCCCGTAGCCGGCTGGCAGCCGCGCCTGCTCTCGCCCGCTCAACTGGGCCAGATGCTCCGTCCCGCTCTCGAAGAGATCGCCACCGCGGGACTCAAAGAAGCGATCTTGGTGCTCGCTCCCAGCCGGCCCGCTCCTCAGATCGCTCTTCCCAAAAATCTCAAACTTCGTCAGATCGTGCAGGAGCCGCAGCTAGGACTGGGACACGCGATCTTGATTGCTCAAGGACTGGTGGGCGATGAACCCTTCGCCATACTCTTACCCGATGATATTATCCTCGCAGACCGTGCGCGCTCGCTCTGTCAAATGATAAAAATCTATGAGCGCCACCACTGCAGCATCTTGGCGGTCACCGAAGCCGAAGAGGCCGCGGATTTTAAGAACTACGGCATCGCCACGCTGGGGCAACGCTTAGAAGAAGAGCTTTATTGGGTCGAGGCGCTGGCCGAAAAACCCCGCGGTCGAGAGAGAGAGAGAGAGGGCTTGACCATCGTGGGGCGCTATATCGTAACACCGCAGATCTTTGAAGCGTTGCAAGCGACCGCACCCGACCCCAACGGCGAACTCCAGCTCACCGATGCTCTCAATTTGCTTTTGCAGCGCCAGCGTATCTGTGCCTATCGTTATGAGGGCCAGCTCTTTCGTGTCACGCCCATTAAGATGCTCTTAGAATCTTTGATCGAAGCGCTCGATGACCAGCAACCCGGACGCTTGGAGCGCGCGATGGCCATCACTAAGAATGCGCTGTATAAATTGGGAAGACTGCGGGGGTGATTGACGCCTCTCGGTCTATCTGTTAGAGTGTAAAATTAGGTGATGAGTGTGACTGCTCGCGAAGCGTTAGTCCAGACTCTCAAAGAGAACGAAATTGCCCTCGTCACGGGTGTCTACGGCGATCCCGTCACGGCGTTGTTGGATGAGATGGCGCGTCAGGGGTTGCGCGTCGAGATCAGCACGGAAGAGAAGGTCGCTTTTGCGCAAGCGCTCGGCGCTTCGGTGGCCGGCAAACGCAGCGTCGTCGCGGTCAAACAAGTCGGCGTCAACGTCCTGGCCGATCCGTTAGTAACATGCGTGCCTCACGGTATTGGCAACTCTCTCTTGCTCATCGCCGGAGATGACCCCGGCGCGGAGAAATCCCAAAATGAACAAGATTCACGCTGGTATGCCAAATTGGCTCAGATCCCCGTCTTGACGCCTCCCGGCCCCCAATCTGTCAGCGAGGCCGTCGTCGAGGGGCTCGATCTCTCTGCAGCGCTGGGGATCCCCGTGATGCTCCAAGTGACGGGAAGACTGTTGCAGGGGCCGGGGCGCGCCAGCGAGACTCCGGTAGCTGTCGAGGGAGCTTTTGCACGCGAGCGCGCTTGGGGCCATCTCATTCTTGATCGCTATAAATATTTTTATAAAGAGATCTATTCACAGTTAACCGAGCTCGTAGAAGATTCTCCTCTGCACCAGATACAGACCAAGAGAGGAGCGCGCCGGGGGAGCATCTCGTGTGGGTTCGTCTCAACGCTCGTGATGGAGGAGCATCACTTTGCGCTCGGCTATGCCCACCCGTTGCCGGAGCGCCAGCTTATAGAGTTCTTGCGCCCCTTGGAGAGCGTCCTGGTTGTCGAAGAGATCGCCCCCATCGTCGAAGAGGCCGTTGGCGCTTTAGTAGCGCGCCATCGTTTGCAGACCAGAGTCTTGGGGCGACTGACGGGGCATCTGCCCAGAATCGGCAAATTAGAAGCCGAGCAGATCAGAGAAGCGTGGGAGCGCCGGCCCGACGGGCCCCATCTCGATATTCAACCACAAGTGAGCAGTGGGATCTTAGAGCTGCCCTGCGGCGGGTTCGAGAGGCTCTATCAAGTCTTGGACGAGCTCTTGCCCGAAGACTATTTAGTCGCCGGCGATGTCGGCTGCTCGATTCTGCACGGGTTCTTTCCCCCGTTGGTGATCGACACGGCTTTTGGATTGGGGACTTCGATCTCGACGGCAGCGGGGCTCTCGCTCACGGGGCGCAAGGGGATCGCTATTATTGGAGATACGGGCTTCGTGCATTCGGGGATCGCCGGACTTTTAGATGCTGTAGAACATAAACATAATATTTTAGTGATCGTGCTCTATAACAAATACTCCGCGATGACGCCGGGAGCGCAGCCGATTCCGGGGCTGGAGCGCGTGCCGGCGTTAATAAAAGCTTGTGGGGTGAGCGAGATCGACGAAATAGATATGGAGAAGATCGCGCCAGCAGAGCTTAAAGCTCTGCTGCAAAAGCGTCTTGGTGAGCGTGGGGTGCATCTGCTGCTGGCGCACGCGCGACCCCAAAAGCTCTATGGCTAGCGCGCTATCGGGCAGTCTATTGGGATCTCAGGCTCTTCTTCAAATCTCTGGGCGAGCTGGGGCTGAGCGCCCAGAGATCGACACTCAACAGTGATAAACTCGCGCAGCTCGGCAGCGAGTCTCAGATAGAAATCGTTTTGGCTCTGTTGAAGAACAGATTCTGCAAAGAGTCCCACCCAGCGCCCCAGATGGGCTTCTAAGAATTTTCTCTGCGCGTCACGACAGAGTTCAGTCTCTTCTAAGCGCCCAGATTCTAGAGCGAGCGCTTCTTTATAAGTCAGCGCGCCCATAAATTCCAGTTCCAGCGCCAAGTGATCCGGGCGCTCGCTGGTCGCCACTTCGAGACCAAAAGCGCGATAAAATCCAGCAATATCAGCCAGCGTCGTCCCTTGGGTGAGCGCGCGATGTCGGTCATACTCGGCTTCGTAGATGGGACAGAGAATCTCTGTACGATGGGCGAAGAGTCTGTCATACTCGCGTTGGAGAACTTGGAGACCCTCACCCGGCCCTTCGGGCCTCCCTCTCCCTGTTAGGGAGAGGGTTGGGGTGAGGGTGGGACGCCAAAACCCTTGGGCCAACTGAGCATATCTCCGGCTGCGCGAAGGAGAAGCGATGGAAGCTTTCACTGAAGATCACCCGATCTCCGGCTCTTGCGGCTGCGGGCGGCGGATGAACCACATCAGCAGCGCGCCAAAGAGCAGCGCCAGAACAGCAATCAGTGCGACGACCCAAGCGTCCACACCGACGGTCCGTACAGCCGGAGCAGTTTTCACCGGCTCCGTCGCTCCCGCGAACCCCGCTGGCAGAGGTTCTAACTGCAGCTCGTGCCAGAGGAGCGAGACGGATTTTCTCGCGCCGCGCTCGGCTTGTGTGCCCTCCCAGAGAGCGAAGTTCACCGAGAGCTTCTGACCAGCGATGAAGCTGGCATCACCGGCCAAGCCCGTCTGCAATGCCCGTAGAAAGACGACCTTCCAACGACCGTTCTCCCAGATCCCCTTGCCCAAGACGTGCTGCTGCTCTTGATGGGTGAGCGTTCCCCAGCCTTGGGCTATCAGATTCTCCACGGGCGTCTTATGATCGCGCTGCGAGCGCCAGTTGCCCACGTCGCGGCCCACGTAAATCCCATAGGGCACTTCGTCCGCATAGGGCGGATAGACTCGATCTACGTCGGCGAGCCCGCCCTCGTCTATGTCCCGCTGCCACGAGGCCTGCCACTGCCAGATATTGACGGCGTTGCGGGCGTCACCCATAAAGGGGCTGGGCTGGGCTTCTATCTGATAGGGAAACTGTAGAGCTACGGCATCGCTGAACCTATCTGTCTGCGCCGACTCCATATCTCTCGTAGCGTCGGCCCATTCGAGAAGAAACGCGATCTGACGCCCATTGTGAAGAGCGCGCGCTTGCAGCTCTTTGATCGCGCCGCCCCCGAAGGGCGGAGCGATCTGTTGCGGGCCCAGTTTGACCGTGACGGCTTGGGCTTGCGTCCAGATGGCCGCGTGGGGATCTGTAGAGATCTCTTGATCTGTAAATTTTGCCGTGAGCTTGGTTGCTTGGGCGTGGACGATCAGCCCGCTGCTCAGCAAGACGATAGTCAAAAGAATCGCGCGAAGGGTCATAGGGAACTCCTTCAGGGTGTATTGTGTCGCACGGCTTGGCGTTCAGGGTCTGTAAAGGGTCGCACAAAGGTCGGTTCTTTGAGCGGGACTTTGATGATCTCCGCGCCCTTGCTGTCGTAGCCATAGGCGTAACCATTCGAGACTTTGAACTTCTCTAGCCAACGGTTCGTTGCGCCAAAGAGCATAAAGCATCCCAGAAGCTGCTCGTCGTCTTTGAGATTTTTGTAGAGATTTATAGCGTGCTCGACGTTGGGGCCGAACATCTGCTTGAGATAATTTAACGGGACGTGGATGGGCGGGACGTAATAAATATTGGGTTCCAAACCCGTCTGGGGATAGAGCGGCAGCGCGATTTTTTTGATGTGCACTAAGAAATCTATGGGCTTTTCGGGGTCGGCTCTATCGGGCGAGCTGATCCAGCCGTTCAGTCTTATCTTGCCAATGCACGTCGTGACGCATTGGGTCTGAAAGCCCTGCTCGACTAACGGATAACACGCGATGCACTTCTCGCTGAGGCGCGTCACGGCGTTATAGAGCACCTTCTTATAGGGGCACGCGCGCATACACTCGCGATAGCCGCGACAGCGCGATTGATCTATCAAGACAATTCCGTCCTCTTCTCGCTTATAGATCGCCTTGCGCGGGCAAGCCGCTAAGCACGCCGGATATGTACAGTGATTGCAGAGTCTGGGCAGATAAAAAGCCCAGATCTTATGGGGCATACTGAAGTAGTCGCCCTTCTCTACAGTCCCCGCAGGCTCGTCTTCGCCGATATTGGGATGAGCCCAATCTAGATCGTCGGGCAGGAAGCCCTTCACCGTCTGGCCCGGATCAGCAGCTTCAAAGACGGTCTTGCCCGTGTATTGTTGGCCGGCCCATTTATTCACGCCGAGTAGCGAGAGAATCTTGACATCCCAGGCCAAGGGATAGAACCCATAGGGCTTGGTTTCGACGTTGTTCCAGAACATATATTCTTGACCGCGCCCGCTCGTCCACGTGTGTTTGCACGCCATCGTGCACGTCTGACAGGCGATGCACTTGTTGGTGTCGAAGACCGCAGAGAACTGTCGTTTGGGGCGAGCCTCATCGTAGGGATAGTCCATCGGACGATGGATCTGCCAATTCGAGACTTTGGCCATAGTTTCTCACTCCGTTTCGATGAAGCCTCCGGCCAGATATTGCTTCATCTCGTCATTTTCGTAAGTTGGCCGATAGCCCAGCTGCGCCGGCCTCCACAGGCTCTTCAGATCGGCCCCGCCGGCTTCGGCTTTGGTGATCTTGACAATAGATTCTTTCGGCGCACCAACGGGACAGTGAATATCTACAGCAAAGCCCTGGCCGATCTGCTGGCCGAACGTCTCTTTTCTCACGAGCGAGTCGGTCATCAGCGTGGGGCGCAGCCAGGCGCGGGTGCAGCTCTGATGGCCGCCGTAGCGGACCATCGCTTGATAATTCGTCTCCGGGTTTTTTGCTAATTTGTCGGGTCGGGTCTCGTGTGCTTTGACCGTCCCGTGGCTCGCCTGGTACATATTGAACCACATTCTCAAGACCCCGCGCGGCGTGCCGTTATAATAGCGCGCACGGCTCATCAGGCGCGAGACTTTATAATCGGGATCGCTCGGTTTGGCTCCGCGATAGGGACGATCTTCAGGATCGGCATCGATCCAGATATAGTCGCCGTCGTCTATGCCCAGCTCTCTGGCGTCTTGGGGATTGATGTCAGTGTAGACTTCGCCGACCCAAGGCATACGCTTATCTCTTCTATAAATATCTCCGAAGGGGCCGAAATAGACGGCCAAGACATCTAAGTCTACGGGCGTCGTGTGCGCACCGTGTCGGTATTTGGGAGTGAGAAAGATAAAGTTCAGCCCGTCTTTACGCTTCGGATGATGTGATTGCAGGACTTCTTCGGGCGTTTTAATAATATTGCGCACCTGTCGGATCTCGGCGCTCAAGTCGTCTCGCTTGAGCCCGTAGGTCTCTGGGCCTTGTGGCTTGAGCACTTCTAAGTTTTTCGGCGCGACGATGACATTAGGCTCATGGGGTGTAGCATCAACGGGCTCGCGATAGACAGGGAGATTTTCGCCGTGCTCGATAAATTCGGGTTCTTCGCGATAGAATTCTAAGCGCCCCGTCTTGGTGTACCAGGGCTTAGATTCTTGCGTCTGCTCCCAGCCGACAACTTTGGGATAGGTACGCAGGAGCTTGAGCATCGGCGTGCCCTTCTTGGCCAACTCTTCTAATTCCGTGAACCGATAGCCGCGCAACGAGCTGCTCGCGTCGCAGACTCTTTGTAGATAGACGTCAACGCGGTTCTCACGGACAAAGTGCCAATAGTCTCTGAAGCGCTGATCTCCGGTCAGCTCGGCGAGCTTTTCGGCTACCCCAGCATAAGTTTCGATGTCGCTGCGCGTATCAAAAATACGGGGCAGCGGCGTTCTGGGAAAGACTTGCACAAACGGGTTGGTGACCGAGCCGGTCATATCCGGGTGCTTAAATTCGGCCCACGAGTCCACGCCAAAAACAACGTCGGCGTACTCGCACGACATCGTCCACCACCATTCGTTCACAATAATCGCTTCGATCTTGGGCAGCGTGTTATGAATGACGTCGTAGCCCCACTTGGCGTTGCCCAAGAGCGAATTGGAGTTGGCGAACCACAGAGATTTTGTCGGGGTGGGGCGATGGCTCTTGCCGGTGAAGAGCTTGTTGCCGACTCTCAGAGGGCGATCTCCGTAGTTATAGTAATGGGCCGACTCGAATTTTAAGTAGCCCTTGGTGATGGCGGGCTTGGCAGCCTCGAGCTCGATAGCAAACGGATCTTCGCTCATATACTGGGGCAGCCCGTTGAAGAGCGCTACCCTGTAATTACCGGCATAGCTGCCGGGGGTGCCGCCGAAGTGCCCGATATTTTTGGTCAAAGCGGCGACTAAGAAGAGCGTGCGGTCTTTTAAGTCGGCATTAAAGAAATGATTGGGCCCCATGCCGTGGGCCAGGAGGGTTGAGGCTTTGTTCGCGGCAATCTGGCGGGCGAGGCTGAGGATGGCTCCGGCCGGGGCCCAAGTCATTTCTGAGACTTTTTCGGGGGTGAACTCTTGCAAATACTCTTGAATCAGCGCGAAGACGGGACGGACTCTGATCTCTTTGCCGTCTAGGGTCTTTACGGTGAACGTTCCGTCGAGAGCAGGATCGATCCCGCGCTCGACGAAGTATCTGCCGACGTGGTCACGAGTGACGACGGCGGGCGCGTTCTTGGCTCCATCCCAGACGAGAAAATCGCCCCACTCCGCGCGGGCCTTTTCCGAGATAAACTGAAAGCTCTGGCGGACGTTGGGATCGGGCCGCTCCTCGCCTTTGAGGACTTTGGCGTAATTGCTCAATTCAGCCGACTTGTAGTCTTTGAAGATATCAGAAGCTCTCAAGAGCTTCAGCGTGTCCAGGCGCACCAACAACGGCAGATCCGTAAATGTCTTGACGAACTCCTCATCATAGAGCTTCTCTTTGACTATAACCTGTGCCAAGCCGAGAGCAAGAGCCGCATCGGTGCCGGGACGGATGATGATGACTTCGTCGGCCTTGTTAGAAGTCGATTGATACTCTGTGGCGATGGTGATGACTTTGGCTCCGCGTTGACGAGCTTCGGTGAGCCAGTGGCCGTCGGGCATCTTCGTCGAGATCCAGTTCATGCCCCAGATCGTGATTAGTTGGGCGTTTTCAGCGGTGAAGAGGTCAAAATCTACCGTCTGTTGGCCGGTGACCATCGGGTGTCCGGGGGGCAGATCGGTGTGCCAACTGTAGTTATCCCAAGCTCGTCCTCCCAGCGCTTTATCCGGGCCGACTTTTCTGTGATAAGCGTCGAGCAGCGCCATGGCATTAGCCATACGATAGAGACCATAGATGCGCGTCGCTCCCAGAAAGGGCATCCCGCCTCGGAATTTCAATGTTTGTGTTCCGGCCTCTTGAGCAGCTTCGATCATGGCGGGGTCATAATGTTGCGCTTTGAGGCGCGCCGCGCCTTCCGCGCCGGAATACGTCTGCGAAATATTAAGCATCGCTTTCGCGACCAACTCATAAGCCTCTTCAAAGGGCAGTTTCAACCAAGCGTCTTGACCGCGATTAAGATATTCTTTTGCGGGAGCGCCCGTCTTGGTATCGCGTGGGAAGCCGGCATTGATCCAGTCTGCGAAGCCTTTGCGCACCCAAGCGCCCTTGACGCGCCGATCCCCGTAAAAGCGCCGTCCAAGAGCTAGGCCCTTTTGACAACAACGCGGCTCCCAGCGGGCGGAGCTTTGATTGCCGTAGAGATCGCGGGCCTCGCCGTAGCCGTAGGTCGGCCCGATGCGCACTACAATTCCGTTGCGCACATAAGCTTTTAATAGACAGTTATGAGTATCGTTGGGCGCGCAGAGAAAAGAGAACGAGCTGTCATAACGAAACTGATCTCTATAGATTTTTTCCCAATCGCGGCTGGGATAGAACTCTAGAGGATTTTTGATCTCCGGGACGAAGCGCAGCCCTTGGAGGCCCAGCGCGTCCGTTGCCAGCGCTGTCCCGGCAACAGCAGCCGTAGTCTTCAAAAAACGTCGGCGGGGAATCCTCATGCTCGCCCTCCTCATAATTTTCGACTGAAATAATTGATTGACAGTATCTCTGATAAAGAGCGTATGGGTCAATGAGGGTCGTCATGAGAAAAACTGATCTTGATCAAGTTTCACCCAATTTTCACCCTCTCGGTACAGACCTGCCACGTCTTCGGCGCTATCGTGAAGCTATCAAAAGCCAAGGAGGATGGTCAGAGTATGTTGAACAGAGTTCGCTTTCTTTCGGTCTTAGTCTTTGTGCTCTCTCTCGGTGGCATCTTCTCCTACGCACAGCAGCCGTCAGGCGCGCTGAGCGCGGGCGCTCAGTTGGGTCTGACAGGGGAGATCGTAGCACTGGCATCTTGTGCTAACGGGAGCACGCTCGTCGCGGCGAGCAAATCCGAGGGCGCGACGCTCTTGCAACGCATTGACACCGTCAGTAAGAAGCTCGCGGGGAGTGCTGTGAGAGTAGCTGTTGCCGATCCCAGCGCTCTCGCGCTCAGCCGCGATTGCAGCACGGTCTATATTTCCGACAAGAGCGCTAGCAAAGTCTATGTCGCCGCGCTAGCGGGCGGACAGGTGCGCGCCGAGATCGCCGCAGGCAGAAATCCCGTAGCGCTGGCCCGCGCCGCCCATAACGCCGATCTCTATATCGTCAATCAAGGCGACGGGACCGTCTCGGTCATTGATACGCAGCTCCATCAGCTCAAAGCGACGATCAAAGTAGGCAGTAGCCCCACGGGGATTGCGCTCTACAGCAACGGTGCACACAATAGAGCTTTTGTCACCAACACGGGGAGCAACAGCATCAGCATCATTGACATCAACGACGATCCGAACAATCTCAATCGCTATGCGGTCATATTGACAGCAGCGACCGGCCCGCAGCCTACGGCAATAGCAACCGTTGTGCCGACGGCCGTCGGTTCGTGGTTGGGCGATATGTTCGCGTACTTCATCAACAGCGGGGACAACACCCTGAGCCGGGTGTGGATCACCGCGCCTCATTCAGTAGACTCCGTGGTGCCCTTGGGAGAGACGGCGCAGGCCGTCGCTCTCGATCCCGTGCGTTTCTGTGCTTATGCTGTGACCAGTGGTGGAGCCCGGAGCACGATTGCTGTAGCCATAGCGAAGTTCATCGCCAGCCCCAATCCCACGGTGCCCGTCGGTCAAGATCTCTTCCATGAGCTGAACAAGTACACAGTTTCGGAGAAATTGAGTGCCGTGTCGCACTTCATCCCGTTGACGGTCTCGGAGCGGGTGCCGGGGAATCCCGAGCCGGTCTTCAAGATAGAGCGCCAGCTCTGGACGGTCAATGCAACGAAGTCCAATGAGCTGAATCTCTATATTTTAGACGGAAGGTGCCCGCAGCTCAGAGGGGACGAGCCGTAGAGTAGAAGAGACTGGTGTAAATTTTACGTAGGGGCGGACAGTCGTTCGCCCCTACGTTCGTTTTTAAGTCGTTTTGATAGTAATAAGCTCTTCCAGATCGCGCAGCTTCTCCTGCGGCCCGACGACGCTCAAGCTCAGCTCTCTCTGAAAGAGCTCCCGCGCCAGCGCTTGCAGATCTTCTGCCATCACAGATTCGATCTTCTGTACCAAGTGCTCTATCGGCCCGTGAATGTCATAGAGTTCCCCAATCCCCAAGCGGATCATGCGCGCGTGGCTGCTCTCCAAGCTCAAGAGAATATTGCCCTTGAGCTTCTCTTTGGCCAAACGCAGCTCTTCTTCAGAAACAGGCTTCTGCGCCAAGCTTTCTAGCTCGGAGACGCTGATCTCCACGGTCTGGCGCGCGTTCTTGGGCTCGGTGCCCACGTAGATAATAAAAAGTCCACTGTCGGTAAAGAGTGTCGCGCTGCTGAAGACGGCATAAGCCAATCCCAATTCTTCACGAATTCTTTTAAATAATCGGGAGCTCATCCCCCCACCCAAGATCGTATTCAGCACTTCAAGAGCAAAACGACGTTCATCTTGGCGGCCCAGACTGGGTATCCCCAGCACTAAGTTGGCTTGCTGCACGTCGCGGTCTTCGAGATAGAAGTGCGGATGCGGTTGAGGAGAGTGGCGTTGGGCGAGCGTGGGGCCGGGAGCCAGCTCGCCAAAGTGCCGCTTCACCGCTTCTAAGACTCTTTCAGGCGCGATCTCGCCTGTGGCTGTAATCACAAAGTGTGCGGGGTGATAAGCCCGATGAAAATCTAATAGGCTTTGGCGATGGATCGTCACGACGGTTTCGGGTCGCCCTAAAATCGGTCGCGCCAGTGGGTGGTCGTCATCCCAGATGCGCTCCATGAAGAGATCGAAGACTTTCTCTTGCGGGTTGTCTTCGCTCATGCGGATCTCTTCGAGGACAACCCCGTGTTCTTTCTTCACAGCGCTTTCGTCGAAACGCGGGTGCTTCACTAGGTCGGCCAAGATATCGAGTGCCGCTTCTAGGTGTTTGGGGAGCACGTCAATATAAAAGAGCGTGTACTCTTTATGCGTCATCGCGTTGATGTAGCCGCCCAGCGCGTCCACCTCTTCGGAGATCTGGAAGGCTGTTCTGTGAGTAGTCCCCTTGAAGAACATATGTTCAGCGAAGTGAGCGATCCCGGCGAACTCTTGGGGCTCGTCGCGACTGCCCAGTCTCGTCCAGATGCCTAAAGAAAGAGGCCGATCCGGGCGTGGCTCAACCAGAAGCTTCAAGCTGTTCTCTAGCGTTGTTGTGTAACAGTTGGGATACAGTTCGTGCATAGATTATAGAGTAGGGGCGAAGCATTTTGCGACTGCCCAAATGCTTCGCCCCTACAAATTTCTATCTTCTCCTCAGGTCAATATAGAGAATATTCCCACAGGCGATCACAGAGTTGCCCGCGGGCACGTCGAATTCTAAGAGATCTCCGTTGGGCAGCGTCACTCTAATTTTCTGGGGCTGGGAGTCTCTGTTGGTATAGACCAGACAGCCGTCGCTCGGCGTGCCGCGCTCGCTGCGCGCCCACGCTGTGGGGCTCACAAATTCGAGCTTGCTGAAGAGCAGCGTGATCAGCTCTCCCGCTGGAACTTCTTGGGTGATCTGAATCTGCACGGGGAGGGTGAATGGGCTGTTGCGCGCGTTCTCAGCGGTGATAATAACAGCGCTCTCATAGGTGCCCGGCGCAAGCTGAGCGGGCTCTAGGCTCGCTTGAATCAGAGCCGGTGCGATCCCGCTGGTGGCCGAGAGCTTGAGCGAAGCCGTCTGTGCTTGGGCCGTCCAGCGCAGCTCACCGCTGCCGATGTTGGCGATCTCTATAAGCTGCGGCGCGGGATTGGGCCCCTTGGATGGGGCGACAAAGCGCAGCTGCGCCGGAAAGAGACCGATCGCTGCAGCGGCGCCTTCTAATTGGACGACTACGGGGAGCCTGAAAGGGCTGTTAGCCGCATCCGGGGCTGTGATCTCAACAGATCCTTCGTTGGTGCCCACTTGGAGTTTGCTCATATCTACCGTCATCGTGACGGTCGTGGGGGCCGTGCCCCGCGTGGGATTGAGCGTGATCCAGGGGACAGTGGGCGTCGCTGCCCAGTTGAGCGTGCTTCCCCCAGTGTTTCTGATCTGAAATCTCACAGCGTCGGGGGCCGGGCCGCCCACGCGCGCCCGCAGCTCGACGCGACTGAGATCCGTAGCGATCACGGGAGCGGCCGTGACCGTAAGCAAGACTCTGACGGTCATGGGGCTGCCCAGCGCTTTCTCTGAAGAGATTTTCACTTGGGCTTCGTAGCGCCCTTCTTTCAGTTGGGAGAGATCGGGCTGAAGCGCCAGCTTCGCCGGAGCCGTGCCCGACGATGCGCTCAGCTTGAGCCACGGGACGTTCGCCTCGGCGGTCCAAGTCAGTTCGCCGCGGCGCGCGTTGGTGATCTCGATCTCTTGTAGGGGCGAGGTCACCTCGCCCCTACGGCCCTCGAAGCGCACGAGGGCAGGTTGGACGAGCAGCGCAGGCTCGTCGGCTTTGGGAGCTGCGCCCAGCGCGATCCGCCCCCAGCCCACGGTGTTATCGGGTCCCGGACTGCTCAAGTCCACCGCACGAGAAGCTAAGAAGTTCGCGATCGCTTCCGGCCTCCAAGCGGGAACGACGCTCTTGACTAACGCCGCCGCGCCTGCGGCGTGCGGGCTGGAGGCAGAAGTCCCAAAGAAGGGTCTGAAGGTCGTGTTGCGCACGCCATCGGGGGCAGCGAAATCGGGTTTTATGCGGCCGTCTTGGGTCGGCCCGCGCGAGCTGTAGCGTCTGGGTGAATCGTTGCGATGATCGGTCGCGCCGATGCTGTAAGCGTTGGGCGAGAGCGCCGGCTCGAAGATCGAGACGCTTCCCTCAAAGACCATATACTCCGGTTCGATATCAATAATAGAAATATCGAGCTTGGCCGGACGAGTCCCCCGGACGCGGCGCACTTTTAGGTGATACGTCCCGGCCTCGCGCACGTTGAAGAAGAGCAGACGCAGGGGATACCCAGAACGAAGTTGGCTGCCGCGCGCTCGCTGACGATCCGTATTATCAAAGAGCAAGAACTCGTAATTGTCCAGAGCTCCTGTGCACTTATCTTCCCAAGAGAGCGTGGCACGGATGAGACCGGGCTCGTCGGGGTCGGCGTCGAACGAGAGCGTCTCGTCTTTGTCGGCGAAATTATGAAAGCCGTTGTTATCGGGGTCTGTGAAAGCTCCCTCCCAGTGCTCAGTGCCGTGATTGCCCACCGATACGGCCCAGAAGATCCCGGCGGCGCGGGCTTTCCGTACGATGGGCTCGATAATTCCCGTGCCCTCCCAGGGACAGCCCGTAAAGAAATTAAACGACGTATTGATCACTTGAACACCCTCGGAGATGAGAAAATCTACGGCGCGTCCGAGGGCGACATCGGTGTCGAAGTTCACTAAGTAGAGCGTCGCTTCCGGGGCGACATCATAGACGACCTCCGCGACAGCGGTGCCGTGTCTCTCGTCGGCTTCGATATCTTCTTCAGAATTAAAAGAGCGCACGATGACGCGTTCAGCCGGGGGCAGCTCGCCTCCCAATCTGGCTCTATAACCCTGAAAACCTCCATCGATAATAGCGATCTTGACTCCTTGGCCCTTGAGATTTTCGCTGTGCCAGGCGTCAATGCCCATCAGACGCACGCCCTCGCTCACGGTGCTTCCCTGCTCGAAGACGGGCGTGAGGGGAGTCCGCACCCACGCAACGGCTGAGAGCGCGGCGAGCGATCGGACGGCTCTCATGGGCACCGTTGCTTGGGCAAGATGCTCGTAGACGGACTCGACGGTGCCGCCCAGTGCAACGATGCGCTCGTTCAGTTTTTTCAGGGCTTCTGAAGATTGCACCTCGAAGACGAGGCGAATCCGCCCACTGCGCAGATCTTGCGGACGGTTTGCGGGCAGCTCGGGCAGTTCATGCTGAGATTCAAACGCTGTCAGAGCGCTGAGAACTATCTCTTGGATCTTCAGAGCTTGGGCGTTCTGCGCTTCGGGGGAAGCACTCCAGCCCGCCAAGGCCAGAGTTATCAATAATCCCGCCATCAACAGCTTTCTCATAACAACGCCCTCCTAAGATAAAAATCTGTGTTATTATAACGCAAAGTTTGGGTCTACACTGTGACCGGCCTTACGAAAAAGTTTAGCCGGGCTCCGGTCGCACCGGGAGACGAATAAACTGAATATGCGGGTGTCGCGCGAGCTTGAGCACCATCGCCAAGGGGAGGCGCACTTGCAAGCTAAGTTCAAACTCAGATTCTAATTTGCCATCCAGAGCTTCGACGGCCCAGCGCAGCTCTTCGAGAGATTCTGTGTTCTGCGCTTCGATGACGACCACGAGTTTTCCCTCTTGGAAGTCCTTCTCCAAGCCCTGCTCTTTGGCGAAGATGGCCGGATCGGGCGCGGCGATCAGACTTAAAATGCGCTCTTCGAGCTTGGGGTAGTCTTCGGGGTTGAGTGGGCCTGTGGGCCTAGGAGAATACGTCGGCGTTGCGGGCGGCGCTGTCCCCGGACTGCGCGCGATATACCAAATCGCCCACGCGATCACGGCCAGCGTGAGCGCCCAGAGCAGATAGAGAACCCAAGATCTCTGCATAACCCTCCTTCTGGCTATTTGGATGTGACCCTTCCACCCTCTCCCTCTCAGGGTGAGGGTCTTCGTCGCACTATGAGTTTACTCTCTTCGATCTTTTCGACCACGATCGCTTCCCCAGATTTGATAGGGGGATCTTTGGCGATCGCTCTCCAGTACTCTCCCTTGACGAAGACCATCCCCGCAGGGTTGAGCTCGTCGCGCGCCGTCCCCTGCGTCCCCACCAGACCCTCTCTTCCTGTAGTGACTTGCTTGCGCTGAATTAAGAGTCCCTTGGTGGTCATGAAGACAAAGAGCGCCGTGACCGTCCCTACGGTGACAAAAATCGTGATGGGATTGATCGCGAACGCCGGAGCGGCAAAACCTTCTATATCGAAGAGCATGAACGAGCCGATCAGCAGAGAGACGATGCCGCCGATCGTGAGCGCCATATGCGTCGCGGCAAAGAGATCAATGACCATCAGGATCACGCCCAGCCCAATCAGCGCCAAGCCGACGATATTAAACGGCAGAACTTGCAGGCCCAAGAGCGCCAAGAGCAAACAGATCGCGCCCCCAATGCCTACGCCAAAGCCGGGGGTGAAAAATTCTGCAATCAGCGCGTAGATCCCGATAGTTAATAACAAATAGACAATATTGGGATCGGCGAGATAGCCCATTAATTGTTCTTTGAGATTTCTTTCGTAGATCTTCAGAGAAGCTCCCGATGTCTGTAATTTGATCGTCTGATTTTCGCGTTGTAGTTCGTAGCCCTCAAGCCGTGCGAGCAGTCTGTCACGATCATTGGCGACCAAGTCAATGACGTCGTTCTGTAAGGCCTCTTGCGCGGTGAGCGATTTGCCTTCAAAGACAAATTTCTCGGCCCACTCCTTGGAGCGTCCGCGCTTCTCGGCGATCTTGCGGGCTTCTGAGGCGACGAACTCCAAGATCTTCCTGCGGGCGGGATCGTCTTTGTCGGGCTGCTGGCCTTCGCTTGGGACCAGCGAGACCGGGGTCGCAGAGCCGATATTGGTGCCCTCGGCCATGACGGCGACGTCCGCGGCCATGGCGACAAAAGCGCCAGCGGAGGCGGCGCGCGCGCCGGCAGGGCCGACCCAGATGACGATGGGGATGGGGGAGTTCAGAATCGCTTCGACCATATCTTTGGTTGATTCTAAGAGGCCACCGGTGGTGTCCAAGCGCAGGAGAAAGAACGACGCGCCGTCGCGGCGTGCTTGTCCGAGCACTCGGATGAGAAAATCTCTACTGATGGGGTTGATCGTAGTAGCCATCTCGGCATAGCCGATCACCAATGACGTCTGGGCTTGGGGGAAGGTCATCGTTAGTGCGATCCCCAAGCTCAGCGAGAAGAGCGCGATATAGAGCCGTGTGAGTCGACGCATACTTTGGTGTAGGGGCGAACCTATCTGTTCGCCCTGCTGCCCCTACCGTGGTGGAGGTGGTGGGACTCGAACCCACGTCCGGAGATGTTTTCGTTTGGCTTCTACAGGCTTAGTTCAGTGTTTTAGTTTAAGACCGCTCACTCTCACTGAACAAGATGAAGCGGTCCGAGCTCCATTTGAGAGATTCCCGCGCGCCCCGGAGCCGAGCGCGCGGTCAGCCCGCCTAGTCAGTCTCTTACGCTAGCCGACGGGCCGAACTACCGTAAGAGAGGCTTCTCTTTAGTTCAGAGAGGCCGTAGCGAACGCAAAATTGTTGGCATTTATATGCCTTCGACCGTTTTGAGGAGTTGGCCGAAACTCCGCCTGCCGCCTCCCTGCTGCATCCCCGTCGAAACCGTGTCACCCCCATCTGTCAAAGACCGTGCGCGTTGCGCACGGTAATTATAGCAGAGAGTCATGGAGTTTCAAATTTCTACTGCACTTTCACCTGTCCGTTGCCGGTATTGAACCCCGTGATCTCTACGTTCGTATCCCCTCCCAGCACTATGGGCGCTTGCGCGTTCCCAGACCAACTGAGCGTGTGGACCTGCCCCGATCCCCCGCTCGCCTACACTGCTATTCGCAAGATCGCCCCGTTGCTCACCCCTCCCACAACCGGGACGGGGGAAGCAAGTGGGTTTCACAGCTGTCGGAGTAGCTCCTCTGGGGTCATGACCGCGATGAGATCCTTCACCGCTTGAAAATGCTCATCGTAAGTGATGATAGCTTCGCATCCGTGAATCCATGCGGCTATGGCGTGAGGTTGATCTGTAGGGTCTGGCAGTACGAAACGCCTTCCTTCAAGCAGACGCACCCTCCGATCCAAGAGAGGAACTAACTCGATCTCTGTCCCCAGAAGCTCAAAGAGGGCCAGCTTCGCCACGGTTTGAGCCTCAGTAGCGGGAAAATTATCCTCACAGAACGCGTAGATCTCTTGCAAGGTGTAGAACGAAACGACTCCTTGCAATCTGCCTTTATTTATCAGGCGGAACAGCTCCGCCGTTGCCCGATAGCGTGCAGGCTCACGCAATGCGCCAAAGAGCCAGACGGCTATCGCTGTCGTCTCCAGATAAACCCGGCTCATCGCGAAGGCCTGATGAGTCTTTGGGAGAGCCGATCCGGCTGTTCTAGGGCCTCGGTCAATGTTTCAGAGAGCAACAGGGCGAGCGCTGTCACCCCCTGATCGTAGAGGCGCTCCGTGGCCTTGTGTCGCGCTCTGTGCACTGCTTGAAGAAGATCACTGGACTCGAGGTGCTTCAAATAGTCTTTTACGGCCTTCCGACGCTTCTGAGTCTTCATAACTGAATTTTACTCCAACGATCTCCTAGCTGCAAAAGCACAACCGGGGCGGGGAAGTCAAGTGGAGGGCGGTTTTGAGGGCAGGGATCAGCCTGTGAGGTTCACAATTTCCTTGCCCCATCCGAATTAGCAAGTGTACTCTCACAAGCCCAGCTGTTTACGGATTAGCTCGCACAAGCTCTCTAGCAGTTCTCGAATGAGCTCGCGGCGCTTCACACATCTACCGTGATCGGTTTCGAGCGAACATCGCGGCGCTGTGGAAGCTGCTCTTCGAGCATGAGCCGATAGGCGTCCCGGATGTTCTCCTCCAGATCAGCCAGCGTCTCTCCTTGGCTAAAGACGCTAGGCACCTCGCGCAATCGGCCTACATACCAGTCGTCGTCTGTCCAGTACTCCAAGGTGAACCTCTGCGGCATTTGATCTCCTTGCTGCGTTCTGTCGCCGTTCGTTATTATTTTATCACAATTCTTGCCACAGGCTAACGGAGGCACTCGGTGCATCACGGGCAATATGGGTCAAAACGTGGCTCAGTCAGCCTAGGCATCGCTTATTTTGTTCAATGAAAAAATGTATGACACAACCGGGGCGGGGAAGTCAAGGCCGTTCCGACTGCAGAGTAGCTTCAGGAAAAGCCTCCAGAAGTGGAAGCCCTTCCCACTCCTCGGGAATCGTCAGCCCCAGCGCCGCAAGCGCCGTCGCCGCCGTATCGTAAATGTAGATCGTCCGCGCGATCTCTTGGCCCGTCTCTATTTCTGGAGTCCATAAGATCCATGGGATCGTCATATCTCTGGGGTCATCGGTGCCGTGAATCCGCCCGTGCCCCCCATGATCGGACGTCAAGATAATCACAGAGCCTTTGAGCATCTCCAGCTCACTTAGCTTTTGCATCAGGCGGCCCACGGCTTGGTCGACGCGCTCGACCGCTCGGAGCTGTTGCAGCGTCATCCAGCCGTGACGATGACCCGCGTCGTCCACGTCCGAAAGATGCAGAAAGACTAACCTCGGACGATGCTGAGAGATATACTCCAGAGCGCTATCTAAGACGTGCCCGGCCTCGCCTCTGATGATCTGAAGCGGGATCTGCGGCTGAAAGAGATGCTGAAGCTTGCGCTTGCCGACAAAAGCAGCTGTTGAGATCTGTGCTTCGTGAGCCAGATCGAAGACGGTGGGCACGGCGATCTGCCCGCGCTCGGGCATCCAAGAGTTCCACAGGACGCGATGGCGCTCCGGACGTAACCCCGTAAAGAGCGACGCGACCGCCGGCAGCGTCAAGCTGGGGGAGACCGTCTGGGCCTGCCAACTGTAGAGCCCCGACTGCCACAGTCTGTCAATATTTGGGGTCTGAGCACGCTGGAGCGCATCGGGGCGCAGGCCGTCCACTACGATAATAAAGAGATAGACGGCACTCTGTATGCGAAAAGAGAGCGTCGGTTCTGTCGGAGCGGCGGGCAGCGTCGGCTCCGTGGCCAGAGCGGGAGGTTCTGTTACAGAAACAGATCGCGTCAGGGGAAGCCATGCTCCCAACGCCAGAAAGAGCAGCAAGAGCCAGAATTCAAGCCGCATATAACTCAGGTCTCAAGCGAGGGAGCAACGCCATCAGGACCGCTTGTTCTGTGAGTTTTTCTCTCGTTAAGAGATTCTTAGAGAGAAAGCCGATCGCGCCCTCTCTGTAGCCCAATCTCTCGATCTGAGCGATCTCGCTCATCACTGCGCCTATTGTTCGTCCTTGTTGGACGCGCTCAATGACCTGCGTCGGATAGACAAAGCCCGATCCGTGCCCCACGGTGAGCTGCCCGTCTTGGCTGAACATCGCGCAAAACTGCACATCAAAATAGAGCTTCAGTTCGGAGTTCCAGATCAGCCCCGCTTCGATGCCTACGCCGAAATCGGCGTCCAGAAGAGCTTTACGTGCGCGCACGCACGCCCCGCGCACGGTCTCTTCGTTAAAGGGCTGCGCCGAAACTCCAGACTCGACGGCGATCAATCTGACTTCTGTTGGCCCCAAGGCTCGAGCAAAAATATTCTGCACCGCTTGGGCTTTCACTCTGTTCTGAGAGCCCACGTGAACCCGCAGCATAGATAAAGAGCATTATACAGAATTTTCTCCACCTTGCTGCCACAGAGTTGGCACAGAATTTCCACACAATGGGGAGTAAAATCTATAAAAGCGAAACAGACTACGCTAGACAAAAAAGAGGAGGCACGAGCATTATGCGTTCTCTGGTGCGTTTGTTGCTGTTGGGGGTTGGCGTTCTCTTGGGGATGGGACTGGCGATAGCCCAGCCGCGTCCGCCGGTCACTCTAGATTTCTCGGACGAGACGCGCTTGCGCCTTGAATCTGAGAGAGATCGCAGCCATTGGGTGCGCGCGGCAGATATAGATAAAGACGGCGATCTCGATCTTATTGTCGGCAACCGTCCGGGGGACTCCCCGCTGATCAAAGTGCTCATCAACGATGGGCAGGGGCGATTCAAAGACGACGCCGGCCGCAGACTTCCGGCGATCCCCAGCGAGATCGCTTTTGGGGCCGACCTGGGCGATCTCGATAACGACGGCGATCTTGATATCGTATTAGCTATGGGCTCGCCTACAGGCGGCGCTCCCGATCGCATCTTAATTAATACGGGGGCCGGGCTCTATCAGGACGAGACGGCGACGCGCTTTCAGGGTACAGTAGTGATCAATCGTTCGTTTGCCGCGAAGCTCTGCGACATAGACGGCGACGGGGACTTAGATCTCATGATAGGAACAGTGCAGGGCGACCCGGCGCGCCTGTGGGTCAATCAGGGGCGCGGGGTCTTCGTCGAAGAGAGCGGCAGTCGTCTGCCGCCCACGTCGTTCAGCGTCGCTGCTCTTGACTGCGCCGACGCCGACGGCGATAAAGACGCCGATGTTGTTTGGGGCACGGGCGACCCCGTTCAGGGCGGCCTCAACCAAGTCAATCGCATCTTAATTAACAATCGCGGTTTCTTCACCGATGAGACGGCCTATCGCGCCTCGTTTGAGCAGGGCACCAACACGCTGGCGATCAAATATCTCGACGTTGATGGGGATGGCGATCTCGATCTCTTCGCGTGTAACGATCCCGGGCGGGCCGTTCTCTGGATCAATAACGGGCGAGGCTTTTTCAGTGACCGCACGGCAGAGCAGCTCCCCTTTGCTGTTTTTGGCTGTCGCGACTTCGATTTCGCCGATTATGACGGCGACGGCGATTTGGATCTTGTTATCGTTCGTCCGCAGCAATCTTCGGTCGTCGTCCAGCAGCCCAATCTCTTGCTCATCAACGACGGGCGCGGCTTTTTTACAGCGATCGAGCTTTCTGTAGAAGGCGGCAATCAAGGCGGGAACGCCATACTCTTCAAAGATCTCAACGGCGACAAGAAGCCCGATATTTATATCGCCCGTGAGGGGCAAGACGTGCTCTTGATCAATAAGCGCTAGCAGGAGGTTAGCAACGGTTCCCGGGATTTTACTGGCTGCCGGCGCGGGACAACGCTTCGGCGGCCAGAAGCTGCTACGAGAACTTCGCGGCCACGCAGTGATCTATCACGCGCTGCGCGCCGCGCTGGAGGCCCCACTCAAGACCGTCTATCTTGTCTTAGGAGCAGACGCTGATAAGCTAAGCGCAGCGCTGGGCAAACTACGAGAGTCTCCAAAGCTCAGAGTGCTCTCGAATCTCGATTGGGCGCGCGGGCGCGCCTCATCGCTGCAGCTCGCGCTGCGCCAGCTCCCTGCAGAAGCTCCGGGAGCGTTAGTTCTATTGGGAGATATGCCGTTGATGACGAGCGCGCTGATCGCGCGTGTGGCGAAAGAGTTTCAAATGACGCAAAAGCTCTGTTTTCCCCGCTATCGCGGCGAGATTGGTCGTCCGGTAGCGCTGCCGCGCGCGCTCTTCGCGGAATTCTTCACATTGAAAGGCGATGAGAGCGGACGAGCTATTCTTCAAGCCCACTGGGACGAAGCGACCAAGCTTCAGCTTTCTGCTGAAGAAGAGATCACCCAGCTCGATCTCGATACCCCCGCAGATTGGGAGACCCTTCAGCAGGCGCTAGAGCCTTGACCATCAGATAAGCATCCGCGCCATCGCTGTAGTACTTGGGAACGATCTCTTGAATGTGAAAGCCGAATCTTTGGTAGAGCGCGATGGCCGTGCTATTATCGGTGCGGACTTCGAGTTCGATGCGCGCAGCCCCCAGACGGCGCGCGTAGTTCAGGGCGTACTGCACCAGATATCTCCCCAACCCTTGGCGTCGGAGCGCAGGTGCTACTGCAATATTTAAGATATGAGCTACCAGGGGCGGTTCCGGCTGAAGGCCGCCGCTCAAGAGCGCCCTTGTCCGTTGTTCTAAGCGCGCGAAGAACGTCGGGAGCTTCGCGCCGATAACGGCATAGCCGACGAGGCGTCCTGCGCGTTCGAGGACGACGAAGCCCTCTCCGAGCTGTTGTTCCAAATACTCTGGGGGCCACGGCGTGGAGAAAGAAGCCCGCTCGATCTCCCAGATGGCCGCCAGATCATCACGGGTCGCGGGGCGCAGTTGCAGCCCTTCTCGCACTAACGGCAAAGCGCTCATCATCTGGGCTAGAAGTATAGCATCTGCTCGCAGTCCGATGCAAGCGCTCGGTGTTGAAGCTAGCTCTGGTAGGCTGCTAACGAGTGGAAATCGTATAAATCAGCGTTACTTGATAGCTGCCGTCGCGGTGCTCCGGGCCCACGCGCACGCGGTAATCAATGGGGATGAGAAACTCTCCCAACGGCCCCTCGGTAATGGCCTGATCGCTGACGGAGACGGGAATATAATTTCTGGCGGCGCGAACGTAGAGATCGCTGACAGGTTTTCTATATTGACCGTCGTCGCTTGTGCCCATTGTGGGTTCCAGGGCGCGGACGCGCAGGACCCAAGGCAGATTGCTGCGGGCCAGTAACTGAAGTGCTCTGGGGCGCTCAACCCAGCCCGCGGCACGCTCCTGGGGAGAGGGCTGAGGAATTCGATAGAGCGAGATGATATCTCTCGCGTCCGTGCGTTCTCCCCAAACAGAGAGGCTTTGATAACCCGTAAGCTGAAACGCCACTGTAGCTGTGGCGGAGCTCTGCGAAAGACTGGGGAGGGTCAGCAGCAGCAAGCAAGCGCCTGCGAGCGCCGCGACGGTGATCGGTCTTTTCATCTCTTCCCGGCAACCCAGCCACCCTCGGTCTTCCCGGTCGGGTCTGTGGCTTTGCGCCCCCGCCTCTCGGCGGGTTTGCCCTTGTCAGGAACGTTTGCTTGTACGTGAGTTGCCTTTCTCCCTTCGTTACCCTTGGTTCTTAGGGTGTTAATATTATAAAGAACTTTTTTCAACTTGTCAAGTGAGAATAAAAAATAAAACAGAATATATTACAAAAGTTTAAAAAGCGGGCAAGCGGGAGCCAGCGCGGGGATATTGGCGACCGGCTCCCGCTTGTTGAGGGAGAGGGGGTCAGTGAATTTCGTGAGGACGCCGGTAGGGGTCTATATAGACCGTGTCGTAGTTGGAGACCCGTTGATAGACCGGCTCGTTCTCTGCCAGGGGCTGGAACGCGGAGTGGACGGTGACAAAACTGCGCGGATCGGCTCCCAGCAGGAGCTTCAACTGCGAGACGGTGAGGTCCATCGGCACGGAGATCACGGCGAACCCCAGACTGTTGCGCATCTGCACGTAGATCCACTTGGTCATGGCCACTCCTTTCAGACCTTAGAATTTCTTATACACCCAAGATATAGCGGACGTCGGTGATCTGTGTTTCATTTGCAGGCTCTTACCGTTGGTGTCAGCGCAATTTTCTCTGGTGAGTTTGCGATTTTGTTCAAAACTAGCTGGAGAAGCTTTAGAGAGAACGAAAAATCATGAGAAAGCCCTATTTCAGCATTTTTTATGATCGGCGTCATGCCCCAAATATCCCCACTTGACAAAGATAAAAAAGTTATTTATAATGTTAAACACCGCTAACACTTATAGTAGAGAGTGGGAAGAGAGTGACAGTATATATGCCCCAACACAACCTCCTTGTACCCGAAGGGATGGCCCAACTGCTGAGTCCAGCAGCGTTTGGTCACCAGGGTTTTGCCCGCAGCCTCGGCGGGATTTTCCCCCAGTGGCCAGCACAGAGCAATTCTGTAGAGGCCGATCTCTTCGGGCCTGTCGTCTCCTGTGGAAGCAGCCTCGCCGAAATCTTCGGAAGAGGGGAAAGCGAGAGGGGAATGGGGGAGAAGACCTCGGAGTGAGGGCGGGGAGATGACGGGGTTCCTCTGAGACCCTGCTGCTCAGAGGAAGAGTGCTGCGCTGCCCGCTTGCCCTCGGGCAGCGTAGTCTTTTTACGGCGCTTTCAGTCCCGCTTGAGTTACAATCTCCGGCACAGCTTCTTCCCATTCGATCGCCATGATATGCACGCCCGCGACGCCCTGGATCTCTCGCAGCTGTTGAACGATCTCGACGCAGATTCGGATACCCTCTTGCCGCCAGGCTTGAGCCCGCGCTTTTTTGTCTTCCAGCCCCTTCCCTGCAGATTCCATGCGCGCCACGATCTCGTTGGGGACGTCCATCCCCGGAACGTTGTCGCGCATATACTTAGCTGCTCCGGGCGTCTTGATCGGGCTTACCCCGGCTAAGATATAGACTCTGTCTAAGAGACCGAGATCGCCCGCGCGCGCCATAAATTCCCTAAAACGCGCGATATTATAGACAATCTGAGTTTGAATGAACTGCGCCCCCGCTTCGATTTTCTTCTTCAAGCGCAGCGCGCGAAACTCATAGGGCAGCGCAAAGGGGTTTTCCACAGCACCGATGAAGACCATCGGGCGCTCGCCTTCTAACTTGTCTCCAGAGAGAAAGAGCCCTTCATCGCGCATCTTTCTCACCGTCTCTATTAAGTGCACGGAATCTAGATCGAAGACGCCCTTCGCTTGCGGGTGATTGCCCGCCGAATGATGATCGCCCGTCAAGCATAAGATATTTCTGATGCCTAGGGCGTGTGCCCCCAGAATATCGCTCTGGAGCGCGATTCTGTTGCGATCCCGACAGGTCAGCTGAAAGACCGGATCGAGATTCAGAGACTTTAGAATCGTGCAGGCAGCTAGGCTGCTCATGCGCGTCACGGCCGTCTGGTTATCGGTGACGTTGACGGAATCTACCCAATCTTTTAAGAGCTGGGCTTTCTCTTCTATAACTTTTCGGTCGGCGCTCTTGGGCGGCCCGCACTCGGCCGTGATGGCGAATCTCTTCGCTTCGAGAGCGCGCTGGAGATTGCTTTCCATCGCAATATTAAGCCTCCAACAACATATCTTCGCGAACACGCCGTCGCGGGCCGCCGTGACGATCCGACGACCAGTCCTTTGCAGCCATCCTCGTAGAAAGCAGTCGTTCGAGCTGCCCCAGCTCCTCTAATCTCTGGATGATCTGCACCCAAGCGCAGGGCCAGTCGCGTTTGACTTCGCAGGTTCCGTCGGCGCGCACGCCGCCGCAGGGGCCGTTTAAGAGATTCTTCGCGCAGCGTGCGATGGGGCAGATGCCCCCGGTCAGATGCAGAATACAGTCTCCGCAACCGGCGCAGACCTCCTTCCAGATGCCCTGTCTCTCGACTTTGCCGAAGAACCTCGTATTCAGCGCCGGCAAGATCGGTATGGCGAATCTTTCAGCGAGCTTATTCACGCCCACACCACAAGCGAGAGAGAGCACCGCTTCTTGTTGTTGAATAACAGGCCCGAAGGGCTCGTTGAACTCGTCGTCGCACTGGCGCTTGGCGGCTCCCTCAGCGATTTCTATCGGCGCGCCGGACTTGGCCCGTGCCAGTCGCACCGCTGCAGCGAGCAGCCCGACCTCTTTCTCGCCTCCGGCCATGCAGACAGCTACACATGATTGGCAGCCCAGAAAGAGCACCCTCTTATAGGGCGCTAATATCTCCAAGATCTCTTCGATGGGCTTCTGATCAGCCACGATCATAGGGGCACCTCCCACTACTACGCAATGGCCCCAACTTGGCAATGCGCTCCGTCATCTCCCGCGCGATCTGCGCGAACCTCTCTCCTTGTGCCGAGCTGAGATTAAAGAACTCTAGGCGCTCTTTCTCAATGCCCAATCTCTCCAACAAATTCTTCACGGCCAAGACACGCTTCTTCGCCCGCAGATTCCCGGAGATAAAGTGACAGCTGCCCTCCAGACAGCCGGCTACCAACACGCCATCAGCGCCCTTCTCAAATGCTTTCAAGAGAAAGAGCGTGTCGAGCTTGCCCGTGCAGGGCAGTCTGATAATACGAAGATCGGGCGGATACTTGAGGCGCAGCACGCCCGCTAGGTCCGCCGCAGCGAAGGCGCAATAGTGACAGCAAAACGCGACGATCTTGGATTCAAAGCCGTTGTTCATGCGTTCACCCTCTGCAACGCGACATCTAAAAGCTCTTCGAGCATGGCTAACTCTTGTCGGTCCTCAAACTGTCTCAACTGGATCGCTTTGGCCGGGCAGTCAGCCGCACAGATGCCGCAGCCTTGACACTTCACGGCTTCTATCTGAGCTAAGCCTTCTGAATTGATAAAGATCGCGCCGTAGGGGCACTCTCGCAGACACGTAAGACAAGCGGTGCACTTTTCGGCTTCGACGATGGCAACCACGCCGCCCGCTTCTAGATGCGTTTTCGACAAGAGGATCGCGGCGCGTCCTGCGGCCGCTTGAGCCTTGGCGACCAACTCCTCTGTGCTGCCGGGGGCATGCGCCGATCCGCAGAGATAGATCCCATGCGAAGCGAAATCCACCGGGCGCAGTTTAATATGAGCTTCTACGAAGAA
Source organism: Candidatus Acetothermia bacterium (assembly GCA_022683945.1). Taxonomy (GTDB): domain Bacteria; phylum Bipolaricaulota; class Bipolaricaulia; order RBG-16-55-9; family DRXL01; genus SKYB132. The sequence goes on along the minus strand of JAJHSH010000026.1, from coordinate 16,261 downwards.
ACCGTGCGCATCTAGGGGCACTTTGAGTTTTTGCCCTAGCTCTTCGTTGGCCTCGCGCTGGGGCGCCACGCCCGTGCTCAGCACCACAAGATCGGGCTCTAATAAGAGCTCTTGTCCGTACTGCACATCGCGAACGGTGGCTTTCAGCCCCTCGCTCTCTCTTTGCACCGTAGGTGGGTTTTGCTCGTCATAGCGCACGAAGACGACGCCCTGCTCGCGCGCTCGACGATAGAGCTTCTCACTCAAACCATAAGTCATCATCTCGCGGAAGAGCACATAGATCTGGCGCGAGGGGTCTTCTGCCAGCAGAGCGAGCGCGTTCTCCAAGGCTTGACCACAACAGATTCGCGAGCAATACGGACGCCCTTCATCGCGTCCCACGCACTGGATCATCACGATCGTGCGTGCGCTCACTCTTCCTAGGCGCAGCCGTTGCTCCAGCTCGCCTTGCGTCAGCACGCGCGCGTCTTCGCCGTAGAGATATGCGCGGGGCTTGAACTCTTGGGCCTCTCGCGCTACGATGACGACGCCGTGCGCGAGATGCTCTTCCCCCTGTGGAGTGGAGAGCGTCGTCGAGAAATTCCCTGCAAAGCCGGCACATTTTTTGAGCGTCGCATCTGTGTAGAGACGAAGCTTGGGGTGCGCGCGCGCTTTTGCGCTCAACTCGCCCTCTGCGCACAGATAGGTCTCGAAGCCGCTCTCGGCCAACGTCAGCGCTGCCGTCATGCCGGAAAGCCCGCCGCCGATGACCAACGCGTTAGGGTTCACGGGTACGGTTTGCAGCGTGAGCGGCTCCAGCTCGCGGGCTTTCGCTATCCCCATGCGTACCAACGCTTTGGCTTTCTCTGTCGCCCTCTCCGGCTGATCGCCATGCACCCAAGAACACTGCTCCCGAATATTCACCATCTCGAAGAGAAATCTATTTAACCCCGCTTCGCGGATCGTATCTTGAAAGAGCGCCTCTAAGTTTCGCGGCGTACAGGAAGCCACAACGACCCGATTGAGCTGCTTCTCTTGAATGACCTCTTTCATGTGCTTGAGGTTGTCTTGGCTGCACGTGTAGAGCACATTCTCGGAGTGGACGACACCGGGCAGCGATCCGGCGTACTCGGCGACGGCTTTTACGTCCACGACGCCGGCGATGTTGCTCCCGCAATGACAGACAAAGACCCCGACTCTAGGCGCGCTATCGGGCACAGACTCTTGGGGATAGCGCTTCGTCTGCGTGCGCGTGGAGCGCACCGAAGCGAGCAGTTTTCCCGCTGCGGCGGCCGCGGCGCTCGCCTGAATGACCGTTTCGGGAATATCTTTGGGGCCGGTGAAGGCCCCCGTCACAAAGACGCCCTCTCGAGTGCTGGCCACCGGATTGGAAGCTAGCGTCTTGGCAAAGCCGTGCTCGTCCAGTTCGATCCCCAGGCGGCGCGCCAGCTCTTGCCCCTGACGATGCGGTCGCATCCCCACCGCGAGCACGACGAGATCGAACTCTTCTTCTTGGAGGGGCGAACGGCCGTTCGCCCCTCCAGCATAAGAGCGAACGAGCAGATTCTTGCTCTTGGAGCTCTCGGTGATCTGCGAGATCATCGAACGAATATAGCGCACGCCGTGCTCTTCTTGGGCACGCTTGATGAGATTCTCAAAGTTTTTCCCATAGGCGCGCAGGTCCATATAAAAAATAGTCGGTTCGATCTGGTGATCGTGTTCTTTAGCCACAATCGCTTCTTTGGTTGCGTACATGCAACAGACAGCCGAACAATAGCTCTGATGGCGCAGATCGCGCGAGCCGACGCACTGAATGAAGGCGATTCTCTTGGGAGCTTGGCCGTCCGAAGGGCGTAAAACTTTTCCCATCGTAGGGCCGGAGGCGCTGAGCAATCGCTCGAATTGCAAACCAGTGAGCACATTGGCGCAACGTCCGAAGCCGTACTCCCCCGAAAGCCGGGCGTCATAGGGTTCAAACCCCGGAGCTAAAACAATTGCGCCGACGTCGAGTTCTAAGAGCTTCTCTTGCTGTGTGAAGTCAATCGCCTGGCGCTCGCAGGCCTTGAGACAGCCCTGCGGGCAACGTCCAGACTTAAAGAAGATGCACGTCTGGGGGTCAATGACGGCTGCTAAGGGCACGGCTTGGGGGAAGGGGATATAGACGGGCTTGCGCTTCCCCAAGCCGACGTTGAATTCGCTGGGGAACTTGACTTCTTGGTAGACGCACGCGGCGATACAGCGCCCACACGCGATGCAGCGCTGGATGTCAATATAGCGGGGCTGCTGACGGAGCGAGACTTTGAACGCTCCGGGATGGCCAGAGAGAGACTCTACAGAAGCCAGCGTGATGATCTGCACGTTGGGATGGCGCCCGACTTCGACGAGCTTGGGCGAGAGCATGCACATCGCGCAGTCGTTGGTGGGGAAAGTCTTATCTAATTGGGCCATCTTGCCGCCGATGGCCGGGCCGGATTCGACAAGATAGACAAAGAAGCCAGCGTCAGCCAGATCGAGGGCCGTCTGGATTCCCCCGATCCCGCCGCCGACGACGAGCAGAGCGCCGGTCGCATCTGTACTGGGCATAGCGCTATTCTACTGAGCGTTGCACACCGAGGACTATGAGCCAAAGCAGCGCAAAAACTGAGATTGGTCAAATATTCTTACCCCCTCTCCCTTCCAGGGAGAGGGATGGGGTGAGGGTCAAGAGATCTTCACTGTTGGGCTCTTGCTATCTGCAGGGCCAGACGGTCGAATTCTTCTAAAGAGAGCGTCTCGCCGCGTCTGGTCGGGTCAATCTCGGCTCTTGCGAGAGCTTCCAGCACCAACTCGCGCTCCAGCGCTAAGAAGGGCGACTGACTGAGCGCCTGTTTGAGCATCTTGCGCCGCAGGTTGAACGCGGCGCGCACAACACGGAAGAAGATCTCTTCTGGAGCTTGAAAGCGGGGCCGGCGCAAAAACTCTAGGCGCACCAGCGCAGAATCTACGTCGGGCTTGGGAAAGAAACAGTTCTTTGAGACTTTCATCAGATGCTGCACATCGGCGAAAGATTGAGCGAAGACGGTGATCGCACTGGCCGCGCGCGTCCCCAATTGGGCCGAGAGCTTTTCTGCGACCTCGAGCTGCACCATCACGAGGGCCGAGTGCAGATGCTGGTGCGCGGCGATCAGCTTCTCTAAAATCGGGGCCGTGATATAGTACGGGAGATTGCCGACGACCTTCGTCTGGGGTGGAAGACTCTTCAGATCAAATTCTAAGAAATCTTGACAGAGAATCTCAGCATGAGAGTAGGTTTTGAGATTTTCACGGAGCAGTGGGATGAGGCGCGTGTCTATCTCGACGGCGATCACACGGGCGGCGCGTTCGGCCAGCTTCTGCGTCAGCGTGCCGATCCCTGCACCGATCTCCAGCACTGTATTTTCAGAACCGAGCCGAACAGAAGAGATGATCTTCTCTACGATATGGGCATCTACGAGAAAATTCTGGCCCCAGCGCTTCTTCAAGCGAATATGATCTCTCGCGAGCAGCTCTCGCACGACCGAGGGGTTTGTCAGAGACATAAGACTAGCGCCAGCGCGTCAGGATCTCTTCACGCCGAAAGAGTTTAACAGAAATCTTGAGCAAGAGCAGATCCAAGCCGAGCAACAGCAGAGAGAGCCCCAAGAGATTAGCGGGTTGCAAGAGCGCATTCTGATAGATAGACGCGAGCGCCCAGAGGGCGAGGGGTAGGACGACGAAGCTGCTGAGCAGCTGTGCCGAGCGCGCGTCGCTGGTGCGCGTGGCAATCGCCATAGACGTCATCGTGACGAAGACCGACGCCAGCGGCGCGAAGAGCACGAGCGTTAAAAGCGCCGCGACCCCAAAGTCCTGCCAGATCATAGCCCAAACTCCAGCAGGGAGCATCCGGCTCACCAAGATCACAAAGACCCCAAAAGTAGTCCAAGTGATCAGCACCGCGGGGATGACGGCAGATAAGACTTTCGCGAGAAAAAGCTCCCAGGTCTGCAACGGAGTCGCGAGCAACGGCTCCAAGCTCTTCTGTTCTTTCTCGCTCATGATCGCATAGACGGAGATCGCGTTGGGAATGATCATGGGAAAGAGCATAAAATACAGTAAAAAGACACTAAAAAGAGTGTGAAGCACCAATCTCAGATCCTCGTCATCGAGGGCGCTGAGGTCGCCTATGCTGAGCATCATATAGACGGAGGCTCCCAAGAGTATCATAGGGAGGGCTACCGTGCCCACCCATAAGATCTTGCCGCCCTTGAGCGCCTCGCGCCACTCTTTGAGCAAGACCACCCAAACCCGGTGCATCAACGAACCTCCTCGGTAGGGGCGAACGGCCGTTGCTTTTGTAGGGGCGAGGTCATCAGTTGCAAATAGACGTCTTCGAGCGAGCGGTCGGCCTCGCGCACAAATTGGATCTCGGCCCCAAGCTCGACCAGACGCCGCACCAACAATGGGTTTTGCTCTTGAGGGTTCTCCACAGAGAGAAAGAGACGAGTCTGGTCAACTCTCAGCTCTCGGATAAAAGGCAGATCGAGTTGGGAATCGAGCGACTCTAAGGGGTTTTTGAGATCAACGACGATCTGGTGCCCGTAGAGTTCGCGCTTGAGTTCTGTAGGGGTGCCCACTTTGAGCAAGCGCTGTTTTATCAAACCAATGCGATCACAGAGCTGCTCGGCTTCGTACAGATTGTGCGTACACAGAAAGATCGTGCGCCGTTCTTGGGATAGCTCTGCGACGAGCTCGCGCACGGTCTTGGCCGCTTCGGGGTCGAGTCCGGCCGTAGGCTCATCGAGAAAGAGCACTTTCGGGTCGTGAAGCAGAGCGCGTGCCAGCGCCAATTTCTGTTTCATCCCCTTAGAGAGAGTGCTCACGGCATCCTCACAGCGCTCCCATAGCTCAAAGAGCTTCAGATATCTTTCAATCTGAAGGGATTGGGTACTGTGAGCTAGTCTATATAAGTCTGCGTAAAATTTGAGATTCTGCCAGACCGAGAGTTTTTCATAGAGGCCGGGGCTCTCTGTCAGGACTCCTACGAGAGAACGCACCCGTTGGGGATCGGCGATCACGTCAACGCCAGCGATCCGGGCCCGCCCTCCCGTAGGAGCGAGCAGCCCGGCTAACATTCGGACGGTCGTCGTCTTCCCTGCCCCGTTGGGACCGAGAAAGCCAAAGACTTCGCCCTCGGAAACTTCTAAAGAGAGCCGATCCACAGCGATGCGCCCGTCGAAATGACGTGAGAGGTCTTCTGCGAGAATTGCACAAGTAGCCACTTGAGAATCGCGGCCATTATACTGATTGATTCCCGCAAGGGCGAGGCGACCTCGCCCCTACAGAAACAACGGGCGCTCGCTCAACGTCATGGCCAAGACGAGCTCAAAGAGCGTCTCTTCTGGAGTGCGCTCGCCGGTCTTGATGCGCACGTCTTCGGTGTGAAGCCTGTGCAAGAGATTGATTAGTTCTGTCTCGGAGAAGTTCTGCGCCATCTTCTTCTGTTTGGCGACCAACCACACAAATCGTCCGGTCTCTTTGGCAATCTCTTCGCTTGATCTCCCCAAAGACGTGAGCGACTTAATCGCCAAGAGATTGCGCACGTGCGAGACGATCATAAAGAAGATCTTATTGGGATCTTCGCCGGAGCGCAGGAGATCGCGTAATTGCTTTAAGCTCTGCCGATGGCGCTCGCCCAAGCCGTCCAAGAACTGCAAGATATTCTCGCTCTGATCGCTGAAGAGTAGCTCTTTCAGATCGGGCACATCCAGCTCGCGCCCTTGGGCGTAGACGGCTAATTTCTGAATCTCGCTGGCTAGGCGTCCCGGCCCCGGCTCGACCGATGCTAATAGATATTTGACCCCTGCGGGCGTCAAACGCAACTTTTGTTCTTGGAGCAGCTCTTGGACGAGCCTGGGCAGGCCGCGCCGGTCGGGTTTAGTTAGCTCTTGCACGGCAGCGTGCTTTTCTAAAACTTTATAGAGCTTGCTGCGCTTGTCGAGCTTTTCGGCTTCGAGCACCAGAGAATTTTCAGCCAAGCCGTTGGGAATGAGTTCTGCGAGCGCTTCCGGGACGGGCAGCTCATCGGCGCGCCGCACGAAGAGAATTTTAGCAGCGGCAAAGAGCGACGCGCCGCCGATCTGCTCGCGTACTTGAGTAGCATCGAGCTCGCCGCCGTCCAGATGCAATAACACTAGCGACGGCTGAGCTTTTTGTAGCTCAGTTATTTGCTTTCTAGCCGCGCGCTCGCGCAGGAAGTCTTCCCCCAAGAAAGCAAAAACGCGCTTGGGCTTCACTAAAATAACACCCCGACTCCTACGACCCAGCCGCGCCGGTTGTGCATCCCAACGCTGAGCGAGAGATTCTGAGAGCGCAAACTCAACCCGATCAGGCCCGTCAGATAGACTTTCTCTGTCTTGTAGCCGTTGGGCTTGATGATGACATCGAGCGGATGTGTGCCCTGAGTCCAGGGGAAGATCTGCGCGATGTGCGCCTCTTGTTGGATGGAGAACCCGCCGGTGAAGTCCAAGCCGAGCGGGCCGACCCCCAAAGAGAATCTGAGATAGAACTCGGTCTCTGGGCCTTCGCGATAGACGAGCGTCGGCCCAAGATCTTCAGGTCGCCCGATATCTTCATAGGGGGGGACGGCTTCGCCCGTCAGCAGAAACGAAAGACCTACTCCCAGAAGGCGGGTCTTCTCAAAGAGGCTCCAACTGAAGTCAAAACCCAGACTGGGGATCTCTGCTTGATTGAGACCCCCATTGAAGCCAAGCATGAGAGCTGGTCCTGCACCGATGAAGGGCGGCTGATCGTAGCGCGGCACCAGAGGAGAGACTGGCGGCGGGCTGGGCGGCGCAGAGCGTGGGTGTAATCGAGCTTCCAATGCGATCGCGCTCTTGTCTTTGAGCGTCACCCGTTGCGACCAGTCTTCGTAGCCGGGGCGGGTAAGTTTAATCTCATAGCGTCCGGGGGAGAGTTCTAGCTCCAGCGGGGTCTCTCCTACCACGCGCCCTTCCAGATAGACCAGCGCGCCGGAGGGAGCCGAGAGAATCTTGAGAGCGGCCATCGGCTTGGTGATGGAAAAACAGCTCCACACGGTCGTCCAGCCTTCTGGGCTCACCGTGCTGACGATAGCTTGCTGCACACTCTTTTTGAACTGTAGCGGCTGCTGGCTCAACTGGGGGAAGGGGCTCTCGCGTGAGAGTTTACCATTGGGGAGCCAGCGCTCGAGGGAGAGCGGAGCCGTCAGCGCTAAGACTTGAACGCACTCTAGGCCCGTAGGCGGTGTGATGACGAAGCTATAGCGCCTATCGGGGATCATGTGTCGTCCCGCACGCAAGAGATTTATAGGCTGATAGGCATTAGGGAAGAGCAAGTTTACGCGTCCATCGGGGGTGATGTTATAGATATAAATATAAGCGTCTTGGTTGAGGGCGACCGTCAAGCGCAGCTTGTCGCCGGGGGCGTAGCTTGACTGATTGAATCCGACTTGGAGGACGAGCGGGGTGGGGTTGGGCTGGACAATAATCGTTTCGGGAGCGGGTGTCTGTTGAGACCATCCGACGAGCACCGGGGAGAGCGTTGCGACCAGCATTAATATAATTCGGCGCATGGCGATCACCGATGAGAGTATAGCAGGAGCGAGAGGGGTTTGAAAAGTGCTCAAATTTGTGTTGGAACAACTCTTGGTACCAGTTCTCGTAAGTTGCTCACTACCACATCCGGCTTTATCTCCAGCTTCTCCGCGGGCACGCTATTGCGGTTCACCCAGATCATCTGCATTCCCACGCCCTTCGCCCCAGTAATATCATAGACCGGCGAATCCCCAACATACAGCGCTTCCTTGGGCGAGACTTGCGCCAGTTCCAGCGCATGACGAAAGATCCTCGGATCGGGTTTGGGAATCCCAAGCTCTCCTGAGATCACAACCGGGTTAAATTCTCGCTCTAAATCAAAGAGCTTCAGTTTATATCGCTGCAAGTCGCTCGGCCCGTTGCTGATCATCCCTAATTGGAATCGTCCGCGCAACGCGGCCAGCACTTCTGGCACTTCAGGAAAAAGCTTCAGCTGGCTCACCCACGTCTGATAATATATTTGGCTGACGCGCATCGCTAAATCGAGATCGTCAATCCCCAGTTTCGCCAGAATGCGTCGCGAGCCCTCGCGCAACAACTCCACTCCAGAATTGAGCGAGTTGAGCCAGAGATCCTGCATCTCTCTCTTCACGGCTTCAGAAGCCTCGCGCCATGCTTCTAAATCCAGATGAGGATACTTCTGCACCGCGACGCGAAGGCTCTCCTCGACCGCCGGAGACCGACAGCCGGAAGTGTCCAAAAGCGTCTCGTCCAGATCGAAGAAGATCGCTTTAATGTCTGAAATGGCGCACCTCCGTGAGCACCATTTTGATCTTGTGCTTTCTGGCACTCGCAAACGCTTCTTCGTCGCGCACGGAGCCGCCCGGCTGGATGATCACAGCTATCCCGTGCTGAGCAGCTAATTCGACGGTGTCGGGAAATGGGAAGAACCCGTCCGAAGCGAGCACCGCGCCGCGCGCTTTCTCTCCCGCCTGCACCAGCCCGATCTTCGCTGAACCCACCCGGTTCGTCTGGCCTGCGCCGATTCCCAACGTCGCTTCGTTCTTGGCCACGACAATGGCGTTGGACTTGACGTGCTTGCAGATTGTAAAAGCAAAAATCAAATCTCTCTTTTCCGAATCTGTCAGCGGAGCGTTATCGAGCACTTTCCAGTTGCTCTCTTGGACGACGATGCTGTCCGTATCTTGGACGAGCAGATCGCCGGAGAGGAAGCGCAGCGTCTCTTTAGGGAAGAGAAGTTCTTTGCAGCGCAGGAGCCGACGATCTTTCTTCTGTTGCAAGATGGGCAGAGCATCGGGAGCGAACTCCGGCGCGACGATGATCTCCAGAAAGATCTCGTTGAGCTTCCGAGCAAGCTCTTTGTTCACAGTTTGATTGAGCGCGACGACCCCGCCAAAGGCCGAGACGGGATCGCACTCCAAGGCGCGCTCGTAAGCTTCCAAAAGCGTCTTGCCCCGTGCGACCCCGCAGGGATTGTTGTGCTTGATGATGATAGACGCAGGCGGCGCCAGCTCGCTCAAGAGCGCCAGCGCCGACTCGGTGTCGAGCCAATTATTATACGAGAGTTCTTTGCCCCACAGCACTTCTATTTGTGATGGAAGCCCCAACGCGAGCGCGTTCTGATAGAGCGCAGCTCTCTGATGAGGGTTCTCGCCGTAGCGTAGCTCGTGGGCTTTAGTGTAGGCTAAGAAGAATTTTTTGGGGAACCTAACCCCCTGACCTCCTTCCCTAAAGGGGAAGGGGGAAGGCTCCCCTCCCTCTTTAGGGGAGGGGCCGGGGGAGAGGTCTATCCCCCATCGCTCTTGCAGTGTCTGATAGATCGCAATATCAAGCTCGGCAACTTTCGCGAACGCTTTGAGCGCCAAGCGTCGCTTGGTCATCTCCGAGACGCTCCCCCGACGGAGTTCTTCTAAGAGACTTGCATAGTCCGACGGATCGGTCAGAACGATCACGTGATGAAAATTCTTGGCGGCGGCTCGCACCAGCGACGGTCCGCCAATATCTATCTCTTCAATGAGCTGCGCTTCTGTTAGATCGGGTTCTCTGGCAGCTTCTAGGAACGGATAGAAATTCACGCAGACGAGATCTATCTTTTCGATGGCTTGCGCGTCGAGATCGCTCTGGTGCTTGGGGTCATCGCGCAGAGCGAGAATCCCACCGAAGATTTTCGGGTGGAGCGTCTTAACGCGCCCGCTCAGGATTTCGGGAAACCCCGTTATAGATTCGATGTTGGCAACAGCGATCTCTTGCTCGGCCAAGAGCTTTGCAGTTCCGCCTGTAGAGAGGATCTCCCACCCTAGCTCTGTCAGCCCGCGGGCGAACTCGGCCAAATCTCTCTTGTCGCTGACCGAGAGGAGGGCGCGGGGCCGGAGCCTCTCCTCCAGCAGCAGTCTTTTAATGACGGAGATGTAGAGACGATGCTCGAGATGATGAACCTTCGCTTCGAGCGTCTCAAGAGTGTCGGTCTCGCAGATCGGGACGGGCTCTTGGGCGATGATCGGCCCGGTGTCCACCTCCTCATCCACGAAGTGTACTGTAACGCCCGTTACTTTCATGCCGGCTTTGAAAGCCTCTTCGATGCCGTGCGCGCCGGGGAAGGCAGGCAGGAGCGACGGGTGTATATTAATAATTTTGTTGCGATATTTTTGAACGATCTCTTTGGGTATGATCTTCATATAGCCGGCGAGCACTAAGAGATCCCACGGTTCGGCCTCTTTCAGCATCTGAAGAACTTGAGCGTTGTATCTCTCTCGCTCTTTGATGGTTTTATAGTCCATCACGCGGCTGGGAATGCCTAAGCGCTGCGCGCGCTCCAAGATAAAGGCGTTGGGGTTTTCTGAAAAGACGAACAGAACTTCGATGGGCAGTCTCTCGCGTCGGATGGCCTGGACGATCGCTTCAAAGTTGGAGCCCGAGCCGGAACCGAAGACGATGATGCGCTTCATGACATTTCAGTATAGCGCGCGCGGGGAGGGGGAGCAAGAACCGTCTTTTTCTTCCCCAGTAGCCATATATTTTTTCGCTTCCTATCTGAAAACTTGACAAAACTAGTCCGACGCGCTATAATAAATTTAGCAGTCTAATGCTAAGACTGCTAAATTAGAGAAACATAGCAATAGAATAGCAAAGGAGTAAGATATGACAACAAGATTGCCGACACTTTGGATGGAGCCGTTCGCGCTTCCGACGCGATTGAATCGCTTGATGGACGAGTTTTTGGGCGACTTCGAGAGAAGCCGCTTCGATTGGCCGGTCTTGGAGACCTTCGGGCGGACCGACGTCTATGAAAAAGATGGAAGGCTCTTCTACGAGACGGAGCTGCCTGGGGTCAAGAAGGAAGACGTCGATATCAAGGTTGAGGACGGGCGCTTGACGATCAGTGGCGAGGTCAAGCGCGATGAGCGCGTTGAGCGCGAGAACTACTTCCGCATCGGACGTCACTACGGCAAGTTTCAAAGAGTCTTTCCGTTGCCGGAGCAGGCCGAGGATGCCAAGAAGATCAAAGCCAGCTTCGAGGACGGGATCTTGAGGGTGACGGTCCCGTTGCGGGAGTCGCTCAAAGAGAAAGAAAAACCTGTCGCGATCAAGGTCGAGTGACGCTTTGAGGCCCTCACCCCCGACCCCTCTCCCGTCGTCACCGACGGGAGAGGGGTGGCCGCAGGCCGAGGTGAGGGCCTTAGAATCTCTCCCACAGAATCGGCTCGCTGAAATCGGGCAGCCCGTCGTCTTTTAAGGGCACCGAGGCTCTCTGTACCGGCACCACCGGAAACCCCAGCCCCATGCGATAGATATACGTGCGTCGCCGATCGTTGAGATAGTGCAAGAAGACTTGGGCCATCACTTTCGCTTTCTCCAAGAGCAACGGTTTATCAGTATTCTCTTTTCGAGCGGTCCCCAGATCAAAGAGATCTTTGGTATTGACGATATAGACGGAGAACGTGACGGCGAAGTCTTCGAATTCGTTGGTCATGGCGTAATTGGGGGGGCCGACGGGGTTGCGAGCGTAATTGGAGATATCGGAGCCGGACTGACGGTGTAGCGCCGTCCAGTCGCGCTTGAGCGAGGCGCCGAGTTTAATAATATGCACAAAGTGTGCCAGTTCGTGATAGAGGACAATAGTGAAGGCACGTCCGGGGGTCATGCGGTACATCTCGACAGTGCGTTCTGCCGAGAGAAAGCGTCCTTCGAATTGCTCTGAGGGCGGCAGGAATTTAATGCGTCTCAGCCCATCCATCAGATCTCTCCCCAAAGAGCGCAGCGCACGCAGCATCTGATCGCAATGGTGACCCTCGATCTCGCCGGCGGCCTCTTCGTAGAAGACGTCTATCCCAAACTCAGTGGCGATCTCGAAGCAGAGCGCTTTGTGGAAGTTGATAACTATTTCGACGGTGAGCGCGATGCTATTCGTGTGTGTGAGCACCACGTGCCAGGGGCGTCCTACGGTAGTTTCGTCAGCCTCGGCCAAGAGATCGACCGAGCTATGGCCGGTGGTCACGGCGACGGGTTGCGCTTCGCCGGGGCGGTAGAGCTGTAGCTCCGCGAAGAGTTCTAAGGGGCGTATCTCGGCGTGGACGCGAATGCGACCCGGAGCGGTGGGAACAAAAGCGATCTCATAGGTCGCGCCGGGGGCAACCGTCGCTTTGTAGGCACCGGTAACAGTGGCGTGCGCGCTCAGACTCAATAAGAGCAACAGCACAATAAGAACCGCAGCACGAGCGATCTTCATAGTTTTTTCAACTCCCTCCAGCGCTCCAAGCGTCTCTTGATCTCTTTCTCATAGCCGGCCTCGCGTGGCTGATAATATCTCTTGCCTTGCAAGCTCTCGGGCAGACACTCCATCGGCGCGATGCCCTCTGGCAGACTGTGCGCGTACTGATAGCCCTCCCCGTAGCCCACCTCTTTCATCAGCTTCGTGACCGGGTTGCGCAAGTGCAACGGTACAGGCTCGTTGCGCGTCGTCTCGACCGCTTCGCGGACTTCGCCAAAAGCCAGATAGACAGAGTTGCTCTTCGGCGCTGTTGCTAAGTAGATCACCGTCTCAGCGAGCGCCAGCTCGCCCTCCGGCAAGCCTAAGAAGTCATAGGCGTCTTTTGCAGCGACGGCGACCGATAGCGCTTGCGGGTCGGCCAGCCCAATATCTTCGATGGCCATGCGTATAAGTCTTCGCGCGATGTAGAGCGGGTCTTCGCCGCCAGCGAGCATTCGAGCCAGCCAATACAGAGCCGCGTCGGGGTCAGAATTTCGCACGCTCTTGTGAAGAGCGCTGATCAAGTTATAGTGCTCTTCGCCGGATTTGTCATAGATGGGGAGTTTGCGCTGGGCCACGTCTTGGACGGTCTTCAAGTCAATACATTCTTTGGTCGTCTCGGCGGCAAGCTCCAAGAGATTCAACGCCCGTCGGGCATCGCCGTCGGAGTATTGGGCAATAAATTCTTCGGCTTCGCGAGCGAGTTCAAGATTTTTGGTTCCCAAGCCCCGTTCTCTCTCGGTCAGGGCACGTCTCAGGATGATTTTGATCTGCTCGGAGCTGAGCGGCTGCAAGACGAAGACCTGCGAGCGCGAGAGCAGCGGCGCGATGATCTCAAACGACGGATTTTCTGTGGTTGCCCCGATGAGAATAATCGAGCCTTCTTCGACGTAGGGCAGAAACGCGGCTTGTTGGGCTTTGTTGAAGCGATGGAGCTCATCAACAAAAATGAGATCGCGCGTGCCGTAATTCTGAAACTTTCTTTTGGAGCGCTCCATCGCGCTCTGAATCTCTTTAATAGAAGACCGTGTCGCGCTGAACGCCAGAAAATCTGCGCCGCAAGATCGCGCGATGATCCAGCCCAGGGTCGTCTTGCCCGTCCCCGGCGGGCCCCACAAGACTAACGAACGAATCTCGTTCTGTTCCAGCATCTTGCGCAGGGGCTTCTCCGGGCCGACGAGCTCTTCTTGGCCCACGAACTCGTCTAAGTTCTGGGGGCGCATCCGCTCGGCCAGGGGCGGGCGCTGTTTTTTCACAGATTTGCTGAAGAGCCGGCTCATCGTAAGATCAATTGTACGCCTCCAAGGGCACAATGGCAACGGACTGATGGAACTTGAACACGCTTGACGCCAGCAGCTCTGTAGACTAAACTTAAAGCGCAGTGTGCGCCCGTAGCTCAATCGGAAGAGCACCGGTCTTCGGAACCGGGGGTTGGGGGTTCGAGCCCCTCCGGGCGCGCCAGACTTCGTCTGGACTGTTCGCCTTCGCCAGCCGCGGGCTGGCGAAGCTGAAGGTCAAACTGCTAAGCTTGCGAGGGTGGCGGAATCGGCAGACGCGCAGGACTTAGGATCCTGTGGGGCAACCCGTGGGGGTTCGAGTCCCCCCCTTCGCACCAAAACAAGACTTTTCAGCTTTTTGAGGGCTAGCCTGATGAATCCTTGCCGCTCGGCGCGGCGAGCCGCGCCTCGCGGTTGGCCAAGCGGGCAGCCGACGTTCAAGCAGCTAAACGGTTACCACGATTTAATAAGATGAACGAGCTGATCATTAGAATTATCGTAGTCGCAGCCATCGCCCTCGGCCTTGGCACGTTTTTGGTTTTGCAGAGATCTGCTTTCCCTGAACCACAACAAATATTGATCCCAGAAGAGGATTTTTCAGAATTAACATTTCTGCTGGGAATCAACCCCATCAACTACATGGACGGTCCCGCAGAGCAAGACGTGGAAGAAGCGGCATCCCTGGGAGCAAAGTCAATTCGCATATGGGTTCAGTGGCGAAAAATTGAAGCGGAAAAGGACAAGTTAGATTGGAGTTCGCTCGATAAGATCGTCGCTTGGTCCAAACAGAAACGAGTGGAGCCCTGGTTTCTTGTGGTCGGCGCTCCGCAACATGCTTGTAAGGGCGGCGAGTTAGACGATAACGCCGATAGACTCTGCCCGCCAAAAATTGAACCCTACAAAGTTTTTCTCACGAAACTTGTAGAGCGCTACCAAGGTCGCGTGCGGTATTATGAGATTTGGAATGAGCCAGATGATGAATATTATTGGATCACAGGGCCCAAAGCCGAAGAGTACGCAGAGCTGCTTCGAGTCTCGCACGCCATAATCAAAGGCATTGACAACAATATCCAGGTCGTTATGGCGGCAACAGCAGGCACCAATTTGCCATACCTGCGACAGGTGTTGGAGCATTTGGGCGGCAAGCCGGCCTTTGACGCCATAGCTTCCCATCCTTATCGGCCATCGCCTGAACCGCCACACTATATGACAGCCGGACCCGATGAACGTTCTTGGCGCGAGCTGCCCGAAGGCGGTGGAGCGGGAGTCGAGGTTAATCTGAAAGAAGAGCTGCTGCTTTATCAGGATCTGCTGCGACGCTATGGCTACAAGGATGTTCCGCATTGGATCACGGAGTTTGGCTATCCGGGCCATGATGGCAGAGCCAGCCCAGCCTACCTGACGCTGCAGCGGCAAGCTGATTTTGTCCGGCGAACAATCGAGTTGCTGCGCGATGATCCGGAACTCAAATTCGTCAAGGGCGTGTTTTGGTGGACTGACAGAGATCTAGACATAGAGCTTCCCGACCCTATTCCCTTGGACTATTTCGCATATTTCGATCTTATTGCGGCTGATGGCACGTGGAAACCCGCCGCCAAGGTGTTTAAAGAGTTGGCAACTCAACCATCAGAAGAAGTAGGTTCGCAAAAGCCGTCACAGAAAACCACCGCGAAGAGAGCTGGCGACGAGAGATTTGGCGTGATGCTCGGCGGCTACGACAGCATCTGGCCCGATGATTTTGAACGCGCCGCGTCAATCGGCGCTGGCGTGGCGCGAATACAAATTTGGTGGCCAAACGTAGAATCCTCGCGCGGCAAGTTCGACTTTTCAGAATTTGAACAGCATCTCGATGCCGCTGAAAAACACGGAATACTGCCGATTGTGAACGTATGGGGATCGCCCGCATGGGCGTGCGCCGTGCCGGGCGCAACAGGCAAGGACCTTGAAATCTGCCCCCCGCGTCCGGATGCCTTTCAAAAATTCATGCAAACCCTTACGAGTCGCTATCGCGACCGCGTCAGCGTGTGGGAAATATGGAATGAGCCCGAACAGCCTACGTACTGGTTGAACGCGCCGGATGCGGCGGCTTACGCGCAACTCCTCCACGCGGCCTACCAGGGAGCAAAGAGAGGAAATCCAAAGGCGACCGTGCTTTTCGCCGCGACCGGCTACATACAGTTCGATTACGTCGAACAGGTCCTGCGGCATCTCGGCGGAGAGGCTGCCTTTGATGCCGTTGCGGTGCATCCTTACCGCTTCCCCACCGGGCCCAACGAACCGGTAGACCATAATATCGTTCCAGGCGAGAAGATGACGTTGAAAGATGAACTTGTGGGGCTGCTGGACTTGTTCGAGAGTTACGGCTACGGGCGGCCTGACCTCTACCTCACCGAGATCGGCTGGGGAAGCAACCACGCCTCTGACGACCCAAAGCTGAACACCCTCGAGGAACAAGCCCAACACGTGTACGACACCATCAAACTCTTTCAGAACGACCCCGAACTTCAGAATGTCAAAGCGGTCACGTTCTTCATAGAAATCCTCTGCTGGATACCCCCCAGCTTGCTGGGGGGAGGAAAGCAGAGATTCGCCGCAGGCGAATCCCGCCGTTACAATACCCGGAGTGAGCTCCGTCAAACGCGCCAAGCACGCGGTCTACGACCTCAAAT
>JAJHSH010000046.1 GCA_022683945.1 Candidatus Acetothermia bacterium | reverse complement strand
CCGAGAGCTGGGAGTTGGTGAGGGTTACTTTAGCTTTTCCAGATAAGCCTATGCCGGCTGACCACCGCTTGGCCTCAGCGATGGTGACCCTCTCGATCCTCACCGCGATCTCGGCATCGCTCGCGATCTTGATGATGGGTTTGCCTCCTTCCTTCCCCTTGATCTTTGTCTGTTCCCGGCCTGCGCCCCGTAGGGCAATGCTCTTGCTGATGGTTAGATGCTCTCGCCACTCTCCGACTTCCAGGCAAAGGACCGCGCCCTCTTTGGCTACGTCAATCGCTTTTTGAATGGACTCGCCCGATTTAACTGTGACCGTGCAGTCCAACTGGCCCTGCGCCAATGAGCTATCTGTGGTTTCAGACCCGCACCCGCTCAGAAGCCCGAAAGCCAACACCGATACGGCAAACAGCACGAAACGCGCGAGTCTCATCGCTCGCCCACCTCCTCATCTTGCTTCCTTATCTCACGACGGGCACCAGCTATTATAAGAGATAACTGGGCGCTCTAGCTCATCTCTCAATCAATCACGGCTTCGGAATCGCCAAGTCTTTCGTCCCCGGCTTGGACATCACCGCTTCGGGATAGTTCTCTTGGATCAGCTCGTGAATCGTCTGGGCGTACTTGACTTTTTCGCGGGCCATCTCAGCCAAAAGCTGCGGGCTTGTCCAAGGCTTATACAGCGCACCAGGGCCGGCTGCGCACGCCGGCCCGTGCTCGATCTTAAAATAACACGGCGCACAGACCCGCGCCATCTCCGGGCCATCGTAAAATCGCAAATAGCCTCCGAACGATTCGGCTAAAATAATGTGCAGATCCATCGGGATCTCAATCGCCTTGCGAATGGAAGCTAATTGGGGTAGCGATAAGTCTGCGATGGGGTTGAACGTCCCCGCGCCGAGCATCTGCAGGACTTTGCCCCCGGCGGCATTGGCGTGCCCCGCGTAGATCGAGACTTTGAACGTCACGTCTCTGGGGATCTCGCCCTTTTGTTTCAGTTCATTGAGCAGCCAG
The DNA here is from genome assembly GCA_022683945.1 of Candidatus Acetothermia bacterium. Taxonomy (GTDB): domain Bacteria; phylum Bipolaricaulota; class Bipolaricaulia; order RBG-16-55-9; family DRXL01; genus SKYB132. The sequence continues at coordinate 21,651 of JAJHSH010000046.1, read as the reverse complement.
AGCAACCCCTCATCAATCACCAAGAAGCCGCGAAAGCCCAGCTCGATGGCCCTAAAAATATCTGAGATCACATAGCGCAACTGATCCGAACCGCGAAATCTCAAGCCCGATAAGCCCCCTTCGGGAGTTACTAACTGTCGCCCGGTATCCCACGCCGAGCGCGGCCCCGGCGTCAAGATCACTTCGAGCTTCGACTCCGCAGCGATCTGGGCAAACTCTTTCAGCTCTTTTTTGTCGAGCAGCGTCGCGCCCATGACGACCGAGATAATTCGGTGAATAGGCATCTTGCGCTTCTCGCTCTCGTCAACCAGCGCTTCGAGCACATTGACGCGCTCGACGCCGGAGATCTCCATTCTATACTGCGCTCCATCGGGGAAGCGCTTCTCGCTCGTGGGCAGATCATACGCGTCCCGCCCGGGAATGCCGACTTGCTCCATCGCTTTGGCGACTCTCTCCATCTTCATAAGTGTTTCCCTCTTTATGCTGTTTCTCGGTTACAGCCCCTAGAAGAGCCCCATCACTTTGCCGGTCTTGACGTCTATGTCGATTCTTCTGTAGGCCGGATCGGAGGCCGTTCCCGGCATGAGCGAGATCGTCCCCGTCATGGGACACAAGAACTTGGCTCCAGAGAAGATTAAAATATCACGAACGGGGAGCGTCCAGCCCTTGGGCGCCCCTTTCAAGTCGGGATTGTGACTGAGCGAGAGATGCGTCTTGACCATCATCGTCTGATAGTCACTATATTGGGGATCAGCTTCGATCTTCTTGAGCTTCTCTTCGGCTTCGGGAGTCCAGCTCACGCCGTCGGCCCCGTAAACAGTCTTAGCGATCTTCTCGACTCGCTCTCGCAGCTTCATCTCCAACGGATACAAGAACTGAAACTCGCTCTTCTCGTTCGCTGCGTCCATGATAGCATCTACCAGTTCTAGGGCACCGTCGCCGCCCTTGAGCCAGTGCTCCGAGACGGCGCAGCGCGCCCCCGCTGCTTCGGCGGCCTTCTTCACAGCCGCGATCTCGGCCTTCGTATCTGTATGAAACGCGTTGATGCAGACGACCGGGACGATGCCGGAAGCCTTCACCGTCTTGAGATGATGCAGCAGATTGGACATTCCCTGCTCGACTAATTTTATATTCTCTTTGGTATAGTCATCGGGCAGCGGGCGTCCCGGAGCGACGCGCGGGCCGCCGCCGTGCATCTTCAGAGCGCGAATCGTTGCCACCAGCACCGAGACATGCGGCGTGAGCCCGCTCAAGCGACTCTTGACGTTCCAGAACTTCTCAAAGCCAATATCGGCGCCGAAGCCGCTCTCGGTGATGTGATAATCGAAGAGCTTCAGCCCCAAGCGATCTCCAATAATAGACGACTGGCCGACGGCGATATTCGCAAACGGCCCCGCGTGCACCAGAACGGGCTGATACTCAATGCTGGAGCATAGAGTGGGATTGATCGTATTGCGCATCCACGCGGCCATCGCGCCGTCGACTTCCAGATCTTTCGTAGTAACGGGATTGCCCTTCTTATCAAAGGCAACGGTGATCTGTCCGATGCGCTCACGGAGATCGGCCAGATCCCGTGCAATAGACAAGATCGCCATCAGCTCCGAGCTGACGGCGATATCAAAGCGTGACTCCATCATATAGCCGTCTTGGCGGCCCCCGATCCCCATAATAATATGACGCAACGCTTGAGCGCAGAAGTCCATAATCCAGCCCATCTGCACGTTGGTCGGATCTACATCCAAGCGGCGCAGCTCGATTTTAGCCAATTGCTTGTCGTCGTAATTGCGCTCGTGCTGCATTCGTGCTGTGAGGGCGACCATCGCTAAGTTATGGGCGTTCATGATATCGTTGATGTCGCCGGTGAGCCCCAGAGAGAATTCGGTCATGGGGATGAGAAGCGCATTGCCGCCGCCCGCGGCGGTGCCCTTAATATTCATGGATGGCCCGCCGGAGGGCTGTCGCACGCAGCCGCCGACGTTCACCCCGCGCTTGCCTAAACCTTCAATGATCCCCAGAGTTGTCGTGGTCTTCCCCTCTCCCAAGGGCGTCGGCGTGATCGCCGTGACTTCAACAAATTTCCCATCGCGCTTGGCTTTCAAGCGTTCTATAATCTTGAGGAAATCGAGCTTACAGATCCTGCCGTAGGAGATGACTTCGTCCTTCTTCAATCCCAATCTCTCCTGCCACTCTTCGGGCAGGGGCATCTTGGGCTCGGCCAACTCCGCGATCTGCCAGTCTTTTAACTTGGTGGCATCGTATGCCATCAGAACCGCCTCCTCTTTCTGTTACAGATTTCTGTTACAGAATAGTATAGTGATCTTCGTGAAATGCTGCGATGATGGAGATCAGACAGAAATCTGGCGTCGGTCAAAGCGTGTTGTTGACGATCATCTTTTCGGCTGCTTTTGGTCATGGTCTTTGGCGCAACGCTCTTCTAGAATATAAAATTAATCTTCCAAATCAAACTTGGGGGCTACGATGGCAATGATCATAGACGGCAAAGCGGTCGCGCAACGGATTCGCGACGGCTTAAAAGCTGAGGTCGCGAAGCTTCAGAAAGAGCGGGGAATCACGCCGGGCTTGGCTGCGGTGCTCGTCGGCGAGAACCCGGCCTCCAAAGTCTATGTCAATATGAAAGCCAAAGCCTGCGAAGAGGCCGGCATCTACTCTGAAAAAATCTATCTTCCCGCCGACACCCCGCAAGAGCGCTTGGTGAATTTGGTGCACGAGCTCAATCAAAACAAAAAGATTCACGGGATTCTCATTCAGCTCCCCCTGCCCCCGCCCCTCGATGAGCACACGGTGCTCCAAGAAGTAGATCCCGACAAAGACGTGGACGGCTTTCACCCTGTCAATCTGGGCAAACTGCTCTCGGCCAAGTTCTGGAACGAGCTGCCGCCCTTTGTGCCCTGTACCCCCGCGGGCTGCATCAAGCTCATCGAATCTACGGGAACAGAAATCGAGGGTGTGAACGCCGTTGTCGTAGGGCGCAGCGTCATCGTCGGCAAGCCCGCGGCGATGCTGCTCTTGGCCAAACAAGCGACCGTAACCGTTGCTCATTCGCGCACGAAGAATCTCAAAGAGATCTGTCGCCAAGCCGATATCTTAGTAGTCGCGGCGGGCAAGGCCAGACTCGTCACCGCGGGGATGATCAAGCCGGGAGCAGTGGTGATCGACGTGGGGGTCAACAGAATGTCCGATGGAAAGCTCGTGGGCGATGTGGATTTTGAAGCGGCAAAAGAGGTCGCGGGTTCTATTACGCCCGTGCCCGGCGGCGTCGGCCCGATGACCATTGCAATGCTCTTGAGCAACACGGTCGCTTCTGCGAAGCGATCTGCGGGTTAGAGCGCACTCTAGAGAGATCTTGCAAATTCGCACTTGTTTGCTAGACTTTAATTTATGCGGGTGCTCGTCACCGGTGCGACAGGGTTTATCGGGATGCGTCTGTGTGCGCTGTTGAACCAAGCCAATCATAAGCTGATAGCGCTCTCGCGCAAGCCCGATCAGGCGCGCCAGAAAATCCCCTCTCTTACAGAAGTATTAGCTTGGGATCCCACTGATGGCCCTCCCCCAGCCGAGGCCCTCTCCGACGTTGAAGCGATCATGCACTTGGCAGGCGAAAGCGTCGCCGGACGATGGCACGATACCAAGCGCAAAGCCATTCGCGAAAGCCGTCTGCTGGGAACCCGACACCTGGTGGACGGCTTGGCCCAACGGCACGCTCGACCGAAAGTCTTGATCTCCGCCAGCGCCATCGGCTACTACGGCGACCGCGGAGACGAACTGCTCACCGAAGGTGCAGCGCCGGGGAGGGACTTTCTCGCTCAAGTCTGCCGAGACTGGGAGGGCGAAGCCGCGCGCGCAGAGAGCTTGGGCATTCGCGTCGTTCGCGTGCGCCTCGGCATTGTGCTCGGCCCCGACGGGGGGGCCTTACAAGCGATGCTCCCTCTGTTTAAGTTGGGGCTTGGCGGCCCATTAGGCTCGGGCCGCCAGTGGTGGTCATGGGTCCACCGTGATGACGTGATCGGGGTCATTCTGCGCGCTTTAGAAGACAGCGTGATAAGCGGGCCCGTGAACGTCACCGCGCCACAGCCGCTGCGTCAGCGCGAGTTCGCTCAAATCTTGGGGCGCGTCCTGCGACGACCAGCGTTCATGCCGGCACCGGCGCTCGCGCTCCGCATCGCTCTGGGCGAATTTTCTCAGGAGCTGCTGTCGTCCAAGCGCGTTCTTCCTGAACGACTTCAAGAGACAGATTATCGCTTTCGCTTTGCCGAACTGGAGCAGGCTCTCGCAGATATTCTCTTCCACTGATTTGACGTGATCATCTCATCAGGAGCTGACAGCGGATTCGGCCACCCTCACCCTGCACCCTCTCCCTGCTAGGGAGAGGGACGGGGTGAGGGTTCTTAGCTGAATCCGCTACCGAAATCTGCTGTCAGCTCTACGCACTGCTAATAATAACAATTCTCATTTGCAAAAAACCCTTGACAAAAGCAGACTGAAATAGTACGCTTTTATTGCCATTAGCTAATGAGTACAGATCGTTAGGAGAGAAGTGAAGTTATGACAATGCGAGCGGTCAAAGCAAGTTCGGCAGTTAGGGGAATTAAGCTGGTTGTGGCGGTACTGATCGTCGCAGCGCTGGGTCTCTTCACCCTTGCCGGAGGACGGGGAGTGGAGGCCGCCCAAGGTGGAGGCGTGGTGAATGTCTACAGCTCTCGGCACTATGGGGTGGAACCGGTTTTCGTGGAGTTCACGAAAGAAACGGGAATCGGTGTTCGCTTCACCACCGGCTCGGACGCGGCGCTGCGCGAGCGCATTCGCGCCGAGGGACGGTTTACTCTGGCCGACGTCTACCTCGCGGTCGATGCCGGCAACCTCTGGCTCGCCGCGAGAGACGGGTTGCTGCAAGTGGTCGAAAGCGCCACCCTTACCCGGAACATCCCCAAGCACCTGCGCGACTCCGGCAATCGCTGGTTTGGTCTTACTAGGCGCGTGCGCACGATCATGTACCATCCCGACCGCGTCAAACCAGCCGAGCTGTCAACCTATGAAGCTCTGGCTGACCCGCGCTGGCGCGGACGGCTGGCCATGAGACCGGCGACTCACCCCTATACGCAGTCGCTGGTGGCCAGTCTGATCGCGGCGCACGGGGAGGCGCGGGCCGAGGAGATCGTCAGGGGATGGGTGGCCAACCGACCCCAACTCATCGACAGCGACACCCGGATTCTGGAAACATTGGCGGCCGGAGCCGCAGACGTAGCCATCACCAACCATTATTATCTAGGACGCCTGCTCGAGGCAAATCCCGCCTTTCCCATAAAAATATTCTGGGCCAACCAGGGTCCGGGAGAGCGGGGTGTGCATGTCAACATCAGCGGCGCGGGTATCACCACCCACGCGCCCAATAGAGCCAACGCACAGCAGTTCCTCGAGTGGCTGAGCGGTCCGCGTGGGCAGGGACTCTTCTCCGCGTCGAACCATGAGTATCCGGCAAATCCCGAAGCCCCGGTCCATCCCATTGTGGCGACCTTTGGCGAGTTCCGAGCAGACAATCTCGACCTGGGCGAGCTGGGACGGCTGCAGGCCGATGCCATCCGCCTCCTGGATCGCGCAGGCTATCGCTAAGACTAGATGCAGAATGAGTGTGTAGGAGCGACAGCGACAAGACAGCGGGGATGGCGATGGCAAAGCGGAGCTATCGCCATTCCCCTGCTTATTGCCCTACTGGTAGTTTGCCCTGTGCTGATCGTCGCCTCAACGTTGGTCACGCCGACGAGCGCGATCTGGCAACACCTGTGGGAGACGTTACTGCCGCTCATGCTGGCCAATACCGTCCTCTTGCTCGTCGGCGTCGGCGTGGGAACGCTGGTGCTGGGTGCGGGCCTGGCTTGGCTGGTGACTGCCTACGAGTTTCCCGGCCGGTCCGCTTTCTCCTGGATGCTGCTCCTGCCTATGGCCATGCCGGCCTATATTATGGGGTTTGTATTTATGGCGACCTTCGATGCCGCCGGTCCGGTGCAGGGTTTCCTGCGGACTCATTGGGGCGGAGCCGGGTGGTTCCCGGAGGTCCGCTCGCCGGTTGGCGCTATCGTCGTGATGACCCTCGTCTTGTATCCATATGTGTATATGCTGGCGCGGGCCGGCTATCGGGGGATATCGGCCTCATCGCTGGAAGCGGCGCGGATCTTGGGTCACGGTCCGGTCAGCTTCTTCTGGCGTGTGGCTTTCCCCATCTCCCGGCCGGCGATCGCAGCGGGAGTGGTCTTGGCGCTCATGGAAGCGCTGGCCGATTTTGCGACCGTGCGCTTCTTTAACTTTCCCACGCTGGCCGACGGAGTGGTACGGGTCTGGCACGGCATGATGGATCTTCGGGCCGCGAGTGAGCTGGCCGGCCTGCTGAGCCTCTTCGCCCTCGTGGCGATCCTGATCGAACGATCTATGCGCGGACGAACCCGCTACCACGAAGCAGGCGGTAAGTCCCCCGGCCTCTCCCGCATCCAACTCGCCGGGGGCTGGAAGTGGGCCTTGACGGCCCTCTGTTCTCTCGTAGTGGGCGTGGCGTTCGTGATGCCCACAGCCCAATTAATAAGCTGGGCGCTGACAGAAGTCGTCCGCCTGCCGACAGGCGCAGCCCGCGTCTATCTTGAACTTGCCGGCCACAGCCTGATGCTGGCCTCTATCGCTGCTGCGGTTGCAGTCTTCTTGGCGCTCATCTTGGCCAGTGGGGTACGCGTGCTGGGCCAGAGCACCGCCCGATTCTTAGCGACGGTGGCCACCACCGGCTACGCCGTCCCCGGCCCCGTCTTCGCCGTGGGCATCCTCCTCACGCTGACTCCTCTCGACCATGCGCTCAACCGCGTTTTGGAGAGCTGGGCGGGTTTCACTGTGGGGTTGGTGCTGACCGGCTCGCTGGTGGGGTTGACCTACGGCTACGTGGCCCGCTTTCTTGCTGTGGCCTATCAGAGCACCGACGCCGGCCTGGAGAAGATCCGCCCCAACGTCACCGCAGCGGCGAAGGTTCTGGGAGCGGGCCCGTGGAGACTTCTCAGGCAGATCCACCTTCCTCTCGCGGCCCCCGGCTTGATCGTCGGCGCGGCCCTGGTCTTCGTTGACGTCATGAAGGAGTTGCCCATCACGGTCATGTTACGTCCGTTCGGCTACGACACGCTGGCGATCTGGGTCTGGCAGATGGCGGCCGAATCCATCTGGACCGGTGCTGCTTTGCCGGCTCTGGCTATTGTAGCGGTCGGCCTGGTGCCCGTCGTCCTGCTCACCCGGGCCGCCCAAGGGGACTAGAGATATGGCCGCTTTGGGAGAGAGCCGACCTTCGACTCGGATTGAGATCAAAGGGGTCTCGCGTTTCTTCGGCCGGGTGCGCGCGGTCTGCGACCTGAGTTTTACCGTTGAAGCGGGGGAATTTTTGGCGATCCTCGGGCCTTCCGGCTGTGGCAAGACCACGATCCTCCGGCTGATCGCCGGGCTGGAGCGACCGGATCGAGGCGCCATCGTCATCGGCGACGATCTGGTAGCCGACGATAAGATTTGGGTCAGCCCGGAACGACGGGGCGTGGGGATGGTCTTCCAAGATTATGCGCTCTTTCCCCATCTGACCGTGGCCCAAAATATCGCATTTGGCTTGAACGGGCAGAGGCCCACCCGTGTTCAGGAGCTTTTGAAACTGGTCGGCCTCGATGGATTCGCACGACGATATCCCCACGAGCTCTCCGGAGGCGAGCAGCAGCGCGTGGCCATAGCCAGATCGCTGGCGACCCATCCGAAAGTGCTCTTATTAGATGAGCCCTTCTCGAATTTAGATGCCGATCTGAGGCCCAAGATGCGCGCCGAACTCAAAATTTTATTACAGAGACTCCACTGCACGACGATCTTCGTGACGCACGACCAAGAAGAGGCGTTTGAGTTGGCAGACCGTATCGCGGTGCTCAACGCGGGCCAACTGGAACAGATAGATGCTCCTGAAGAGATCTATCGCGAGCCGGCGACGCGCTTCGTCGCTGAATTTATTGGCCACGCCGATTTTCTGAAGGGGCGCGTACGCGGGAACTGTATAGAGACGGCTATCGGGTGTTTTGCCAAACCGAGACCGCTACCCGAAGGGACCATAGTTCAGGTGATGGTGCGTCCGGAAGAGATAGACCTAACTCTCTGGCCCCCGACCTCTCCCCTGGCCCCTCCCCTAAAGGGGAAGGGAGAGGAGGGTTGGGAGGAACTGGGGGAAAAATCTGAGGGCCTCATCGTAGCGCGACACTATCGCGGCGGGATGCAACTCATAACCGTTCGTCTATCTTCTGGGGAGGCGCTGCGCAGCCTCCAGCCCGCGGGGGTGCGCTTCCCGCTGGCCAGCAGAGTCGGCGTGCAGGTGAAGACTCATGCTCCGATGATCTTTTACTGAATTGTTATTGTTATTGTTAGTCTTCGGACTTGCGCTCCCCAAGATGCTTATCTAGAATCAAAAGCCCTGCACCTTGAGTGCCGATCAGTTTTAACTGTTCGACGACCTCGCCGGCGCTTTTTTCTTCTTCGACTTGCTCGTCAATGAACCATTGGAGCATCACTTCGGTGGGGTAGTCGTCTTCATCGTCGGCAAGATCGTACAGTTTATTTATTAACCCCGTGATCTTCTGCTCGTGGGCTAGAGCTTTTTGAAAAGCGTCCAAGGGAGATTTGAACTCCACGGGTGGCTTCTCGATGGCTCCAAGCTCGACGCGTCCGTTGCGGTCGTTGATGAAGTCGAAGATCTTCATGGCGTGTCCGACTTCTTCTTGGGCTTGCAGGCGCATCCAGTGGGCCATCCCTCTAAGATTTTGGGCTTCAAAGTACGCGCACATCGCGAGATAGACATAGGCCGACTCCAACTCGTGGGTGATCTGCTCGTTCAGCGCTCTCTCTAGCTTTTTGCTCAATGCAGGCATCGTGACTCCTTTGGTCGTGAATAATGGGGTTATTATACCAGATGACGCCAATCATTGCCCAGCGGCGTGTAACTCCGTATAATTTTGCTTGGGGAACCCCCAAAGGAGGCTCTTTATGAAAGGCCACAAAAAAATTATTGACACGCTCAACGAGCTGCTGCGAGACGAACTCACGGCGATCAACCAATATATGGTCCACGCGAAGATGTGCGAGAACTGGGGCTATGAGAAGCTCTACAAAGTGATCGAGAAGAAAGCCGTAGATGAGATGCACCATGCCGAGTGGCTCATCGAGCGTATCTTATTTCTGGAAGGCACGCCGAACGTCTCCAAGCTCGACCCGATGAAGATCGGCCAGAGCGTGCCGGAGATCATCGAGAACGACTGGGAAGCCGAGCTGCTGGCCGTGCCCGCGTACAATCAAGCGATTGCGCTGGCGCACGAGCTTGCCGATCAGGCTACTGTAGATCTGCTCATCAAGATTCTCAAGATGGAAGAGGGCCACGTCGATTGGGCCGAGATACAGCAAGCGCAGATCGAGCAGATGGGTTTAGAGAACTATCTGAGTGCCCAGATTGAGGAAGCTCAGAGCTAAGAGCAGGGCGAAGAGACGTTCACCCCTACCCCTACAAAGGCACCATATCGTCGCGGGGAGGTCGAGCGGTGATTCGGCCTCCCCGGACTGTTGCCCCAATGACGATTCCGGCGGTGGCTAAAGCCAAGTTCTTAATGATGTACTGTCCCTCGATGGTGAGTGCCACCGGCACTATAGTGAAGCTTTTCTCAGGGAATAGAAAGAGCGGAGTGAAGGTGCCGAGCATCTGGAGCCACAACAGGAAGAGTGTCGCGCGGAGGAAGTAGCCGGAGATCAGGCCAATCCCGATGAGGCACTCCCAAGCCGCGAGGATGAAGAGCGCCCTCTCAGGAGTGAGAAGACCGAACGATAGGGTTGAGATGGTGGCCTCGGCGAGCGTCTCGGCAGGGCTTAGCCCAGGGAAGAACTTGAGGGCGCCGAACCACAGAAAGGCGAGACCCAGGCTGAGACGCAGGAGGCGGACGCCGTTCCGAGCCATCCACTCTGTCAACGCTCTGTCGATCCGATCGTATATATGATAGAGAGTCTTCATAACGGACGTCTTCTATCTTCATGAGCGACCACGCCCGTCGCCATGATGGCGATCATGCTTACCCATGATCCGCGTCACCGCTACAAGCCGTCACTTCCCTTGACGGAGCGTGCTGCCGCGACAAGCCCAGTAACACGGGCAGAAGCCGACAAGGGCCGTGCCTACCAGCACGATGCCCACGATGAGGCTTACGATACCGTACCATGTCCCCTGCCAGCCGCCCCACGTCCAACCACCTAAGATGAACAAGACGATCCCGACGATCGTGCGGATGGCACGATCACAACCTGCCAGGTTCTTCTGCATCTATGGTCCCTCCTTGGTCTATATTTATATTTTACACATAGCGCGTGAGGATGCGCACCATCATCAAGAGCTTGGCTTTGGCTGCGGGGTCAGCCATCTTGCCCTCGGTGCAGTTGCGCTCGATGGTGCGGGCAATCAGTTCAGAAAAAGCTTTGCTCAGCGCCTCGCGCGCCGCAGCAAGCTGCTGCGTCACCAGCTCGCAGTTCTCTTCTCGCTCGATCATCTCGCGGATGGCGCGAATCTGGCCCTCGATACGCGCCAACCGAGCAGCCAGCTCGCGCTTGTCCTCAGAGCTAACCAATCGCAATTCTTCTGTTTTCACGCTCATCTCTCTCTCCTTCACAGACGCACATAGGCCCCTAACAAGAGAGCCATTATCAGGCCGACGATCCCCACCAAGAGCGCACCGACTAGGCCCACCACAAACGGCTTGAATCCTACGCCCTTGAAGACCGAAAAGCTCGTGCCCAAACCGACCGCCGCCATCGCCGTGCCCAGCAGATACTTCGAGCCCCACAGATCGCCGATCTGCGCTGTCAGCGCCTGCCATACTGAGTTGCTCTGCAGCGTCAGATCGCCCAGCGAGCGCACCACGGCCATCGCGATGAAGCCCAGCACAAAGACGGGCAATAAGCCCCGCACGCTGACGGCGCTCGCGCTTGTCCCGCCTTGGCGTCGCAGATAGAGAAACGTCAATAGCGGCACGACGACTGCTAGGAAGAGATTGCGCGTGAGCTTTGTGACCGTAGCAGCTTTCAGCGCGACATCGTCGCCGAAGACTTCTTTGTACGTGAGCGCGGCGCCCACGACTTGAGAAGTCTCATGTACTGCCGTTCCCAAGAAGAGCCCGATCTGCTCTGACGTCTGCAAGAGAAGCGGCGCTACATAGGGATAGAGAAACATCCCCAACAACCCAAAGAGCGTGATATTCGCCACGGCGTAGGCGACCTCGCGCTCTTCAGCTTTGATCGCCGGAGCGGTCGAGACGATCGCCGTCACGCCGCAGATGCCCGTCCCCGCTGCGATCAGCGTCCCTAACCGATCTGGAAGCTTCAACAGTCTATTGAACCAACTGACGAAGAGCAGCCCGCTGAAGATCGCCACCGCGACGATGGGAATCCCCCACGCGCCCAGCTTGAGCACGTCTAACAGACTCAGCTTGATGCCCACGAAGATGATCCCCAAGCGCAAGAGCTTGGTCACGCTAAACTGAATTCCCGCGTTGAAAGTTTGGGGAAGCTTGACGAGATTGGCCACTAAGATCCCGAGGAGGATTGCGACCAAGACGGCCGAGAGCGGGCTGGCCTTCCCCGTGGGGTCGATCCCTTGAAGGGAGAGAATCCAAGCCCCCATCAGATCAGCTACGGGCAGCGCGAGCAGCATAATCGCCGCAGCGAGAGCCACGCCCGGCACCAGCTTCACGATCTCTCTCGGTGCTTCAACGCCGAAGACGCCGCGCGCAAGACGCTGAGCGCTCATATGGTCCTCCTTCAGATGAAGAGCGTCGCTCGCGACTTGAGCGCATCAGCAAGAAAACTCGCCACGCCTCCACACTCCAATCCGCCGATCAGTTCTTCGTCTTTGATGCCCATGACGTCGCGGGACATCTCGCACGCGACGATTCTCACGCCCAGATCGCGGGCCATCTGCATTAAGTCTTCTAAAGAACTGACGTTCTTCTCACGCATCATCGTCCGCAGCATCTTCGCGCCAACCCCGAAGAAGTTCATCTTCGAGACGGGCAGGCTCCGCGAGCCTGAAGGCGACATGAGCGCCATCATCTTCTCCATCAGTCTCTTGCCTGACAGAACTCTCTTTTTCTTAAGAGCATTCAGTCCCCAGAACGTGAAGAAGATCGAGACGTTCTGGCCGAGCGCTGCCGCGCCCGTGGCGATCACGAACGCCGCCAGCACTCTGTCCAAATCTCCAGAGAAGACTACCAGTGAGACGCGGTCTTCGGGAAGCCTCTCTTCGATCGTTGCGAGCTTGGCCTCCAGCGCCGCAAGGCGCTCCTCCAAGCCGCGCCCGTTGGCTTTCAGCTCTGTCTGTATCTGCTTCGAGGTCATTTGCTCCTCCTAGCTCGTGCGCTGGACGTAGTGCACGTAGATCTCTTTGTCGTCTTCTTTCTCCGACTCTTGGCTCAACAATTGGATGTTCTTTGCCGTCTGAGCCCAACCCTGAAAGTCCTTCACTGAGCCGCGATCGGTGCTCACGACCTTGAGCACTTGCCCAACTTGAATCTGATTGATCTCTTGGCGTGCTTTCACGATGGGCATGGGGCAGGCCAGCCCGCGTGCGTCGAGAATTTTGTCGAAATTCATAGTTATTTCTCCTTCTTGGGGACCTCTCCCCCGGCCCCTTCCCTTTAGGGAAGGGGATTGGAGGGGTTAGGTCTATGCATACGCCTGCGCCAAGGCGCAGATGTTCTTGCCCAGCTCCAACTCCGAAGCCTTCTCTTCATCGGGCACCAGCAAGCCCGCGTTCACCCGCTTGATATCGACATATTGGGGCGGGAAGGTGGGCAGGCTGCTCAGTATATATTGCACGAACGCTTGTTCGCCCTGCTGCACCATCTTCAGTCCCTCGTTCTGGGCCTTCAGCTCGCCGAGCGTCGCAGCGAAGAGCCCCTGGGCATTGGCCTCTTTCGGTTGGCTGAAGTGCCCCGGCAAGATGACCGTGCTGTCGGAGAGCTTCAGCAATCGCTCAAAGGCGCGATAGTGCAGCGGCGCCCAGGCCTCGCCACGCCCGCCCAAGTCGGGCCGCGCGACGGACTCGATAAAGATGCTGTCCCCCGTCAAGAGATACTTCTCATTGACGAGATAGACGACGTTCCCCAGCGTGTGTCCCGGAATGTGGATCGTCTTGATTTGAGCAGTGCCGACGGAGAACTCCTGGCCGTCGCGCAGGAACTCAAAACTGAGCTTCGCCGGCAGCACATCAATAGGATGGATCGCGTCGTAAGGGTGCAGATAGTACGGCGCGCCGACTCTATCAGCCAGCGCCGGCCCGCCGCTGATGTGATCGGCGTGGCCGTGAGTGTCGAGCACGAATTTAATCTTGAGATTCTTCTCTTGAGCGAAGCTCAGATAGTGCTCGATATGTCGTAGCGGGTCAACGATCGCCGCTTCACGCTGAGAAGCGATCACGTAGCTGAGATCCCCACGCGCCGGACGACTGATCTGATAGATACTGAGCTTTGGGGACTCGATCACGGGCTTGACCTGATAGAAGTCGCCCCAGCCACGCATCCCGCCCGCGAGATTGATCGCGTCATATCCCAGTTCTCTTAAACCCTCCACCACCTGCGCGGCCGTCCCCCCCTTGGCACAGACGGCTAAGATCGGCCTATCTTGAGGCAACTCGCGCGCCAATCGGCTTTTGCCATACGCCACCACCGACTCGATGACGTCATCTTTGCCGCCCTGCTCCAGAATCTCAAAGTACGGGACGTTCAGCATGGGGAGCTTCTCCCGACCCTCGATCTTCCAAGCAGAGAATTCATCCCGATTGCGGACGTCTAACACAAACACCTTCTCTCTCTTGTCCAGACGCTCCTTCAGCTCTTGGGCTGTCCATTCCGTCGTTTGCACTTGCTTTGTGGCCATCTTGTTCACTCCTTTCGCATTCCGGGCTTATACCATACCCGGTAGGGTAATTATAGCATGCCCCGGGGAGTTTGTCAAGGGGGCCGATTTCTAAACTCTCTTCGTCATCCCAATTGCTTATCCTGTCTCCTGACGCCTCTCCACTTTGAGTCGCCCAGCCACTGAAGTGGCGGGCTGGAAGCTACAAAGCCCGCTGGCGCGGGCTGAGAGTCTCCGCCAGGAGACTTTGTAAGCCCAGCTCGCGGCTTCAGCCGCCGAGCAGCACGAAAGTGGAGAGGCGTCAGGGCCGATAAGAGCTGACAGCGGATTTCGGTAGCAGATTAAGCTGATTTCCAGAATCTGCTGAATCCGCTACCCGAATCTGCTGTCAGCTGATTTTTAGAACGATGTTGTCAATCAATCGCGCTCGGCCAAAGTAGACCGCCAGCGCGATCAGTACTTGTCTCTCTCCGTCGAGGCGCTTCACGGGCTGAAGGTCGCTCACGCTCACGATCTCGATGTAGTCTATCTTCGCTTCGCTCGCTGTGGCGATGAGTTGTTGCATCTCCAAGACAATCTTTTGGGCGTCGCGCTGGCCGGCTTCAATCAGGGTTTTCGCTCTTTGTAGAGCTTGATAGAGCACGGTGCTCTGGGCGCGCTGCTCTGGCGAGAGATAGATATTACGGCTGCTCATCGCTAAACCGTCGCTCTCGCGCACCGTCGGCGCAGCAATAATTCTGACAGGGAAGTTCAGATCTTGAACGAATCTCTTGATGATGGTGAGCTGCTGCGCGTCTTTCTGGCCGAAGACGGCAACGTTGGGCTGAACGATATTAAAAAGCTTGCTCACGACTAAGAGAACCCCGTTGAAGTGCCCCGGCCGGCGCATTCCACAGAGACGGTCGGCCAACTTTTCGATCTGCAGCGTTATCAGAGATCTCTCAGGATAGATCTCTGAAACTTCGGGGGCGAAGATCAAATCCGTGCCGCGCGATTCGCAGAGCCTTCTGTCTCGCTCGAAATCTCTGGGGTACTTGGCGAAATCTTCTGTCGGGCTGAACTGCGTGGGGTTGACGAAGATGCTGACGACGACGAAGTCGCTATGCCCCTTGGCAATATCAATGAGCTTGAGATGCCCTTCGTGGAGATACCCCATCGTGGGCACAAAGCCGATGCGCTTGCCCTGAGTCCGTGCGTCGGCTATAACTGCCCGTGTTTCGGCGATCGTGCGCGTGAGGAGCATAGTCACCTCTCCCCTTCCCTCCCCTCCCCTAAAGAGGGAAGGGGCTAGGGGTTAGGTCTTGCGAATCTGCGCGCCCAGCTCATCCCTCAAGCGCGCCTCCATCCGCGCGACCATCTCATTCACTTCGTCGTCGCTGAGCGTCTTGCTCCAGTCTCGAAAAGTGATCTCGTAGGTCAAGCTCTTCATCTCTTGAGGGATCTGACTGCCCCGATATAAGTCATAGAGAAAGACGCGCTCCACCCGACGCTCGCCTTCTAGAATCCGGCGCACGTTCACCTCGGGCACGCTCTCTGGAACCAAGAGCGATAGATCCCGCCGCGAGGCCGGATAGCGCGGCGTCACCCGCTGTTGTATCTCCGACCAGATAGGCAGAGTCAGCGTTTGCAGTCTCTGATGGATCTCCTCCAAGTTCAACTCAAAGAGATAGACGCGCCAAGGAATATCATAGCGCTGAGCTATATTGGGATGCAGCTCTCCCATCAGCCCCAGGGTATCGTCTTTCGCTCTGAGAAACGCCTGACGACTGGAATGGAGAAGCGTCTCGGCGCTCGGCTCGAATGTGAAATTGCGAAATCCCAGCTCCATCAAGAGCGTTTCGACTATGCCCTTTAGATCGTAGAAATCATAGATTTGCGCATTGCCCTTCAGGGGAACGAGCGCGCGTCCTGCCAGCGCCATCCCCAGCAAGAGGCGCTCGCGACAGGCGTTCTGCTCGCGCGTGAAAACCTTGCCCAGCTCAAAGAGCCGCACGCCGTCCACTTGCTGATAGGCGTTGTGCTGGACATTTCTCAAGAGATTGGGCCAAAGACTAGGGCGCAGCGCGACGGTTTCGTCGCTCATGGGGTTGCGCACGGATAGATATTGATGCTGGTTACCAATCATCTTCAGGTCTTCAGTAGAGATCAGTCCGAAGTTGACGGCCTCGCTCAGCCCCAAGCCCGTTAAAATCTTTCTGATTCTATCTTTGAGTTCTTCGACGTGGTCGCGGCGACCGGCCACCAAGGGGAAGGCCGGTCGCTGTGGGGAAATCTGATCATAGCCATAGATGCGTCCGATCTCTTCTATTAAGTCTATCTCGCGCTCGACTTCGCGGCGAAAGCTGGGAATCTCGACGCGCCACCGATCGGGGCTTTCGCGCTCCACGCCGAATTCCAATTGCGATAAGATGCACTCCGCCGTCTCTGAGGGAATGCTCGCCCCCAGAATTTTTTCTACGCGGCTTAACCGTAAGGGCGCAAAGCGCCTCGCGAATCTCTGGGGATAGAGATCCAGCACGCCGGGAGCGATGGCACAGCGCTCTTGGGCTTGCAAGAGCGCTCCCACGCGATCCAGCGCCGTAAGAGTTATCTCCGGGTCCATGTCGCGCTCGAAGCGATGGCTCGCTTCGGTGCGCAACCCCAGACGCTTGGCGGTGCGACGAATCGTGATGGGATCGAAATAAGCCGACTCCAATAAGATCGTCTTGGTCTGCGCAGAGACTTCGCTCTCCGCGCCGCCCATGATGCCAGCCAGAGCTACGGGTTTCTTGGCGTCGGCGATGACCAGATCGCTCTCCAAAAGTGCGCGCTCGACTCCATCGAGCGTTTGGATCTTCTCGTCGCGGCGCGCGCGGCGCACGACGATCCTGCGCTCGGTCAGTCGGTCGCAGTCGAAAGCGTGCGTGGGATGGCCCAGCTCCAAGAGCACATAATTGGTCGCGTCGACGATAGTATTAATGGGCCGCATGCCCGCTTTAGCTAACCGATGTTGAATCTTCAGCGGCGATGGCCCTAGAGCAATATCAGAGAAGAGCCGGGCGCTGTAGCGCGGGCAGCCCTCAGGGTCGAGAATCTCGACCGCGGCGCGCTCTTGAATAGAAATGCCGCTCTCGCGCACGGTGAGGACGGGCCTTTTCAGGCCGATATTGTAGAGGGCGCTCACTTCACGGGCTATGCCCAAGACGCTCAACGCATCCGGGCGGTTCGATTTCGTTTCCAGAACCAAAATATAGTCATCGAACTCCAAGAACTGCGCGAGATCAGCGCCGAGCGAGAGCTTCAACTCTCTCTCCAGTAGCCAAATTCCCGGAGATTTCTCTCCCAAGCCCAGCTCGGCTCGCGATAGGATCATCCCTTCGGATTTTTCGCCCTTAAAATCGGCGGTTTCTAGGATGCGCCCGTCGGGCAGCCGCCCCCCCGATCTGATCACGGGGACGAGAGCGCCCTCGACAGTATTCGGTGCGCCCGAGACCAGCTTCAGTCTGTCGCGCCCCAAAGAGACTTCACAAATCTTCAGGCGCTCCGCCTTTGGGTGAGGAGCTACGGAGACGATCTGACCAACAGAGACGCCTTCTATGGTGCCCACGCGTTCGACCGCCGCGACTTCTAAGCCCGCAGCAGTCAGACGTTGCGCTATTTCTTCGATCTCGTCTTTATCTAGCGTGAGCGGCCGACGAAGATACTCATTTAACCAGCGAGAGGGCACGCGCATGGCTGCTGAAGCTCACCCCTACCGAGATGTTAATACGACCCTCGCTATTGTCTACGGTAGCATAGCCCAGTCGCACCAGCAGCGTCACGGGCAGCAGTCCACTCAGAGCTCGTCCTTGGAGACGGACTTCTGCACCGACTTCGAGCTTCGCTCCCTCGAGGCTCCAGAGCGTCTCGAGCGTCGCTGCCGTGCGCCCAGCCAAAAGATAGATACCCAAGTCGATCTGATCTAACAAGCCCAGATTGAGGACGCTGTAGCGCATCGCCCGCTGCAGGGGGAAGAGGACTTCGCTGTAGAGCAACCAGCGAAAGCGATCGGCGAAGGGGAAGCCCTTCGTTTCGCGATAACTGGAGAGCGCGCCGAGATCGAAGAGAAAGCCGCCACGCGTGTTGAGGCCTCCCCCTACGGTGCCGCCGATGTCCCAATAGATATTGGGCCACAGCCGCAGGCGCTTGATCCCCGCCACCGAGAGCTGCGTAAAATCAAAGCCCTGACGCAGCGAGAGCCCGAAGCTATAGAGCCAGCGCCACGAATCGCTCCGCTGGTAGTCCGCGCCGACGAACGCCACCGGGACGATGGGCCCTTTGGGGCCCTCGGGCATATCGGCGAGGCGGGCGACCGTGAGGCCGAAGCGCTCTTGGGGAACCCAGAAGATACCGCGATAGCCGACATCGGGTTGGGCGAAGGTCAGCCAGCTCAGACTGAGAAAACCAAAAAGATCGCTCATGGTGCTGAGAGCGGCGGTTGCTGAGGCTCCGCGCCCCAGATTGAGCGTCCCGGCAATATAGCCGTTGGCCAGCACCCAACGATGATCGTTGAGAAAACCGCCCTCTACGGTTTGCGTTGTGGGATTGAGCCGGATGAGATAGGCATCTAAGGGCACATCGTTGTCGCCGTTGGTGATGACGCGGGTGCGCTGCGGATAGTAATTATTTAATCTGTTGAGATCGGGCAGCAAATTCTGGGGATCCACACGCGTCTCTTTAATGGGCTGAGAGCTGCGAAACTCCCAGATCTCTTGCGAGCGTTCGCTCTCGTAGATATAAGTGAATTCTTGCCCAGATTCCGTCACAGCCACGACCGTCGCGGGCAGCCCCACTGGTCCCTTGCGCTCCAGATAGGCTCTGATCAGATAGCGCTCGCCCGCCTCTGTCGGCTTCTCTAGGTTTTCTTGCACGACGTTCGTCACGCGATAGTCGAGCGTGGGCGCGGGGTTATCTTCATGGAGCCAGGTCTGGAAGAAGCTCTTCAGGTCTTTTTGGGATATCTCTTCGGTCAAGCGCTGAAACTCTTCAACCGAAAGAATCTTATGGCCGAAGCGCTCTTTCGCTACGCGCAGCACTTCGTGCAACTTCTCTTGGCCGATCAGACTGCGCAGCGCCCGCAGCACTAAATAGCCCTTGTTATAAATTCGCACGGCGCTGTAATTGGCATATTGCAGATCTTGCTGGGGCTTGATGATCGCTTCGTCAAAGCGGTCTTTCACGGTCAGCACATAAGGCAGCTCACTGAGGTGCTGTCTCAGGTTGAGATAGCCCAATTGAGACTTCACAAAGCGCTCTAGTAGCCCGTCGCGCTCGATCTTGATGAGATTCGGTCCGGATTCGCCGTATCTCTTCTCAAAATACGTAATAGAGAGATATTCTGATAGGGCTTCGGAGAGAAAATTCTCGGCATTGAGATCGGCGCCGATCCCGATCCCCCACCACTGATGGGCGATCTCGTGGGCCAAGACGTACTCCGTCAGACGGTCGAGCATCCCCGCTACGCCAAGATCTTTCTCAAAAAAGAACGAGCCTCCCATAATAACAAAGCCATCGGCGGCCATGCCAAAGTAACCGTGCGACGAAGACTCAACAATCACTAAGCGCTTATAAGTATAGGGGCCAAAGTGCTCTTCGTAATAGGCCAAGACCTCTTGGGCGTAGGTGGCCAAGAGGCGGGCGTTGGCTTCGTTGCCGGGGCGATAATAAACAAGAATGGGGAGCTCGGACTTGAGCTGATAGACTCTGAAATCTTTGCTGATGCTGAAGGGCACCGAGCGCACCGGGACCTCAGAGCGCAGGCGCACCAGCTTCTGTCCTTTCTGATTCTGTAAAGGCTCTTCACTCTGGAAGTCTAGCCCCGCAGCCACCACATATTCTTGCGGGAGATTCAATTCCAGTTCATAGAGATAATTGGGCAGGAGATACTTAAAATACGGGCGATCGTCCTTGCTGTAGCGCCCCTGGATGAGCTCTGAGGCAGGCACGGGGACGGGATGCCAGCCGAAGCGCCACGTGAACGTTCCCTGAGAGAATCCCTCGTCCGGGCCGGCGACGTGCGGGAATTTGAGATCGAAGTCTATGACGAGCGTTACGGTCTCGCCGGGGGCCAACGGCGCGGGCAAGTCCACGCGCAAGAGCGTATCTTTGAGCGAGTACGTCTGGAACATATCGGGCCCGCTCTCCAAGCGAAAGGGCAGTTCAGTGCCTTCGGCGCTCTTCACGGAATTGATCTCTAACCTAGCCGGGTCGAAGCCGCTCCAGTACGATCCGTCTACGACAGCGGGATGGAGATGGGGATTGGGCTCGCGGGCGTAATTGGGGAAGAGCAGAAAATAGACGCCAGCAAGAGCTTCAGGAGAGTCGTTGCGATAATCAACCGTTGCGACGCCAAAGAGCATACGCTCTTGCGGATCAAGTTGGACCTGGAGCAGATAGCGCTGAGCTTCGTCGGCTTGGATCGCAGCAACGATGCCGAGCAGCGCCAGCGTGACTAAGAGTGAGACTCTTCGTGTCAATGGATACCCCTCCTTGGGTATTAAACTTCAGCTTCAGTTTCAGCTAATGATAGCACTTTAATCTTGACTTTGCGCACTTCTTTGGGAGTGGCTTCAGCTACGGTCAAGCGCGCCCCGTTGATCGTCAGCATAGTTCCGACT
Organism: Candidatus Acetothermia bacterium; assembly: GCA_022683945.1. Lineage (GTDB taxonomy): Bacteria > Bipolaricaulota > Bipolaricaulia > RBG-16-55-9 > DRXL01 > SKYB132. The sequence continues at coordinate 1,066 of JAJHSH010000046.1, read as the reverse complement.
TGGGGAATCTCTGCCAGACGGTGCAAGATCAGCCCTCCCAGCGTCACAGCTTCTGTCAAAGGCAGATGGAGCTTCAACTGCTGATTCAATTCGTCCACCGTGGTCTCGGCATCTACCAAATACGTCGAGGGCGCCAACTGCTTGATCTGAAGCGCGGCCCTCTTCTCTTCGGGCTCGTCGTATTCGTCGCGGATTTCGCCGACGATCTCTTCGATGATATCTTCGAGGGTGACCATGCCCATTAATCCGCCATACTCGTCGACGACGATGGCCATATGTTTCTTGTGCTTCTGAAAGTCCCGCAAGAGATCTTTGATCGGTTTGTTCGGGGCGACAAAGAAAGCCGGACGGAGGATCTGGCGCAAGCGCGCTTCGCTGAGAAATTCCCGCAACCGGCGGACTTCCGATTCGTAGAAGGCTTTCTCCTCGCGCAGCTTTTCGAGTTGCTGAGGGCTCTTGGCTTCTTTTATAAGTTGCGGCAGCTCGTTCTGAAGTTTCTTTTTGTATTCGTCGAGCTTCTGTTTTTCGGCGTAGCCGAAGCGCAAAAGATCCTTGGCGTGCAAGACGCCGACGATGTTATCCAGACTGCGTTCGTAGACGGGATAGCGCGAATGGCCCTCGCGGGCGATGATCTCGCGCACCTCGGCCAGCGGCGTATGAACCCCGATGGCCACGACTTTGGTGCGCGGCACCATCACTTGTCGGGCGACCAGATCGTCGTAGGCAAAGATGCGTCGGATCATTTTGGCTTCGTCTTTGCCGATCAGTCCGCGCTCCTCACCGAGTTCTAACAGGCGCTTGATCTGGTCTTCGCTGACATGGACGGGCTCGCGCGCACGATAGCGTTTCGGCAGCAGGCCCAAAAGCGCTCGTACCGCTGCCTGAAAAGTGACCAACAACAACCCTCCTTTGAGAATTCTTAAGTTCTTCAGTTCTTCATCTGATTATAAGTTTGCAGAACGCTTTTTGCAAACGCGGGCTCTTTTTGGGTATCTTAGTGCTTGTGTGAAGAAGACCTAACCCCCTGACCCCCTTCCCTAAAGGGAAGGGGGTCAGGGGGTTAGGT
>JAJHSH010000034.1 GCA_022683945.1 Candidatus Acetothermia bacterium | reverse complement strand
GCGTAGACTTCCTGGTACGATAGTTCCATAGTGGGCCTCCTCCCTGGGCACTCTTCCAAAACTTTGCCCGTGAGAGGATGCCCGCTTTTCTCAGCCAGCGCCACACCTCCCCCTGGTAACAATCTCTTGGCGCACCGACCATGCCCGCTTGCGATCTGCTCGCTTTTTTGCGATAATAGACAAGGGCGAACGGCCGTTCGCCCCTACAGAATTTTTTACCGAGGTGATTTGCCTATGGCCGCTTGCGCCATCTGTGGTAAAGCAACAGCATTTGGAAACCAAATCAGCTTCGCGGGCAACCGCAATAATCGCACTTTCAAGCCCAATTTGCAAAAGATTCACGCCGTCATCGGCGGACGCAAGACGCGAATCACGGTCTGCACGCGCTGCTTGAAATCCGGCAAGGTCCAAAAAGCTGCCTAATGCACGAGCCGCAATTTATCCGCAACTTCACGATCATCGGGCACATAGATCACGGCAAGTCCACACTCGCCGACAGAATCTTAGAGCTCACCGATGCGATCCCCGATCGCCTCATGCGCGATCAGTTCTTGGATAAGATGGACTTGGAACGCGAGCGCGGCATTACCATCAAAGCCAAGACGTGTTCTTTCAGCTATCGGGCCCGCGACGGCCGGATATACGCTCTGAATCTGGTGGACTGCCCCGGCCATGTAGATTTCGTCTATGAGGTGAGCAAGAGCCTAGCGGCTTGCGAGGGCGCTCTTTTGATTATTGACGCGACCCAGGGCATTCAAGCCCAGACGCTCGCCAATTTCTATCTGGCCCAAGAACAGAAGCTCACGATTCTTCCCGTGATCAATAAGATAGACATGGAAGAGGCCGATCTGGCGCGCGTCGAGAGGCAGATCGAAGATCAATTAGAGATCCCCAAAGAAGAAGCTCTGAAGATCAGTGCGAAGCTCGGCTGGGGGATTGACGAAGTTCTAGAAGCGATCGTGCAGTGCATCCCCGCGCCACGGGGCGCGCCGGAGCAGCCCCTGCGAGCACTGATTTATGACTCTTTCTATGAGACGTATAAATTCGCGATCCCCTGCGTGCGCGTTGTTGATGGAGTCTTGAAGCCGGGTGTGACGATCAAGATGATGGGCCGGGGGACAGAGTTCACTATAGAAGAGGTCGGGATCTTCACACCGGAGATGAAAAAGAGCGAAGCGCTCGGCCCCGGCTGCGTCGGCTATCTCACGGCCAAAATCAAAGACGTGCGCGAGATCGGCGTCGGCGATACTGTTACAGAGAGCGCGCGCCCGTGCGAAAAACCCCTGCCTGGCTATCGCCCCCTCAAGCCGATGGTCTTCGCCGGGCTCTATCCCACCAATCCGGGGCAATTTGAATTATTACGCAATGCCCTAGAGAAGCTCAGTCTGAACGACGCCTCGTTCAGCTTTGAAGAAGAGCACTCCGAAGCTCTGGGACGCGGGTTCCGAGTGGGTTTCTTGGGGATGCTCCACGCCGAGATCATCCAGGAGCGCTTAGACCGAGAATTTAAGATCCCGCTCGTCGTCACCGCCCCCAGCGTCGAGTATCACATTAGACTCAAGAACGGCGAGAGGCTGCGCTGCGACAACCCCAGCAAGTTCCCCGATGCCGGACAGATCGCAGAGATCGCCGAGCCGTTTGTCCAATTGAAGATTCTCACTCCCGAGCGCTTTTTGGGCTCTATTTTAGAGCTTTTAGAGCAGCGGCGCGGCGAGTACCGCGAGATGGACTTTCTCAGTGACGGGCGCGTAGCGATTCACTATGACTTGCCCCTAGCTGAGATCGCGACGGATTTCTATGATCGGCTGAAGTCACGCTCTCAGGGCTATGCTTCTATGGATTATGAACCTCTCGGCTATCGCCCTGAAGATTTAGTCAAACTGAACGTCTTCGTCAACCGGGAACCGATAGACGCCTTGTCGGTGATCGCTCACCGAGAGAAAGCTTATTCTATGGGGCGCGCGCTCTGCCGGCGGCTCAAAGAGAAGATCCCCTCGCAGATGTTTCCTATCCCCTTGCAAGCCGCCATCGGCAAGCGCGTCTTAGCGAGAGAGACGATCCCGGCACGCCACAACGACATTACGGGCTGGATGTCCGGCGGCGACGTGACGCGCAAGCTCAAGCTCTTGGAAAAACAGAAAGAGGGCCGCAGACGGCTGGCCGCCATTGGAAAAGTAGAGATCCCCCAAGAGGCCTTTCTGGCCGTCTTAGAACGAGAGATTTGAAGAGATCGCGCCGACGTGCTAACCTTAAATGAGCTGGCAGCAGATTTTAAAGCCGTCGAATCTACTCAATCTACGGAGGAGGGATTACTGTGTCGGACAAGACACGTTTTTGGATTCTCGTAGGAATTTTGGTCGTCGTTGCCGGAGCGCTGATTTTGATCGCCGAGCCTTGGAAGCAACCGTCACCACCATCTCCCACTACCGTTGGTCAACAACCGTCTGTTCCATCTATCTCTGAACCGACTCCCAAAGCCACAGTTCCAGCTCAACCGGCTCAGCCCGCGGAACCCACGCCGCCCCCGGCCAAGGCCGAGCCGGAACCCCCTAAAGCCGAACCCGTGCCTGCAACCTCACCGGTGACTGCACCTACACCCACGCCGACGCCAACCCCGATCCCCGGTCGCGCTGGAGAAATCCCTCCAGAGCCCAAAGTGATTGGCCCCAACGAAGGCTTGACCGAGCCGGGCATCCCCGGTGGGCGCGTCGTCGTAGGCACGCTGACCGGGCCGAAGACCCTCAACCCGGTGGTCGCCCAAGAGACGAGCACGACAGATGTGACGGGCCTCTTGCACGGTCCTTTAGGTGCTCTCATCGAGATCAACCCCATCACCGCCAAAGAAGAGCCCGGACTGGCCAAACGCTGGGAGATCTCCCCCGATCGAAAAGAGATCACGTTCTATCTGCGCAAGGGTGTCAAGTGGTCTGACGGGCACTGTTGTCTAAGCGCCGATGACGTCGTCTTTACTTTTAATGACTTGATCTTCAATCCCGATGTCAACACCGACGACCGCGACGTCTTCAAGATCAAAGATCAATATATGAGAGTCGAGAAGATTGATGACCTGACGTTCAAAGTGATCACTCCAGAACCGTTCCGCCCTATTATTCGCTCGTTGGCTCTTTACGTCTTGCCCAAGCACAAGTTGGCCGACAAGGTCGCCAAGCTCAATCCGGGGGCCAAGGGCTATCTGGACGGCCTGAAGAAAGCTTTAGATTCCGTGCGCGAGCCGGTCAAAGAGATCGCCGCGGCACCGCTCGATCTCTTTGTCAATGCCTTGGCAGAATTCGAGACGGTTGTCCATGCGAAGAATCTCGAAAAAGCGCGCGAACTCTATGCGAAAACCCAATTAGCGCTCTCCGGCTTGCAACAGGCCCTAGAGCTGCAAGAGAAACCCAACGCGCAGATCGAGCAAGCTCTTGATCTTGTCCAAGAAGACCTGAAAAAAGCTCTGGAGTTTGCCGAAGAGGGCAAATGGGAGGGCGTCTCTCCAGAACTCTTTAACAGCACATGGGGCTTGGGCACTTCTTCTGAGGAGATCGTCGGGCTGGGCCCCTATCGCTTCGTGTGCTACGATGTAGATCAGCAAGTCATCTTGGAACGCAACCCGTATTACTGGAAAGTGGACCCTAATGGGGTGCAGTTGCCGTACTTGGATGAGTTTGTCTTTATAGTCGTCCAGAACCAAGATACGGGATTCTTAAAATTCCAAACAGGAGAGCTCGATACTTGGCTGCTGCGTCCTGCCGACTGGCCTCTGCTCATGGAAGGCGTCAAAGACCTCCAGAAAGACTGCCACGACAAAGACGAGCTCACTCGTATCTGTCTCGATCAGACTAACCAGCGCCGACTTATCTTGGGCGGCCCAGGGTTCGGCACGCTCTTCTTGGTGCTCAACCAAGATGCCGAAGATACGGTTCTACAAGAGATCTTCAGAGACGTGCGCTTCCGGCGTGTGCTGGCTCACGCGATGGACAAAGAATCTATGATAGATAATATCTATAACGGTCTGGCGCTGCCCCAATGGAGCCCCGTCAGCATGCTCTCGCCCTTTTATGACCGAGACGAGACGTTTATGACCTATGAGTTCGATCTAGAAAAAGCCAATAGACTCTTGGACGAGATGGGTCTGACTCAGAAGAACAGCGAAGGAATTCGCCTGCGCCCCGACGGTAAACCCCTAGAGTTTTTGCTCAGCACCAATCAGGGCAATACGCTACGCGAGAAGACGGCCTCACTCTTAGTAGATGACTTCAAGAAGATCGGCGTCAAGGCCAACTTCCGCCCCAAAGACTTTAACGCTCTGGTCAACGACCTCACCAACGCCAAGTACGAAGCGATTATTATCGGGTTAACGGGAGGCGTGGATCCGCACTTTGGCGCGAACGTCTGGCGCAGCGAAGGAGGCCTGCACTTCTGGCGACGCTCTGCCAAAGATAGTCCCCCGGACTGGGAGAAGCGCGTGGATGAGCTCTTCGATCTGGGCGCGACCACGTTCGATGAGCAAGGGGCATTAGAAATCTACAAGGAGTTCCAACGTCTCGTCTCAGAGAACCTCCCCTTGATCTATACGGTCAATCAACGCTTTCTCTACGCGGTGAAGACAGCTCTTTCCAATACGGATCATTTCAACCCATTACAGACGATCGGCCAGATCTTGGGAGCGACAGATATCGTCTGGTGGAAGGACGAAGAGCGGCGCAAGCGTTAGAAATCAATTATAATAGCGCGATTTCGAAAGGAGACGATGGAACCCATGCCTAGAAAACTTTGGTTGTTGTCGGCCCTGCTCATAGCAGTTGTTATCAGCATCAGCGGTTGTCAAGGTCCACCCCCGGTGACGCCCGGCCAACCGCCGCAAGTGCAAGTACCGAAAGAGCCAGAGAGACCCCAACAGAAGGCCGAGACCCCCGGAAAAGCACCGATTACAGAAATAGGGCGCACCGGCGAGCTGCAGATTACCCAGATAGATCTCTTTCCCAGCAATCAGACCGTCGTGAAGACCGGCAGGCTCGCCGTCAGTCTCTATCTGCACAACCCCAAAAACGAGACGGTCTCCGAAGAAGTTCAACTGCTCTTGGACGGGGCGTTCGTCGGCAAGCAGACGGCGACAGTGCCGGCTAGAGCTATTACGCATTTGTATTTTTGGCTTTCAGACTTTGACAAGATCGGCGAGCGTGTTGTCACCGTCGGCGGTCACGAGGTGCGCTTCACGGTGATTGAAGCGCAAGCGGCGCGCGGCGGCGAACTCTCGCCCGAAGCCCAAGTTGTCTCCCAGCCCGAAGGGATGAGCGAGCCGGGGCTGCCGGGCGGCAAGCTCGTGATCGGCACCATCAGCGGGCCGAAGACCCTCAATCCCGTCGTCGCCAATGAGACCAGCTCCACCAACGTTACAGATCTCTTACACGCCGGGCTCGTCGAGACGCGCTGGAAGGACTATAGGCCTATGGCGAGCTTGGCCCACTCGTGGGAGATCTCCGATGACCGCAAAGAGATCGTCTTTCATCTGCGCCGGGGCATTCGCTGGTCCGATGGACACTGTTGTTTTAACGCCGACGACGTGCTCTTCACGTTTAACGATCTGCACTTCAATCCCGACGTCCGCTCGGCGGGCCGGGACCTGCTCTACGTCGAGGGCCAGCCGCTCCAATTTATAAAGCTCGACGACTACACGCTCAAAGTGATCATGCCCAAGCCCTTCCGACCGATCTTGAATTCGCTGGGCTTTGAGATCCTGCCCCGGCACAAGTTGGCCGACAAGGTCGCCAAGCTCAATCCGGGAGCCAAGGGCTATTACGATGGCGCGAAGAAGCTTTTGGAAGACAACCGTGACGACCTCAAGGGCGTCTCCGCAGAGAAATCTAGTGAGATCGAAAAGAGGCTCACAGCGCTCGGTGCAGCGATTGCCGAGAAAGACTTGGACAAGACCAAGAGCGCTGCGGTCTCTTTGCGAGAGTCTTTGGAGACTTTGAAGGGCATGGTGCCCGATGAGAAAGCCCATCTCATTGATACTCTACAGAGAGCTGCTGATAGCGCACAGAAGTCCGTCGTCTTCGCCGAAGCGGGCAAATGGGAAGGCGTACCCCCGATGCTCCTCAACACGACGTGGGGTTTGGGCACCCCAGCCGAAGAGCTCGTGGGGCTAGGACCCTATCGCTTCGTGCGCTACGATGTAGATCAGCAAGTGATCTTGGAGCGCAACCCCTATTATTGGAAAGTTGACCCCAACGGCGTACAGTTGCCCTACTTAGATCAGTTTGTCTTCTTAGTTGTGCAGAACTTAGACACGGCGTTTTTGAAATTCAAGACGGGAGAGACGGATACTCTCGGCGTTCGGCCCACCGATTGGCCGCTGCTGATGCAAGATATTCAAGATCTCGATAGAGACTGCCAAGAGCTTCCAGCGACGACGGTCTGCGTAGATACAGCCAACAATCGCGAGCTGCTGCGCGGCGGCCCGACGTTTGGCGAAGAGTATCTGGCGTTCAACCAAGACGTCTCCAAAGCCGGCCCGGGCAAACCCTCCTACGAGGCCCTGCAAGCCGTCTTTCGCAGCTTGCAGTTCCGAAAAGCCATCGCGCACGCGGTGGACAAAGAGTCCATCATTGACAATATCTTTAACGGACTGGCCATCCCTCAGTGGAGCCCCGTCAGCATCCCCTCGCCCTTTTATGACCAGAGCGAGTCTTTTACGAAGTACGAGTATGACCTCACCAAAGCCGCCCAGATGCTCGATGAGATCGGCTTAAAAGACATAGACAACGACGGCGTGCGCAACATCACCAATGAGTTCTTGAAGAACTTCGCCAGCCCCGAAGATCGCCTCGCCGATCTCTCCAAGCTCCCCCCGGAGCAAGAGCGTGAGCTGGAGTTCATGCTCACCACCAATCAGGGCAACCAAATTCGCGAGAAGATCGTCTCGCTCCTTGTCAACGATCTGAGCAAGATCGGGGTCAAAGCCAACCCGCGCTCGGTCGATTTCAACGCTTTGGTGGACACGCTCTTCAATGGGACCTTCGAGGCGATGGTCTTGGGGCTGACGGGGAGCACCGAACCCAACAACGGCTCCAACGTCTGGAAGACCAACGGAAGATTACACTTCTGGCGCTACTCGTCTAAAGAGAATCCCCCTGAATGGGAGAAGCGCGTGGACGAGCTCTTCGATCTGGCCGCTACCACCTTCAACGAAGACGAAGCCAAAGAGTTTTATAAAGAATTTCAGAGACTCGTCTCCGAGAACCTTCCCTACATCTATCTGGTCAATCAGCAATACATCTACGCCAGCAGGGCGACGCTGGGCAACAACGACAACTTCAAGCCGAACTTCAGCGTGCTCGCTTTTGCTGACCAAGTTTGGTGGAAGGATGAAAAACGACGAGAGGAGAAGTGACTCCGCTCCCTCACCCCAAGCCCCTCTCCCCTTCAAAAGGGGAGAGGGAACGGGTGAGGGGTGACGATCTATGCTCAACTATATCATACGCCGTCTGGTCTACATGCTCCCGACGCTCTTGATTATCTCTCTCGTGGCGTTCTTCGTGGTACAGCTTGCTCCGGGAGATTTTTTGACCAAATATAAGCTCAACGAGCGCATCTCCCAAGAGACGCTGCAAAGCATCGCCAAACACTTGGGCCTAGAGACCCCCTGCGAACCCCTCGAATGGCAATGGCAAGGCTGTCTGGACCGCTATCTGCGTTGGCTCAAGGGCGTCATCTGGGAGAGCCAGAGCACCGATCCCCACACCGGACAGAAATGGCAAGTCTGGTCCGTAATATTTTCTATAGATAATAATTTCCCGTTTGTGCACGGCTTCCCGTTTATTCATTGGAACCCTGATTTCGGGTTCTCGTTCGAGACCAACCAGCCCGTCGCCACGCTCTTCTGGGAGCGCTTGCCCTTGACGCTTTTGGTCACAGTGCCGACGTTTCTCTTCGCGTGGCTGATCTCGCTGCCGCTGGGGATCTACTCGGCTACCCGGCAATATTCACTCGGCGATAATATCTTCACACTCTTAGGCTTTGCCGGGCTCTCGATCCCCAATTTCTTTCTGGCTTTGGTCTTGATGTACTGGCTGGTCATCTCAGCGATACCGACGTTCTGTGGCTGGGGCTGGGAGTTCTTCTGCACGGGCAACCCCGGAGCTTCCGTCGGCGGGCTCTTCACCCAAGCGCATATGTCCGGCTCGCCGTGGCCGTGGGACTGGACGCTCAACAAATGGCTCGACTATCTCTGGCACTTATGGCCTGCCGTGTTGATCATCGGCTCGTCGTCTATTGCGAGTCTGATGCGCGTGATGCGCGGACAATTGCTCGATATTCTCAACTCTCAGTATATTATGACCGCGCGGGCCAAGGGCCTCAGAGAGGGTGTCGTCGTCTATAAGCACGCGGTGCGCAACGCGCTCAACGTGATGATTACGATCTTCGGCCAGAGCCTGCCCGGATTGATCAGCGGCGCGCTGATTACAGCCATTGTTTTGAACTTCCCCACCGTCGAGCGCCTCTTCTTTGACGGCTTGAGAGCCTATGACGACTATTTAGTCCAAACGCTCTTGATGTTCTTCGCCGTCTTGTTGTTGCTGGGCAATCTCTTGGCCGATATTATGCTCGCCTGGGCCGACCCGCGCATCCGCTATGACTGAACAGAAGACCCCTCCCCCAGCCCCTCCCCGACACGGAGAGGGGAGCCCTCACCCTGCACCCTCTC
>JAJHSH010000042.1 GCA_022683945.1 Candidatus Acetothermia bacterium | reverse complement strand
TCTTACAGGGCTGAGCGGTTTTGTGGTGAAGGCGATCTGTGGGGTGGTGAGCGAGCCGTGCAGCAGTCCCAATGAGCTGAGATTCTCGATAGTGAAGTCCAGTGCAGGTGGAGTGAGCAACGGGGCGATCTTGCGAATAGCGGTGCAGGCGAGCGGGGGATCGGGGCAGGTTTATACGCTCAGTTGGTCTGGGAGTGCGCAAGCGCCGATTGTGCTGGGTGGGAATACGAACGTAGAGATTACGGGGTTCAGCACTGGGAATGGGCAAGTGAAAGTGCAGTAATACTCATTTGCGCCGGTGGATGAATCCACCGGCTTAGCAGATGCAAGCGTGCTCAAGCACGCTCACAGCCCGCTTGAGCGGGCTTCCATCTGCTGAGACGGATGCTTCAGCATCCGGCGGCTTGAGCGACATGATGAACTGAATTTAGTATTATTGCACCGAGCGTCATTACACTCTAAAATAATCCTATGATCTGCAGCGTTCGCCGATGGACGGCATGTGTGCTCTTAGCGCTCGGTCTGCTGGTAGCCGGTGGCTGCGGAGGCGGTACTAGCTCCAACAAGCTTCATCTCTTCATCTGGGCGAACTATATCAACCCCGAAGTCTATCAACTCTTCGAGAAAGAATTCGGAGTTAAAGTCATCGAAGAGAACTTCGACTCCAACGAAACGCTCCACAGCAAACTACGAGCCGGCGTCACGGGCTACGATCTGATCGTTCCTTCGGACTACAAAGTCGAAGCGCTTATCCGAGAGGGCCTGCTCGCCGAACTCGATCTCACGAAGATCCCGAATCTTAAAAATATCTCTTCGCGGTTCAAAGGGCTCTATTACGACCCAGAAAATAAATACTCTATCCCCTACATGTGGGGCACAACGGGGATCGGCTACAACGCCGCGCGCGTGCCCGTGCCCCCGATGAGCTGGGGCGATCTCTTCGAGCCGGTCCGTCTCCAAGCATATTCTCAACGTATCAGTATGCTCGACGACCCTCGCGAAGCCATCGGCGCGGCTCTGAAATACTTGGGTTACTCGCTCAACAGCACCAACCCCCAAGAACTAGAAGAAGCCAAGAACGTCTTATTAGCCCAGAAGCCCCATCTGGCCCGCTACGACAGCGAAACCTATGATGACTTCTTGCTGACGGGCGATCTCTTCTTGGCGCACGGCTGGAGCGGTGAGTTCGCCAAGGCCCGCCTAGAAAACCCAGATATACGCTATATAATCCCCCAAGAGGGCGGGGTCATCTGGGCGGATAATTTGGCGATCCTCAAGAGCTCCAAGAACAAAGAACTGGCCGAGAAATTTATTGATTTTCTCCTGCGCCCGGAGATCAACGCGAAGATCGTCAATTTTTTAAGATACCCCAGCACCAACGAAGCCGCTAGAGCTTATATACTCCCGGAGATTCTCAACGATCCCGGCATCTACCCTTCCGAAGAGATCTTGGCGAAGCTAGAGTGGCTCCGCGATCTGGGAGAGGCGACCGAGCTCTATGAGCGCGTCTGGACGGAGGTCAAGAGCCGCTGAGCCTATACTAACTCCAATAACAACAGTTTCGGATCTTCGAGATAGCGTTTGACTTTCTGGCAAAACGTCGCGCCGGTGTAGCCATCAACAATACGATGATCGAACGAGAGCGAGAGCAACATAATATCGCGAATGACAATTTGGTTATCTCGCACGACGGGGCGCTTCTTGATCTCGTGGACTCCTAAGATCGCCACTTCGGGATAGTTAATAATGGGCGTCGCGAAGAGCCCGCCCAGCGCTCCCAGGCTCGTGATCGTAAACGTGCTGCCCTGAATATCTGTGGGAGCCAGCTTCCCTTGGCGAGCCGTATCGGCCAAGCGCTGGATCTCCGAAGCGATCTCCAAGAGATTCTTTCTGTCGGCGTCATGCACCACCGGGACGACGAGCCCGTCTTCGACAGCAGCGGCAATCCCGATATTATAATATTTCTTTAAAACGATCTCGCCCTTGCTCTCGTCGAGAGAAGCGTTAAGAATAGGCATCTCTTTGAGCGCCGAGACGCAGGCTTTGACAATGAATGGAAGATAGGTCAGCTTCACGCCCTTCTGCTCGACAAGAGAGCGCATCTGTTCGCGAAATGCGACTAACTCCGTCACGTCAACTTCATCTACATAGGTGAAGTGCGCAGCCGTTCTCTTTGACTGGTGCATCCGTTCGGACATGCGCTTGCGGATGCCTCGCAAGGGAACGCGCTCTTCGCGTCTGTCGGTGCTGAGGGGCGAGGGTGTGTAAGCCGGTGCTGTTGGCTTGGGCGCGGGCGTCGGCCTTGGGGCGGGAGCAGTCGGAGCTGCGGTGCGCGCTTCGGCGAATTGTCGCACGTCTTGGTCGGTGATGCGACCGGCGGGGCCGGTTCCTTGAACTTGGGTGAGCTCTACGCCCAGTTCGCGGGCGAGCTTGCGCGTCGCCGGAGTCGCCAGCACGCGAGCGGGGGCAGTAGCCGTTGCAGCGGGGGTCGCAACGGGAGTCGGCTGAGCCGGCTTAGAGACGGGCTCTCGCTTCGGTTCTGTTTTGGGTGCGGCTCCGGCCTCTTCGATGACGACCAGCACGGAGCCGACCTTGACGACTTCGCCCTCTTTGCCGTTCAGTTTCAAAATCTTGCCCGCGCGCGGCGCAGGAATCTCGACGGTCGCTTTGTCGGTCATCACTTCGACCATCGGCTGGTCTTCTTTGACAAAGTCCCCTTCTTTGATGAGCCACTTGACGATCTCGCCTTCGTGGACGCCTTCACCAATATCCGGCAGCTTGAACTCAAAGGGCATCGCAACACTCCTTCATCATCAATATCAATGAAATTCACGCCACAGATTGTAATCCGTTCAAGAGCTTTCTGCCACTGACTTAATAGAAAGCCACGCGCTGGATCGCATCCAATATCCGCTGAGCATCGGGCAGATAGACGCTCTCTAACGTGTACGGGAAGGGCGTGTCGAAGCCCGTGACGCGCACGATGGGAGCTTTCAGAGAATCGAGCGCCTCTTCGGCAATCGTCGCGGCGATCTCGGCCCCAAATCCGCAGGTCTTGGGCGCTTCATGCACGATGACGCCCCGTCCCGTCTTCGTCACAGAGTCTAAGATCGCGTCATGGTCGAAGGGCAGGAGCGTGCGCAAATCTAGGACTTCGCTCTCGATCCCCTCTTTGGAAGCGGCTTCGGCAGCTTCCAGAACCGGGTGCACCATCGCGCCGTAGGCGAAGATCGAGACGTCTCTTCCCTCACGAACGACTCTGGCTCTGCCGAGGGGCACAGTGTACTCGCCCTCGGGGACTTCTTCTTTGATCGAGCGATAGATTCTCTTGGGTTCCATAAAGAGCACAGGGTCGTCGTCGCGCATCGCTGAGATCAAGAGCCCTTTTGTATCAGAGGGCGTGGAGGGCACGACGACTTTGAGCCCCGGCGTGTGACAGAAATACGCTTCGGTGCTCTGGGAGTGATAGAGTCCGCCTTTGATGCCGCCGCCGTAGGGGGTTCTGATGACGACGGGGCAGCTATAGTGCCCGCCGGAGCGCCAGCGAAATTTGGCTAATTCCGAGACGATCTGATCATAGGCGGGAAAGATGAAATCCATAAACTGAATCTCGGCGACGGGCCTAAGCCCGTAGAGCGCCATGCCGATCGCCGTCCCGACGATGCCGTTCTCACAGAGGGGTGTGTCTATGACGCGCTCTGCACCGAACTCGTGATATAAGCCATCCGTAGCGCGAAAGACGCCGCCGACCTTGCCCACGTCTTCGCCCAAGAGAACAATATCGGGGTTGCGGCGCATCTCCGTGTGCAGCGCGTCGTTGACGGCCTGGACGAGAGTCAGAATAGCCATTAAAGATTCTCGATCTTCACCGGCTCGACCGAATCGGCGATCTGAAAGCCAAAGACCTTCGAGTAAAAGTACAGCTCGGCTTCAAGCGATCTCTTGATAGTTTCGGCCTTGCGGAAGCCATGTTGCTCTCCCTCGAATGGCAGATAGGCCACAGGGAGGCCCTTCCGGCGCAGCGCCTCAACCATCATTTCGGATTGGTTGGGCAGGACGACTTTATCTTCCAGTCCTTGAAAGAAGATCAGTGGGCACGAGATTCTGTCGGCGAAGTGAATCGGCGAGCGCTCATAATAGAGATCGCGTCGTTCGGGATAGGGCCCGATCAGACTCCGGTTGTAGCGCGACTCGAACTTGTGCGTCTCTTTATCGAGAGCTTCAAGGTCGCTCACGCCGAAGTAGCTCGCACCGGCTTTGAAGAACTTTCGGAACGTCAAGGCGCAGAGCGTCGTGTATCCGCCGGCGCTGCCGCCACGAATAGCGACGCGCTCCCCGTCCACAAGTTTTCGCGCAATTAAATATTTCGCGGCGGCGACGCAGTCATCTACATCCACGACGCCCCACTGGCCCTTCAGTCTCTCTCGATACGCCCGCCCATAGCCGGTGCTGCCACCATAATTGACATCTACGACGGCGAAGCCGCGGCTCGTCCAATACTGAATCTCTAATTTTAGCGTAGACGTCGTGGCGCTGGTCGGCCCGCCGTGACTGAAGACGAGCAGAGGAGGTTTTTCGCTCGGTGGGGCTTGAAAGTCTTTATTTTGTGGCGGATAGAAGAACGCATGTGCCGTCCGGCTGTTCTCGGTGGGGAACTCGATGGGCTGGGCCGGCGAGAGATACTCTTTGTCAATCTGAAGATCGCTTGAGCGGCGGAGCACCTCGAATTTTTGCGTCGCCGGATCGAAACAGATAATAGAGAGTGCTTCTGTGGGCAAGCCGCCGCGAAAGACGACATACCCCGGCCCGGCGCGCACGTAGCCGATCTCGGTGTAGGGTGTCTCGATTTTTTTCAGTTTTTTCGTCGTTGTATCGAGAAGCGCCAAGTGCCAGATGCCCCATTGATTATAGGCGCAGATGATCTCTCTTTCGGAGAGGAACGCATACGTGGACATCCCGAAGCCCCACTGAGGTTGACCGAACTCGGCTTTTGTATCCGTCAGAGCTTCGATCTGTTCATCGCGCCAACGGTATAAGTTCCACCAGCCTGTTCTATCAGAGATAAAATAGAGAGTGTTCTCTGGAGACCATTCGGGTTGGAAGATAGACTCATTGGGGCCGCCTGCAACTCTCTGCGCGCTTGTAAGAGAGCCGTCTTCTTTGCAATCGGCGATCCACAGTTCTGTTCCATCCCAGGGCATGTTCGGGTGATTCCAGGTCAGCCAGGCGAGCCTCTTTCCATCGGGGCTGAGTCGGGGCGACGAATAGAAATCATTCCCAGAAACGAGCACGGTACCGTCGTCAGGGTCGCCGTCGAGATGGAGGCTGACCAACGTATTGACGGCTTCGCGTCCGGCGACGGTGTGATCTTCGCGGACGCAGATCAGGCGATTGCGATGCACATCGAAGACGGCGTCGGCGTATCGCAATGCTTTTTCGGGGGTGATGGGCTGCGGGGCAGCGCCGGGCTTGTGCGCGTAGAGCCGTTGATCTTTAAAGTTCGAGAAATAGACGGTGCCGTTATGGACGCAGAAATCGCCGCCGCCGTATTCGTGGACGGTGGTGCGGGCGTAGAATGGCGTCGGGATGACGTCAGAGCTAACCCCCTGGCTCCCTTCCCGACCCTCACCC
>JAJHSH010000044.1 GCA_022683945.1 Candidatus Acetothermia bacterium | reverse complement strand
TTTGAGGGAGGCGAAGGTGGGTCATGGGGCGGGTATGAGGGGCCGCAGATCTGCACCTCGCAGTGGGGCTACAGCTATCAGTGCTACAGCACCACGCCTGCCTTGAACCTCTCCAGCACCAGCTTGCAACTGGCTAGCTTCACGGGGCAGACGATGACCGCCGGCGTGACGATCTGGAACTCCGGGGGAGGGACGCTGACGGGGAATGCCACGACTGCTGCACCTTTCAGCATTGTTGCTGGGGGCAGTTTCAGTCTGGGTCCGGGGCAGCCGCAGACGGTCACGGTGCGCTTTGCGCCTGGTGCGGCGGGCGGGTACAGTGGAAATCTGCAGATTAACAGCAACGGAGGAGCTAAGACGGTGGCGCTCAAGGGTGGGACGATCTCGGTCAGTCCGGCTCAATTGAGCTACACGGTCTTTGTGGGGAGTCCGCAGGAGCAGAAGATCACTCTCAAGAACGACGGGGCAGTGGCCGCGACGGTGACGCTGAGTGGGTTGAGTGCGCCCTTTGTGCTGGTGAACGCGTACCAGGCGGCGATGGTCTTGAGCGGAGGGCAGAGCCTAGAGGTGGGTCTGCGCTTCGATCCCACGGGGTCGGGGAGTTTCAACGTCACTACGCAGCTGAGCCTGAGCGGGACGTGTGTGCGCTGGAGTGAAGAGGTGCTGGACGGACGCTCGCAGTGTCTGGAGCAGAGCGTGGCGCAGGGGAACGCGAGTGTGGCGCTGGCGGGAGTGGCGCATAAGATCAAGCTCGAGCCGGAGGAGTTGAACTTTTACACTGTTTTAGTGAGTAGCTTGCACGAACAGTGGATGACAATCACGAATACCGGAACAACTTCGGTAACGTTGGCACTAGGGGGGCTTGCGCCGCCGTACCGCGTGAGTCCACCATATAGGACGCTCGCGGAGAACCCATTTACGCTAGCACCGAACCAGAGTCAGGAATTAATCGTAGAGTTTAATCCCCAAGCGGTAGGAGCTTATACTCAAAGCATGCGCTTGCACAGTAACAAAGCAATTCTTGAAGTTCCGATGCAGGGAGCAGCACAGATGCAAGAGTGGTTTGATCAACAGTGGCAAGCTTATTTAGATGCCCTCCTTAAGACCTACCATGCTGCTTGTGATACCGGCATAGAGAGGGGTTCTGTAGTAGGGTCTTCACTCTTCGTTCCTCAAAGCGCAGATTCGAGTGTAGTTTTCCATGGGTTATGTAGTCTGACACCGCAACAACTAGAGGAGTTACTAGCATGGGAAGACTCCGGGTCCTTACCAGATCAAATAGTACCCATCCCACCGGCTTGGTGGGATCACCAACAGGCCCTCCAGGGGCTGCTCAGCGCTCTGCAGGCTTATCAACAGGGAGGACAGGCTCCCCTCGATGCTCTTTACGGTAGAATCAAGCGGCTGATTACGCCTAATGATGCCCTCTACAATCCACACTTTGCTTGGTTCTACTCACAAATGCTGTCAACGTCTCTTAATGACCTAGCAGGGCTTACCTCAACCATTGTGACGCTGCTTTCGCCTTTTCTATCGCCCATTACATCAACGCTTTTAGGGTTACTATCCATCCTTCAAACACCCATTAGCCCAGGATTGAATGAGGCGGACAGATTTTTAGCGGCCCTCGTGCTCGCCATGAATCAATATCCACAAGTCGCTAACGCTATGAGTGGATTGCTCCGAATTCAAAAGGACAGACCTTTCTATCTGGCACACGCAATCGGGTCTATTATCACGTTAGCAGGATTAACAGAGGTTGATGCTTTTTCGCGACAGGGGTTGAACAGCAATCTTTACAATATGTTCCTGGGGCGACTGGCACAGCTCCCCAATTTCCCTGAACTTGGCAAAGAGTATATATCAACCTTTTTGAGAACGCTGACCTCGCTTGCTCTCAGCCAAATGCCTGAACAATACGCCAACATGGTTGCTGGCTTTATCCTGTACGTGGACGTTGCTAAGAGTATCAGAGCTAGAGGCGGGGTAGTCAATTTAATACCGGCAGCTGCGTTTTGGTTGCCCAACAGGAGCAGTTTAGACGTAGGTTTTGGGGGCTTGCCTGAAAGCATAGCAAGATTTGTTCATCTCATTGCCACTTTCGACATCCAAGGTTTGCGGGGCACGCAACGCGTTACGATCTTTGCTCACGCCCAAGCCAAATTGCTCAACGAGGATGTAGAATCCGTCGTCAGCAATATTCTCAACACCATTGAGAAAGGGGCAAAGTGGATGTGGGAGGTTGGTGGTCCACGGTTCGCGGCAGACGGCACGCCTGTCATAGTGATAATGGCTTATGATGCAGAGGAAAATGCGGTCGAAAATCTGCGATGGAAACTGTACGATGCTTTTCGAGCTGGAGTGTACAGCTGGCCTGTGGTGATCATCACGAAGGATGAAAACGGGAACGTGAAGGCCATCTGTGTCTGTCTTACGATGGGATCACAGCAGGCTGAGGCTTTCGCCAAGGCCATCGCTAGTGCAATGGGCTACGAACCCGGTAAACCATTCCCTGCTCCAGAGGAGGAAGTTCTCCAACTTAGACCATTCTTTGGCTATACTAACAAGCAGATTAGAGATGCAGCGTTTGAATGTCAGTGGTGGGAAGCCGATCCGATCGCCGATCCCAACGGCTTCTGGGAGTGTATGCAGAGGAAATTGCCCCCGAAGCCGCATCGGCCAGTCTAGATAGGAGGGCAAGCAGATGATGAAGAGCAACAAACTGATCACGATAGGGATAGTACTGGGACTGGCGGTACTGGTAATGGCCCTTGGGGTAGGCTTCTCTTCTCTTGAGGCTCCGCGCAGCGCTACGCTCAGTACTGTAAGAGAGGCCTGGGTCGATGACGACGATCCCGCCTGCGGAGGGAACCAGCCGTGTTTTTCAACCATCCAAGCTGCTGTGGACGCGCTCACGGATGTTCTTGGCAAGATCCACATCCGCTCGGGTACCTACAGGGAGAATGTAATCCTCAATAAGCTTGTGCAGATCATAGGAGCGGGGCGAGACCTCGTCCGTATTGAACCTCGAGACCCCAAGAAGCCGACTATTTTCGTTCTTTCCTATGTAGAAGCCCGAGAAATAGGAATCTACGGAAGAGATCAAGGAGACACGGGAATTGAGGTCGCAGGCTCTAGAGGAGTTATACGAATTCAGCAGAGTCGCATCATGAATAGCGGTATTCTGCTCCATGCTTCTAGCAACGAACGCGGTAACATAATACAGAATGAGATCAATAACACCAGCGTTCAGATTGAAGGAAGTGTCTTCTTCGCGCAAAATGTTCTATCGCATTCCAGGCTTCTAGTGACTTTTTCAGATACTAGTCTCGCGCGGATACGGTCATCAATTATTGGAAACACCTTTGTCGCCAGCGATATTTCGTTGCGTGGCCGTCCCATACAAAATGATTTTGTGACGATTGCTTACAATCGCTTTGTTGGTGATTATTACAATATAGGAATTTTTCTCGGGGATGAGGCCTCTGCCTTCATTGAAGGAAATCAAATATCGGGCTATGGCGTGGGAATCCAGACGAATTCCAAGAGCCAGGCGATTATCCGGCTTAACTCGTTGATGAACAATCGTGTTGGCTTCCAGAGCGGTTTGGGGTTCTATGTCAATGGTGGCGTGGCAGAGTGGATGAAGAGAGGGTGGAGTCCTAGGTTCGAACTTACCCGTAACCAGATCGTTAACAATATCGTTGGCCTCCTCTTGGTCGAAGGCCAAGGGCAGATTATGCGCAATCAAATCGCCCACAACGGCCTTTCCGATGACTTTTGGACTTACGAACTCTGGAAAGGCAAGAGAGGTGGCCTCTTTCTGTCACCATGGGTGAAAGTGGAACTCAGTCATAATTATTTCTTAAATAATACCTACGGAGCAGCCTATACATCCAATCCTCTGGAGGCGGAATGCCAACGAGCGCCCTTAGATGGTGGAGAAATCAAGGGAAGCGAAAACGAATTTAGAAACAACGAGTTCGCTGACCTCTGCCCTGCCGACTACCCCTGGCCGCCGGGGTTCCGCAAGTAGCGCAACGATAGTGATGAGTGGTCAGTGATAAGTGAGTTTGCTCTTTCTCGCTATTTGCTCGGCACTATTCCCGCAACCGTCTCTCTAGCTATCTAGTACATCGCCACAGTGATCTTTGCACTTACAAAGAGAGCTGACGGCAGATTTCGGTAACAGATTAAGCGGATGGTTCTTGCAGAATCTGCTGAATCCGCTCCCCAAATCCGCTGTCAGCTCCAGCAGAGAGGGCTTCACAAAAATCGCTGTGGTCGAGTACTTGGACTGGGCAAGGGGCTAGCTTCGTGATATAATCAGTAGTCTCTTGATTGACCGCCCTTGGAGATGATGCTCCATGCCCGATGACTTTCGCACGAGCGAACTGATCTACGACTGGAACGCCCTGGACACGCCCCCAAAACCTCGAGATATCGAACTCAGCGACGAAACGCTCCGCGACGGCTTGCAGTCGCCTTCGATTGTTGATCCCCCGATAGAGAAAAAACGCCAAGCCCTGCACTATATCCACGCCCTCGGCATCCCCAATGCCAATATCGCCATGCCCACCGGCCCGCGTACCAAAGCCGAAGCCATCGAACTCGCCCGCGAGATCGCCAAACACAAACTAAAAATTCACCCCAACTGCGCCGCACGCACCGTCGTCGCCGACGTTCAGGCGATCATTGACGTCTCCCAAGCCGCAGGACTCCCCATCGAAGTCTCGACGTTCATCGGCTCCAGCGCCATCCGCAAGCTCGCCGAAGGCTGGAATCTTGAGCAGATGCAGCGCCACGTCGAGCAGGCCGTCACGCTGGGCGCGAAGCATCAGCTCCCCGTGATGTTCGTCACCGAAGATACCAGCCGCGCCCACCCCGACACGCTGCGGGTGCTCTATCGCACTGCTGTCGTCTGCGGCGCCTATCGCATCACGCTCGCCGACACCGTCGGTCACAGCACGCCGCGCGGCGTGAGAAACTTAGTTCGCTTCATCCGTGAAGACGTGCTCGCCAAATATCCCAAAATCAGAGTCGACTGGCACGGGCACAACGATCGCGGACTGGCGCTGGCTAACAGTCTAGCTGCTCTCGAAGCCGGAGTAGACTGCGTCCACGGCACGATCTTGGGGATCGGCGAGCGCGTCGGGAACACCGCGCTCGACCAGCTCTTGGTCAACTTAAAACTGCTGGGTTGGCTGGAGAACGACCTGAGCAAGCTCCCTGAATACTGCCGGCTCGTCGCCGAAGACTGTGGGGCCCCGTTGCCCTTTAATTATCCCGTCTTCGGGCGCGATGCGTTTAGAACGTCTACGGGGGTGCACGCCGCAGCGGTCATCAAGGCGAAAGAGAAGGGCGATGATTTTCTCGCCAATCGTATATACTCCGCCGTGCCCGCAGAACTCTTCGGGCGCAAGCAAGAGATCGAGATCGGCCCCGCCAGTGGACACCATAACGTCGAGCACTGGCTCAAAGAGCACAAGATAGCCCCTCACCCGGCGCTGGTGCAGGCGCTGCTAGAGCGAGCCAAGCACGCACGCACCGTCTTAAGCGAACCCCAAATTATACAGATCGTTAAAACCCATATTCAGCAGGAGGTCTGATCTTATGTCGCGCGAAGCGCTTATCTTAACGGGCGTTCGCACGCCCTTTGGAAAGTTTATGGGCGGACTGTCGAATCTTTCAGCGATACAGTTGGCCGCTCACGTCACCAAACACGCCCTACAGAAAGCCGATATCTCTCCCACAGAAGTCGAGCATATAGTCTTTGGGAACGTCTTGCAGACGTCGTCCGATGCGATCTATCTGGCGCGTCACGCCGGACTCTACGCGGGCGTGCCCGTGCACGCGCCGGCTCTCACGGTCAATCGGCTCTGCGGCTCGGGCTTGGAAGCGGTTGTACAGGCGGCGCGTCTAGTCCAAAGCGGAGAAGCAGATCTGGTCATCGCCGGCGGAGCTGAGAATATGACCCAAGCGCCCTTTATGATCCGCGGGGCGCGCTTCGGCTTGCGCTTAGGATCTGCCAAGCTCGAAGACTATCTCTGGGAGGCTCTTCTAGATCCCTACTCTAATTTCACGATGGCCGGCACGGCCAATAATTTGGCTGAGAAGTACGGGATCAGCCGTGAAGACCAAGACGAGTTTGCCCTGCGCAGCCAGCAGCGCGCCGTGAGAGCCATACAGAACGGCTACTTCAAAGAAGAGATCGCAAGCATTGAGCTGGAACAGAAGGGCAAGAGAGTCTTGCTAGAGACCGACGAGCACCCACGCGCCGACACGAGACTCGAGAGCTTGGCCCAGCTCTCCATCGCGCCCTTCCCCGGCAACAAATACGTAACGGCAGGCAATGCCAGCGGCATCAACGACGGAGCGGCGGCTCTTATAGTCGCCAGCCCAGAGAAAGCCAAAGCGCTGGGGATCAAGCCGTGGGCGCGGGTCGTCTCGTGGGCGCAGTGCGGCGTCGAGCCTAAATATATGGGCATCGGGCCCGTGCCCGCGTCACAGCGCGCGTTAGAGAGAGCGAAGCTCACCCTCAAAGATATTGCGCTCTGGGAGATCAACGAGGCGTTTGCCGCTCAATACCTGGCCGTCGAGCGCGAGTTGAAGTTAGATCGCGAGCGGGTGAACGTGAACGGCGGGGCAATTGCGCTGGGGCACCCTCTGGGGGCGAGCGGGGCGCGGCTGGCGCTGACGCTGATCCACGAGCTGCGTCGTCGTAAAGAGCAGTTTGGGGTAGCGAGCCTCTGCATTGGAGGAGGCCAAGGGATCGCTGCTGTCTTTGAAGCGCTTTAACACGGGATGCGCCAGATCCCGCAGCCGAAGAAGATCAGCGACAGGAAAAAACCGAAAGCAATAAGCGCCAAGAGAGCGAGGAGCAAGCTGTAAAACAAGCGGCGCGCGCGCATAAGCTTTTCATTTTAGCTTCTACCCTCACCCTGCGCCCTCTCCCTGCTAGGGAGAGGGGTAAGGGGTGAGGGTGTAAAACAACGGAGGGATGGCTTTGGAGATAAATTGGGAGTTGGAGCTTCGTCTGTTGGTGGCGGCAATTTTGGGATCGATCGTCGGTTGGGAGCGCGAGCGGGCGCAACGCCCGGCGGGCCTGAGAACTTATATGTTAGTCGCTTTCGGGTCGGCACTCTTTACGGTGCTCTCCATCACGGCATTCACTGGAGAGACGGATCCGTCGCGCGTTGCTGCTAATATCGTCGTCGGGATTGGCTTTTTGGGTGCCGGGACGATCTTTCGCACAGGGGAGGTCGTACGCGGATTGACGACAGCAGCGGGATTATGGGCCATCGCTGCGATCGGCATGGCTGCGGGAGCGGGAGAGTATTTCTTGGCGATTGTCTCAACGGTTCTCGTTCTGGCGATCTTGGGAGGCGTACGGTTCGTAGAGAAACATAAAGAAAATAGAGAACTATAGAGGTGCGAGGGAGAGGGCTTGGCGGGGGGGCCAAGCCCTCGCTCTAAAGGAGGCAACGGAAGGTCTTGGTGCAGTATTTGTTGAAGGAGGTGAGTGCACCAAAACGTTCCTGTGGTCTCGTTGCGCTTGTGACTGCAAAATTCAAGCGACGGACGTCTCATATTTTCGGGAACGGACACGCCCGTCGCCATGATGAGTATCATCCTTAGAGATGATCTGTGTCGCACGAGCTTGACAACCTCCCCCAAAGATCTGGTACACTGGAAATATGGAACGCTGGCTGGCGCTCTTAGCGGGCATTGTCGCTCTTCTCTTAGGCGCGCTCTGGTTCTGGCTGCGCGGCAGCCCACCGCCATCTACGACTGATGCGATGGCCCAACCCAAAGTCTTTGTGATAGAGATACGAGATCTCTATTTCGATCCGCCGGGATTGACCCTCCGTCCGGGAGACCGTGTCGTTTGGGTTCTGAAAGAGAACGCGCACGGCGACGGGCATACCGTTACGGCTTATCACCCCAGCCAAGATCGCCCTCTGCGGATTCCATCGGGGGCTGCTCCCTGGAACTCTCACTTGATGACTACAATCGGCCAGACGTTTTCGCAGGGCTTTTCTGTTCCCGGCATCTATGACTATTTCTGTGCCCCGCACGAGCAACAGGGGATGGTCGGGCGGATTATTGTGGGTGAGGGGACGGCGCTCGCGCCCGATGAGCGCGGGTTGCCCGCCGCGGCGCTCTCCGCCATCCCTACGATGGACGAGCTGAAGGGCTCCGTCGGAGAAGCCTTTAACGCCATCGCTCTGCTCCAGGGGGTTCTCTATCTCGCGCAGCAGGGACAGACAGCCGCAGCCTGGACACAATTACAGGTGTTGCAGAAACTAGTCAGGGAGGGTCCGTTAGCGATAGCGATTCAGCAACGAGGCATTCAAGTGCCCTTAGAGAGCCGTTTAGCGGCCTTGGGCACGCTGCTCTTAAGAGGCGCGCCGCTGACGGCGCTGGAGCCGACCGCGGCGCAGATCAGAACTCTGCTCGGCAGATTCACTCAGGGTGAATAACCCTCACCCGTTACCCCACCCGTTCCCTCCCCGTATACGGGGAGGGCTAGGGAGGAGGAGAGGGTCTTACACAGAACCGCTCTTCTCTTTGAGGCGCTCTTCGTCCTTCACAATAATATAATAACGCTTCTTGTCTAAGATGCCCTCGCGGGCGAGACGATTGAG
>JAJHSH010000004.1 GCA_022683945.1 Candidatus Acetothermia bacterium | reverse complement strand
GTCCCCTCCCCGTATACAGGGAGGGCCAGGGAGGGGGAGAGGGACGGAGTGAGGGTGACAACCAAGGAGGCTTTATTTTATGAACACGACGATCTTCGACATCGGAGCAGAAGGCCGCACGGGACTGCGACTCCCACCGTCGGATGTCGCCGAACGACCGCTCGAAGAGCTGATCCCCTCCGAACTCATCCGTAAAGAAGACCCAAAGCTGCCCCAAGTCTCTCAGATTGAAGTTGTTAGACACTACACCAAGCTCTCGCGGATGAACTACGGCGTAGATAACGGCATCTATCCGTTGGGCAGTTGTACGATGAAGTACAATCCGCGCGTGAATGAAGAGATAGCACGGTTGCCCCAATTCGCGCAGGCCCACCCCCTCCAGGGCGAAGAGCTCTCTCAGGGGATTTTGAGGCTGACCTACGAGCTGGGCGAGCTGCTTTGCGTCATCGGCGGCATGGATGCGATCACGCTCCAGCCCGCCGCAGGCGCTCACGGCGAGCTCGTGGGGATGCTGCTCATCAAAAAACACTTTGAGCGTGCGAAAGAACTGCACAAGCGCACGAAAATTCTCCTGCCCGACTCCGCCCACGGGACCAACCCCGCGTCGGCGGTGATCTGCGGCTTTGAAGTCGTGCATATCCCGTCAGACGCGCGTGGTCTAGTAGATCTCGAGACGCTGCGGGCTCATCTGGACGAATCGGTCGCAGGAATTATGTTGACCAATCCCAACACGCTGGGGCTCTTTGAGACGGATATATTAGAGATCACGAGATTGATCCACGGCGTGGGCGGCTTGGTCTATTATGACGGTGCCAATCTCAATGCTATTGTAGGACGCGCTCGTCCGGGCGACATGGGCGTCGATATCGTTCACTATAATCTGCACAAGACCTTCAGCACGCCGCACGGCGGGGGCGGCCCCGGCGCCGGCCCCGTTGCCGTTGTTAAGAAGCTCGCTCCCTATCTGCCCGTGCCCGTCGTCACCAAAAAGAAGAACAGATATATATTAGATTATGAGCGCCCGCTGTCTGTAGGCAGAGTGCACTCCTTCTACGGCAATTTTGCAGTTCTCGTGCGGGCGTATACGTATATACGAATGTTAGGAGAGGCGGGTCTGCGCGCCGTCAGCGCCAACGCCGTGCTCAATGCCAACTATCTGCGCACCCAGCTGAGCAAAATCTACCAAGCCCCCTATAATCGCGTCTGTATGCACGAGTTCGTCATCACTACCCAAGGGATGAGTGCTCAAATCCGCACACTCGATGTCGCCAAGCGCGCGATTGACTACGGGGTGCATCCCTCTTCGATCTATTTTCCCCTGATCGTTCCCGAAGTGATGATGATCGAGCCGACGGAGACCGTGAGCAAAGAAGAACTGGACAACTTTGCAGAAGTGCTGAGCAAAGTCGCTCAAGAGATGAGGGAGAACCCGCAGATACTAAAAGAGGCCCCCCATGCGGTGCCCACGTATGGGGCTTCCGTGCGACGGCTCGACGACGTGCGCGCGGCGAAGGAGCCGATCTTGCGGGAAGGAAATCCTCACCCTGCATCCTCTCCCCCTTCCTAGCCCTCCCCGTATACGGGGAAGGAACGGGTGGGGTAACGGGAGAGGGACGTGGTAAGGATGAGAGCCTCTACGGAGCACAGACGGTGAGCCACAGTTCACGAGTGCGCGGGCCGTCGAACTCGCAGAAGAGCACCCCTTGCCACGTCCCCAGTTGGAGTTTCCCTTCTTGGATGGGGATGGTGACAGAGTGTCCAATGAGACTGGCTTTGATGTGCGCGTGCGCGTTCCCTTCGGCATGTTTGTAATAAGCCCCTGCGGGCACGAGCTTGCCCAGCGCCGTTAGGATATCTTCTTTGACGGCAGGGTCGGCGTTCTCATTGATGGTAATAGCGGCCGTCGTGTGCGGCACGAAGAGCACGGCGACTCCATTGTTCGCCCCCAATTCACGCAACGCGCGCTGGAGCCGCTCGGTGATGTCGATCATCTCCTGCTTGGCTTGTGTCTTGAGGACCAGATGTTTCATCGAGGTTCTATCTGCTCCCATGTACAGATCTTCGAATTGGCTGAGCAGTTTTCATTATACTCCCGTTGAGTTTACTCATCAAGAGCTGCGCGATGCCTGCACAGCAAAAAATCAGTATTGATTTTTCTCTTAAAGGAAGCGGCGATCAGCTCGGACTTGACAACCACTTCCCCTTCGTGTATATTTATTATCGCCACGATCTATATATATCGTGAGCAAACTATGCTTTAAGGAGGAACAATATGAAATTTAGCGCCTCTCTCGTGAGACGCGCGTCGTTCGTGGCATTGTTGGTCGTCGGTTCGGTCGTCTTGTCGGCGTTCGCCCAGCCGGG
Source organism: Candidatus Acetothermia bacterium (assembly GCA_022683945.1). Lineage (GTDB taxonomy): Bacteria > Bipolaricaulota > Bipolaricaulia > RBG-16-55-9 > DRXL01 > SKYB132. Next base: position 13,118 of record JAJHSH010000004.1, on the reverse strand, counting down.
GGCTCCTGGGGATTCGAAAACGATCTTGATTGATGGGTCGAGCACCGTCGCCCCCATCAGCAAGGCCGTCGCCGAAGCGTTCAGCAAGACCGCCGAGGGCAGAGACGTGCGCATCACCGTCGGCGTCAGCGGCACCAGTGGTGGCTTCCGACGATTTACTGCGGGTGAGACAGATGTCAGCAATGCCTCCCGCGCGATTAAAAAATCCGAGATAGACGCGGCGGCTAAGAACAACATCGAGTACATCGAATTGTTAATCGCCCTCGACGGTATAACGGTCGCCGTCAGCCGCACTACTCAGATCTTCGGCACCGCACCCGTCTGCCTGACCGTGGGCGAGCTGAACCTGCTCTGGGCCAGGGAAGCCGAAGGCTATATCAAGAAGTGGAACCAAGTCCGCAGCACCCTAGCCAACGCTGATATTACCCTGTCGGGAGCCGCTTCCACCAGCGGCACGTTTGATTTCTTCAATGATGCTGTTAATGGCGCCGAAAAAGATTCCCGCCCGGATTACTTCGGCACAGAAGACGACCAATTGCTAGCTAAGCAGACCGGCGACAATCCCTTTGCCATGACCTACTTCGGGTTCGCTTTCTTCCTTCATAACACCCGATTGGTTCAGGCGGTCGCGATTGACCCGCGCCGCGACCTCATCAACGCCCCGGCAGAGGTGCTGGCCGAGATCAACAGGCGCCGCGCAGTCAACAAGAAGCAACCCCTTACGAACGGCGGCGGCGAGTGCAAGGGCGTCCTGCCCTCGGTCGAGACGATCGAAGGCTTCGCCTACAAGCCGCTCACCCGACCGCTCTTTATCTACGCCAACAAAAAGTCCGGCGAGCGCCCCACTGTAGATGCCTATATGAAGTTCTATCTCTCAGAGAGATCGGCGTTCAACCGCGAATTTATGTTGGATGTGGGCTACCTGCCCATCACGCGAGGACTGCAAGCGGCGGCGGTCACCTGCTGGACGAAGCGCAAGACGGGCTCGGCCTTCGGCGGCGACTTCGGCGGCCTCACCCTGCGAGATATCAATGACAAGTATATTAAGCACTGCGGCTCTTAAAACCCACTTCCCTTTCCCGTAGTGGCAGTAGTCAGACGAAGGCGAGGCTTGTGGAGGTGACTCCTGACCCCTTCCCCTCCTCCACCAAGCCTCGCCCTCTCTTTGACAACTCCAGCGCCCGTTGCCAAGTTGACTTTGGAGAGCGCTTCATGCTATGATGTTTAGGTCATAACTATATAGCTCTTAGCGAAAGTGTAAAGAACAGCTATGCCCAGAGAGATCATTCAAGAGGCCAGCTCCCTGCAGGCTCCGCGGGGACGGTATCTGAAAGAGCGCCTGATCCGCGGGATCTTCTTCGCCTGCGCTTTCTTTGCTATTATTATCACCGCTTACACCATTATCATCTTTGCTATGGGAAGCGCCCCCTTCTTCGAGAGCGTATCGCCCTTTGAATTTATCTTCACTATTCGCTGGTCCCCGCTCATCGAGCCCTTCAGCTACGGCGCGCTGCCGCTCATCGGCGGCACCTTGCTCACCACAGGGATCGCACTCCTGGTCGCGCTGCCCCTCGGACTCCTCGGGGCTGTCTATTTGAGCGAGTACGCCTCCCCCAATGTGCGGCGTGCACTCAAGCCCATTATGGAGCTCTTAGCGGGAATCCCTTCGGTGGTCTTTGGGTACTTTGCGCTGCTCTATGTGACACCGTTATTGAGAAATATCTTCCCTGATATCCAGTTCTGGAATGCCCTCAGCGCCGGTTTGGTCTTGGGGATTGCGATCTTGCCGTTGGTCTCTTCTCTTAGCGAAGACATCATATATGCGGTTCCCCGGTCGGTGCGCGAGGCCTCCTACGCGCTAGGGGCAACGCGCTTCGAGACGGTTCGCCGCGTGGTCTTGCCGGCGGCCTTCTCTGGAATTACGGCCGCTTTTATTCTGGGGATGTCGCGCGCCATTGGCGAGACGATGATCGTGGCGATCGCTGCTGGAATGACGCCGGTGTGGCCTCCAGAGCCGCTCAGACCGGTGATGACGCTGACGGCCTATATTGTTAACGTCGCAACCGGAGATGCGGAGGCCGGCGCGTTCATCTGGTCCACGATCTTCGCCGTTGGGGCTCTGCTCTTTATGATGACTTTAATTCTCAACACGATCAGTTACTTCATCGTGCAAAGATTCCGGGAGCAATACGAATGAGCGCTCCAGCGACTCAGCCCTCCGAACAGGCTTTTCGCCGCCGCCTGCGCTGGCGTCACGGCAAGAGCAAGCTCTTCGCTTCGCTGACGATCACCGCAACGCTCGTGGGATTGGCAACTCTGGCGGCTCTGCTGGTGAACGTCTTCACCAATGCGCGCTTGCTGATCGCGATGAACGCCACGGCCGAAGCGGGGTTCGCCTTCTCGTTGCGGTCGTTAGAGCGCGGCCATGATCTCTTCCCCTATATTCGCATCTCCCAAGTCACAGAGGGTTCATCCGCGGAGCAGCTTGGTGTGAGATCGGGAGACGCGCTCATTCGCATGGGCTTTCATGCCGTAGCGAAAATCAGTGATGCATGGGCAACCGTTGAACAGATCCCAGAAGGGCCAACGCCCATCGGCTGGGTCGCGGGAGCCGAGCGCCTGTTGGGCGATCTGCGCGCGGAGATCGACCCTGAGACAAGCCGAGTGACTGCCGTGTTGCTCGATTATCTCACGCCCGGCTCGGCAGCCGAGCGGGCCGGATTGCAAGTGAACGATATTTTGCGCAAGGCCGACGACTTCCCCATTCAGGGCACCCGGCAGGCCTGGGAGGCCATCGTCATCGCGGCGCAGCAGAAGCCGACGCCCAGCTCCGTGATCCTCGAAATCCAGCGCGGCGAGCAGATTCTCCATATCGCTCTGGAAGCAGAGCAGCAAGCCCAAATTCCCCTGAACAGAAGTTTCTGGCACACCCTGTGGTTCTTTATCACCGAGTATGAATCTCCGCGGTTTGCCGAGCTCTCAGGGTTGCGCAGCGCTATCTTAGGCTCTTTCTATGTGATCGGCTTGATGGCCCTCTTCTCGGTGCCGCTGGGCGTCGGAGCGGCCATCTATCTGGAAGAGTATGCCCGGCGCACGTGGCTGACGGGCCTCATCCAAGTTTTGATCAGCAATCTCGCCGGAGTGCCCTCCGTGATCTATGGGATTATCGGCTTAGAAATTTTTGCGCGCGCCTTCGCCCTCGAACGCGGCGTCTTAGCCGGGGCGCTGACGATGGCCCTCCTGATCTTGCCGGTGGTCATCATCGCTTCTCGCGAAGCGCTGCGGGCCATTCCCGACTCCATTCGTCAGGCTGCCTATGCCGTCGGAGCGACGCGCTGGCAGGTCGTGCGCCATCACGTCCTGCCCTATGCTGCCCCCGGGATCTTTACGGGCGTCGTGCTCTCGCTCTCGCGGGCAATCGGCGAGGCCGCGCCGCTCATCTTGCTCGGCGCTTTTCAGTATGTGGCCTTTGACCCCAAAGGACTGAAAGATCCCTTCACCGTCCTTCCTATCCAAATCTTTACGTGGGTGGGCATGCCCCAAGAGGGTCGGGCCAACATCGCCGCGGCCGCTATTTTAGTGCTCTTGGTCATTCTGTTGCTCATGAACGCGCTGGCGATCTTCTTGCGCATCAAATTCCAGAAGAGGTGGTAAGAGTGAAGACGAGCATCGTGGTTCCCTCACGCCGGCAGGCCCAGCGGGACGACCTCTCTTCTTTGGGGGAGCCCATCTTGCAGACACGCCAACTCAGCTTATGGTACGGCAAACAGCAAGCGTTGGATGGCGTGACCCTCGATATTCCCAAGAACAAGATCACGGCCATCATTGGGCCGTCCGGCTGCGGGAAGAGCACGCTCATTCGGTGTTTTAATCGCATGAACGATCTCATTCCTGGCGTGCGCATCGCCGGGGAGATCTTCTACCACCATAAGAATATTCAAGACCCCGACGTTGACCCCGTCGAAGTCCGCAGGCGGATCGGGATGGTCTTTCAGAAGCCCAATCCCTTCCCTAAGTCCATCTATGAGAACGTCGCGTTTGGCCTGCGCATCAACGGCTTTCAAGGCAACTTGGACAGACGCGTCGAAGGCGCTTTGCGACAGGCCGCGCTCTGGGAGGAGGTCACAGATTATCTGCACAAGAAGAGCGGCTTGGATCTCTCCGGGGGCCAACAGCAAAGACTCTGCATCGCACGAACGGTGGCCATTGAGCCCGAAGTGATTCTCATGGACGAGCCTTGCTCCTCTCTCGACCCCATAGCAACGGCAAAGATCGAAGATCTGATGCTGGAGCTGAAGAGAGACTATACGGTCGTGATCGTGACCCATAATATGCAACAAGCCGCCCGCGTCTCGGATTTCACGGCTTTTCTCTATCTGGGACGGCTCATCGAGTACGGGCCGACCAAGAAAATCTTTGAAAACCCAGACAAAAAAGAGACCGAAGATTACATCACCGGCAAATTCGGGTAAAATAGACGAACTATGGCCCGCGAGAGCTATCAACAACAGCTGCAGCAGCTCACAGAATCGGTCCGCCAGATGGGCGCAAAAGTCTTAGAAGGGCTCGATCTGGGACTAAGGACCTTGCGCGAGCACGACCGCGTTCTGGCTGAAAGCTTAGACGCCTGGGACGACCAAGTGGACGAACTCAATCTCTCCATCGAGAAAGAATGTATGGATCTCTTAGCCCTGCAACAGCCGGTGGCGGTAGATCTGAGACTGATCACGAGCGTTTTCAAAATCATTACGGACCTCGAACGGGCTGCCGATCTGGCCGTCAATGTGGGGCAGTATGGCATGGACGCGGGAGTCTTCGTGCTTGTCTCCCCAGACGAGCTGACCGCCCTCGGGGAATTCGCGCGCGCGATGCTGCGCGATGCCATAGAGGTCTTCATCGCCAAAGATGTCGAGCGAGCCCGTGAGATCATCCGGCGCGATGAACAGATGGACCAGCGCTGCTGGACTCTGCGACGCCAGGTCTTGGCCCGTTTGCTGGAACTAGCCCGTGAAGCGCACTCCCCCCAAGAGGCCAAAGAGTTCGTAGACGATGTCATCCCGGTTCTATGGTCCATTCGCGACTTGGAGCGCGTGGGCGATCACGCCGTGAATATCTCAGAGCGCACGATCTACCTGGTGACCGGGCGCAAAGAGCGCAAAGCTGAGCACCATGAGACTGGCTATTAGCTACGAGTCACAGCGTCAGCAGGCGGGCAAAGCCCGCTGGGTCGGCAACACCGACGGCGACACACCGACGATCCAATTGACGATCCGTCTCTTGGGCATTGACGCTCCGGAGATTCACTATCCAGGCACCCAGAAGCCCAGTGCTTTTAATAGCAAGCTCGAAAACTTGCTGAAGACCCATCGTGCTCAGTTTCAGACCAAAGGGTTGAGGGATTTTCTCGAACCCAGGCTGGCCCATCAACCTGGCACGCACCAGTCGCAGTGGGGCGAGCGTGCTCGCAGAGCGTTTGAAGAGCTGGCGCTGCAACGGCTGCGGCGCCGCACCGGAAGCCAGACCCGCTACAGAAATCTCTATCTGACCGTAGGGGAACAGAGCTTCGATCAATATCGGCGACTGCTCGCCTATGTTGCCCCCGAAGAGAAGAATCCCCAAAAGCGCCGGACGTTCAATCTCTTATTGATGCAAGAGGGCTGGGCCGTCAATTATTTTATCTATCCCAACTTGCCCAAGCCCGATGACTGGGCGAAAGTTCAGCAGGCCGTTCGTCAAGCCCGTCGTGAGAAGAAGGGCTTCTGGGAAGACGAGACTCTGCTCTTGGGCTATGAATATCGCTTCTGTGTAGACACGCTCTTGGGCAAGCGCACCGGCCCAGATAAATACTGCGTGGACGTCACCACAGGGATTCTCTATAAGCCCTATGAGTATTATCTGATTGAGCCGGAGAACCGACTTTTTGTCATCAAAGAGCACCTGCGCCGGGCTCGCAAAGAGATCAAGGGGCTGAAGAGGCGATGAGCGCTCAGCGCAAAAGAATTATTTTTGTCTGTGTGGGCAACTCTTGTCGCAGTCAGATGGCCGAGGGTTTTGCCAAGCACTATGCCCGTCAGCGCAATTTAGATATAGAGATTCACAGCGCGGGGACGCACCCCGCCGGCTATGTGCATTGGGACGCCATCGCCGTGATGCGCGAGAAGGGCATAGATATTTCGCAGCAGTTCTCCAAGAGCGTCGCGTCGTTCGATCTGCGCGAGTTTGACTATGTGATCGCGATGGGCTGTCTAGATTCTAATATCTGTCTTGCGAACTTTCACGGGGTCTCCGAAGACTGGGGGATTCCCGACCCCATCGGGCGCGGCTTGGAGTTCTATTGCAAAGTGCGCGACATGATCGAAGAGCGTGTGCTGAATTTATTGATTAAGCTCAAGCCTCCTCCCACTTGATCCACTCAAAGACCGTCCGGCAGTTTTTGCAGTAATACTGCGACGTCGAGAGCCACTGGCCAAAGAGCGCGTACAACTCCGTCTCGTACCCCAAACAGAACGGACACTGCACAGACTTTTTCATTTCACTTTGCGTGGTGCTCTTCCGAGTCATGGTCACTCCACAGGGTAGCTATGAGCGTAGAGCGACTCGATCTGGGCGAACGTCTCTCGATCGGGGCCGGTGCGCGAAAATCTTCTGAAAGACTCGTCCCAGCCCGTCCAATCCGGGGCAGTGGTCAAGACCGACTGCCCGGTGATCGCATCCCACGCGATCATGGGAACCGAGAGATCAGCCTGCTGAAAGAGCAACCCAATCTTCTCAGCAAAGCGCGCCCGCAGCCCCTCCGAGTCCGTGTCTTGTAGCCCAAACTGGGTGAGCACCTGCTCACGGTGGCTGGACGGATTTCCCAACCAAGCGCTCACCGTCGGCCATATCGTGCGCAGTCTGCGCTCTAGTTCGGCTTTGGCTTTGGGAGCGCCCGCCAAGCGCAGCACCCAGCCCTTGCCGTGCTGAAAGTGAAATCTCTCTTCTTGGAGCATCTTGGCCACCCGCTGCCGCAGAGGAAGATAGCGAGAATCTTTAAAAGATTCTAATTGCACCGTCATCGCCGTATCTATTACCGTATTCGCGACGACAAAGTCTGTCCAATCTGAAAACGCGCGATCTAAGAGCTCAAGATTTCTGTATTGACTTGGTTCTTCTGTGCGTTTGGGGAGGTTCAGCTCTTTATGAAAACTCTCTAGGAGTCCGTAGAGGAGTCGGGCATGGCCGAACTCGTCTTGGGCCATCGAGACCGCAGCGATAGAGGCTTCCAGTACCGGCGCGCTGAGCCATTCGCCGTAGCGCAGGCCTAGAAGATGCTTGCTGTCGGCCAAGACGAGCAAGAGATCGAAAAGCGCCCTTTGAGCCTCTTGGGGAAGCTCTTTGGGAGAGTGAAATTCGTTCATGCGAAGCTCTCCTCCAGCTCGATGGCGGTGATCTCGTCTTGTTGAGCAATGACGCGCATCTCGATCCACGGCTCTTCGTTATAGATCGAGCGTGCGTAGGCGGCCGCTAAGTCGGCGTTGGGGGCGGTCACCGTGCCCACGTGCGCTAATGGCTCTCTGCGCCGCTGGCGCGCGAAGACATCATATATTCTGACTGCTTTCTGCTGTATGCCCATTTTGTCCATTCAGTGTCTTCTTTGTTGTTCTTTTAATAATTATAAACTTACGGCAGTAGGGCAAGCAAGTTGCCAGAGACTAGGGCTTCTTCGTAAACTGTGGCGTCTGTGATGGGAACTGACTCAAGGGGGCTTCTGTAAAGATGTCGATTGAACAATTTTTAGAGACCATCCCAACTCTGCTTCAGCGCGCTCAGCAAATGCTTGCAGAAGGAGAAGGCAGAGGGCAACCTGAAGAGAGCACCAAAGATAAGCTACTGGAGCCGCTTCTAGAAGTGCTGGGCTATGGCCCTGATTATAGAACGCGCGAAGGGAATATCAAGAGCCTAGTTGGAACTAACACGTGGGTGGACTATTTTTTGTTACCTGAGCGCCAGAAAGCTCCTGCACTCATGGTAGAAGCAAAAAGTCTTTGGGAATCCGATCTGTGGAACAAATACGGGAGCGATGTACTAAGATACTTACGCGATTATCACTTAATGGTGGGCACAGACGATCCGGTGCTTTGGATTCTGCTCACCAATTTTCGCGAGTGGCATTTGCTACGCCTGAACGACCGGACCCCATTTTGGTCTTTTACCATGCAAGACCTCGCCCGACCGGAGTTCGCTGGCCAAGTGTACGACCGGCTGGCTCGCGAGCATCTGCTGCGCGAGCGCTTGCAGGAGTTCTATACGGAGCGTCAGCGCGAGGACGTGCAAGCCGCTCATTTCTTGGCCGACCTCAAAACATGGCGCGTCATTTTAGCCAACGGCATCTATAAAACTGACGCGAGCCTGTCTCTCACGCAGATCAAGGAAGCGTCACAACTCATCCTCAATCGCTTCTTATTAGTTCGCCTACTGGAGGCGTACGGCAACGAGCCGTTCTACTCTCTCGGCCAACTGTACAATTTTTGGGAAAAAAGTTTTAGGAACAAGCCCTTTTTTGATCTGCTTAAAGAGAAATTCCATGATACATGGGTGAGCTACAATACAGAACTCTTTGCCGAAAGCTGGGTGGATCAGCTACATATCCCTACAGAATATCTTGAACCATTGATCTTGCCTGATGCCGTCCCCGACTCCAGCGTAGCCGCCTGTTTGAATGGACAGCTGCTGGGCTATCGCTCTATCTACAACTACGACTTCACAACCCTTACTCAAGACGTGTTGGGGATGGCCTATGAGCAGTTCTTGGCCCATGAGCTGCAACACGACGGCAAGTTTATTCGCATCTTAGAGAACCAGCAGACGCGCAAGCGCGAAGGCGTCTATTACACGCCGCACTACATCGTGCGACGGATTGTGCATCAGACTCTCGTGCCGAAGATTCGACCGAAAGTTGACCGCGCCATCGCGCTTTTAGAATCGGGGCAACACTCTCAAGCGCACGCGGAAGCGCTCTCCGTGCTTGAACTGAAAATACTTGACCCGGCTTGCGGCTCCGGGTCGTTTCTCTTAGCAGCTTTCGACTATATCACGCAAGAGCTGGGACGCTACAGCGAAGCCCTCAAGCGCATTGAGAAACAACAGAAAAGCTTGCTCACGCCGTTGAATGGCTATCGCATCCCCATGCTCGATGAGCAAGTGTTGGTACGAATGCTTTACGGAGTTGATCTTGACACGCAAGCCGTCTTGCTCGCCAAACTCTCGCTGTGGACGCGCCTATTGCACATTCGTCCAAGTTACTATGGCGAGAAGGGCAAGCATTTGCCTGCTCTGACGTTGAACATCCGCGTGGGCAACAGCTTGATTGACGCTTCAGCCGATCTTGCGCCGCTACGTTCAGAGCTTGAGCAAGCGGCGGACTACATCCGCGTGGCTAAGGACGTCAATCGTTCCGAAGCCGAGCGCTCTGAAGCCGTTGCTCAGTTAGAGAGACGTATTCTTCAAGTAAACGAGAGAATCAATCCCAACTTAGTAGGGTTCTTTGCCTCAGATGAGAGCATCACGAGCACCCTACGTGCTCTTCGACGTGAGCCCAACGAAAAAACCTTAGAAGCCGTGCGCGTCTATCTGACCGAGGGACGAAAACCTGAAACCCTCAAGGATTGGAGCGAGTCAGAGCTTGGGCGTCTGCGTTCTGAGCTGATGGTGCTCGAAACGGCCCGCCAAGAGGTGATTATCAAGCGTCCATTTAACTGGGCTGTGGAGTTCCCAGATGTTTTCGATCCGCGTTCAGAGAGACGGGGCTTTGACGTGATCATTGGCAATCCGCCTTACTATAACGTGGATGCTACCTTCGGTCGCGGGGCTCTTGAACTGCGCTGGCTGCGCGTCGCATATAGCGACATTTATACAGACAAGACCGATATACTCTTCTATTTCATCCGACGAGCCTTCCAGCTTCTCGCCTCCGGCGGTGATTTGAGTTTTATCATCTCGCGGGCGTTCATTCAGGGCGACAAAGCTCGTCATCTCCGGCGTTTCTTAGCAGAGAAGACAACGTTGCTGCACGTGCTAGATTTCTTAGGGCATAAGGTCTTCAAGGCCGGGATCGCCACGTGCATTTTGCACGCCCGCAACAGTCTTCCTTCCAAAGAGCATACGCTCATAGTAGATAACGTGCTCGACTTCGAGTCGGTACGGGAGATCTTAGCGAGTTCTGATCCGTTAGCTCCTCTGCTACAAGGTGCAGTCTCTCGCGTCGAGATCAAGCAAGCCGGGCTTGGGGAAGAGCGATGGCCTCTTTCACTGTATCGGGAGATTTTCGAGCGCATAGATCGGGCAGGGCGCAAGCTCAAAGACAGCGAACTCGGCAGTTTCCTCAAAGGCATTGACACCGGCCTTGATGAGGTATTTGAGGGAAACGTCGCTGGCAGATTTCCCAGGGACTGGTTGAAGGTGCGCATACCCATCTCGCACATTCACAAGTTCGGCTGGGAGCCTAGCGAGACACAAATCCTCTACATCACTCACACCACTGCGTGGGACACCATCCCTACAGAAATTCAAGAATATTTACGGAGTCATAGAAAAGCTCTGGAGTCAAGAGACGTTTATAAACACTCATCGAGCCATTATGAGTGGTTTCAACTGCACAGGCCCCGTGAGAGGCTCTTTACACCTAAAATCTTTTTCCCGCGCCGAGCCCCAGAGAATCGCTTTGCTGTAGATGAGACAGGCGAGATCGGCTTTAAAAGCGACTGCGCAGCTTTTTTGAAAAATCCCAATGACTCCCATGATTTATACTATCTCTGCTCCCTCTTGAACTCCAAAGCCTTAGAATTTCGCTATCGCGCTCTGGGCGGCCTGGGCAAGCTCACCGGACGCGGCATGTTCGAATACTTCGAAAACCAAGTCGGTGATCTCCCCATCCCGACCTTCGACGACCCGCAAAACCATCCCGATCATCAGAGATTGGCTCAGCTTGGTCGGGAAGCGCACCAACTCTTTCGAGAACGCTTCACTGTCATCACGGCGTTTGAAACCAAGAGTCGGAGCCTCAGCGACTACAAGCTTGTCCCGTTCTGGCACTATCACAATCCGTCGGGGAGCTACGCGGCTTTGATCGCCTGGGAGAGCTCGGACCCCAACCGTGAAGGGCATCTGTTGGCTCTGCGCATCGAGCCGACTGAAAATGGGTATCGCATCTGGGCGGAGATCACCGAAGACGAAGACTGGCGCGAAGGCGAACGAGAATGGACTCTATTAGCTCAAGTCAGCGTCAGCGACCCGGCTCTGCGACGCTCTCTCTTAGCTCGCGCGGTCTATCTCACGGAGTTTGACGAAGCCTTCCGCCGCAAGCAGAAATTCACTGAGGAAATCAGCAATCTTGTCACGGCTGCGTTCAAAGCTCTGACGGCTGTCCGCTACGATGATGACCCGGCACGTAATCTCAAGATCTTCGAGACCCTCGAAAAGCGCGTAACTGCTGAAGCCAGCCGATCCGATCTCGAAGCTATATTGCTTCGACAAAAGGGCGTTGAAGAAGAGATCAACGACATCGCATACCGTCTCTATGGGGTACGAAGATACAGAAAGATTATCGAAGAAGCGTTGAGGGTTGTGCTTTAGACGCTGACCCCCCAATCTCTCAGAGCGATCTTGCCTTCTTCACTCATTCTCTCTTTTGTCCAGGGCGGGTCCCAGACGAATTCGATCTCTATCTCGATGAAGCCCTCTTGCTGAAGACGCTCTCGCACATCTTGACAGATAAAATCCATCGCTGGGCAGGCCGTCGCCGTCAGTCCCAACTGAATGCGTGCGCAGCACCCCTCGACACGCACGCCATAGACCATGCCCATATCCACTAAAGAGATGGGCATCTCCGGGTCGGTGACATCGCGAAGGGCCTCCCACACACGGGCTTCTGTCAGTGCCACCGCTCGGTCGCTCCGACACACCACGACACTATGCTTGACCATTGCCGTTGAGCAACCCCATAAACTTCTGATAATCTCTCTGGATCATCCTAACATAGTGCTCATTATAGGGGCCGCGACGCTTCCAGCGCTCAAACGCTTGATCCCAACTGATGGGCTTATCAAAGAGCCAGCGCTTCTTCTCAGGATCATACTCTACGGGAATGGGATAGTCTAGAAGATACTGTTGCTTCTCGCTGTCAAGGTGCGCCGGGACTTTTATAGCACACGACTCACAGAGGGGCACCACGGCGCTCAGCCATTGCTGCCGGAGCTGATCGTTCGTATAGCCTTTCAGTCGGTACTCTAGCTGATCGCTGTGGCGCTTCATGTGGTCAGGCAGGCCGAACCACTCGGCGCCCATAGGAAACATCCAATCTACGGCGCGTTGGATCTCTTCTTTGACTTTGCCGCCCGCTTGGCAGAGGCGCTTCATCCAGACTTCCCCGTGTCTTAAGTGAAACGTCTCTTCTTTGTCTACTTTGGCGAGAGCACGCTTCCACGGGCCGTAGCTCGTATGCTTGAAAGGATCGCCGAGCAAGACGATTCCAGCGCGATCGAAGAACGCATTGGCGACGATCAGCTCGACCCAGCTCTCCAACGGCTGATCGAACCCGTAGGGGTTCTTGAACTCATGGGGCTTGCGCCTATAGACCAAATACTCTTTGTCCATCCCCAAGTCTTCTAACAATCTGAATGCGATATGGGCGTGGCCCAACTCGTCTTGGATGATCGCATAGGCTGAGAGCCTGGTGTTGATAGAGGGGGCTTTGCACGCGGCCATATAGTACGCCGGGGCGCTCATGAGCTCCGTGTCGGCTTGCACCAAGAGAATCTGAATGAGCGCTTTTTTGTATCTCTCCGTCATCTCTTCGGGACGCTCGACGAGATAGCCGTCGTTGATCTTCTGTTTCAGGGCCTCATCAGTCAAGAAAGTCATCTTTTGCCTCCCCCAACAATTCTGATCTCCGCGAACTTAGGAGTATTATAAAAACTCGGTCTGAACGCGTCAAGTATGCTCGGTCGGTGCGCCAAGAGATTGTTACCAGGGGGAGGTGTGGCGCTGGCTGAGAAAAGCGGGCATCCTCTCACGGGCAAAGTTTTGGAAGAGTGCCCAGGGAGGAGGCCCACTATGGAACTATCGTACCAGGAAGTCTACGC
>JAJHSH010000049.1 GCA_022683945.1 Candidatus Acetothermia bacterium | reverse complement strand
GGGGGAGAGGTCGCGAGGGGACGGGGGAGAGGTCAAGAATGAAGTCCAACCCAACGTGGGAGAAGAGCTTAGAACCACAGATCGCTCAGGCGCGTGCAGATCTGAGTCAGCGCGACCCGCATACTGTCGCGACGAACTCCGGAGCGATCTACTACGAAACCGAAGAGGGGAAAGGGCACTTCAAGCTGCGCTTCTTCGGGCGGCCTTATACGATCAGTTGGCCGGAGCTGGAAGTTTGTGATCCCGAAGGGCAAGGGCGCTGTTGTTCCAACCCCACCCAAGCGGCGCTCTTGCAGTATTTGGTCTTGGCAGATGGGACGCCCCTCAGCGAGCGCTGGGTCTCGCTGCGCGAGCTGCCCAACGGGGCGTTTTATGAACGCGCCTTTCAAGGTTATTCGGGAAATCTCTTGGCGCGCGCTTTCAAGAGCGATATAAAGAGATTTTGCGAGGCAGCGCTCCAGCTCGGCGGCGAACGCTTAGCGCTCGGAGATGCTGCGTTTCGTTTCTGGGCACTGCCCCGAATACCCCTCGCTGTGGTATACTGGTCGGGCGGGGATGAATTTCCCGCGAGCGCACAAGTTTTGTTTGACGCTTCGGCTGGGCACTATCATCATCTGGAGATGATGGCCCATCTGGGGGCGATGATCTGCGGCTGGTTAATTGCAGAACGCTTCTGAAACACAAGAGAAAGGAGATCAACGATGAACATCCGTTTAGCCAGTGGCAAAGAGATCCCGGTAGAAATGCACAAGGTTCGCATTGTGCAGAAAGTCAACTTGCCCCCGGTGGGCGAGCGGTTACGAGCCCTCGAAGAGGGCGGCTATAATACTTTTCTTCTGCGCACTCGCGACATCTTCTTGGATATGCTCACCGACAGCGGTGTCAACGCCATGAGCGACAACCAGTTAGCGGGGATGATGGTCGCCGATGACGCCTACGCCGGCGGGGAAAGCTACTATCGTTTGGCCGCCGCGGTCGAGGACGTCTTGGGCTATAAGTATGTGCTGCCCGTTCATCAAGGGCGCGCCGCCGAGCACTTAATTGACAAGGTCTTTCTCAAGTCGGAGCAGGTTGTCCCCACCAACTATCACTTCACAACAACCCGCGCCCATATCGAGATTCTCGGTGGCATTATGCTGGAGATCTACGCGGATGAGGCGCTCAATACTCGCAGCGTTCATCCGTTCAAAGGCAACATTGACATCAACAAGTTGAAAGAAGTCATCAAAAAATACGGTCGCGAGAGGATCGCCTATGTGCGAATGGAAGCAACTACGAATCTCCTGGGCGGCCAGCCCTTCTCTTTAGAGAACATGCGCCAAGTCCGCCGGATCTGCCATGAGCACAAGCTGTTGTTCGTGCTCGACGGCAGCCTCATCAGCGAGAACGCCTATCTCATCAAGCAGCGCGAGGAGGGTTATGAAAATAAGAGCGTCGCGGAGATCGTGAAAGAGATGTGCTCGTTGGCAGACGTTTACTATATGAGCGCGCGAAAGAATGCGAGCGTGCGCGGCGGTTTGATCGCCACCAACAACGAGAGATATTATCTTCAATTGCGAGACTGGCTGCCGGTCTACGAGGGGTTCCTCACCTACGGCGGCATGTCCGTCAAAGAGGTAGAAGCAATGGCCATCGGCCTGCGGGAGATGACCGCTTATGATGTCGCCGGCTGCAGCGTCCAGCAAGTGAAATATTTCGTCGAGCGCTTATTGAAAAACGACGTTCCCGTGGTCACACCGCCCGGCGGCTTGGCTTGTCACTTAGATGCCAAGCTCTTCTTGCCCCATATTCCTCAAAGCCAATATCCCGCAGGCGCGTTATCGGCTGCCGTTTATCTTGCCGCAGGCATCCGCACGATGGAACGAGGAACGATCTCCACCGACCGAGACAAAGACGGAAAGGAGATCATGGCGGATTTAGAGCTTACCCGGATTGCCGTCCCTCGTAGGGTCTACACCGTTTCGCACATTGAATATGCTGTGGACCGTATCACTTGGCTCTACAAGCATCGGGACTTGGTGAAGGGACTGAAGTTCGTTGCCGAGCCTCCGGTGCTGCGGTTTTTCTTCGGCAGATTGGCATCTGTTGACAACTGGGGCAAGACCTTGTGCGATGGTTTCAAGAAAGAATTGGGCGACTATTAGAGAGTTGTCTTAGCTGGCAACCCAAAGGAGGTCTTTTATGCGTGAGGTCGTAATGGTCGGCGCAGCGCGGTGCGCCGTGGGGCGAGCCCTTAAGGGCATCTTGAAAAACACCCGCCCGGATGAGATGGCCGGAGCCGTCTTGAGCGCCTTAGTCGAGCGCACGGGCATTGATCCGGCGCAGATCGAAGATATTCGCTTGGGCTGCGCCATGCCGGAGGCCGAACAGGGGATGAACGTCGCGCGCATTGCGCAGTTCTTGGCAAAAATTCCCGAGACGACTACGGCAGCTACGGTCAATCGTTTCTGCGCTTCGGGACTAGAATCTGTGATCAATAGCTGCTATCAGATTGCCTATGGCGATGCCGATCTGATTATCGCCGGCGGCGTCGAATCTATGAGCATGGTGCCGATGGGCGGCTATGCGCCGCGCCCCCACCCCAAGCTCGCGGAAGAATATCCCGAAGTCTATACGCCGATGGGCATCACCGCGGAGAACTTGGCCGACCAGTATAAAATCTCCCGCGAGACCCAAGACAGATTCTCTTACGAGTCGCATAGGAGAGCCGCAAAAGCGACTAGAGAAGGTCGCTTCCAAGAGGAGATCGTGCCTCTGAACGTTCAAGTGGACGGTAAGAAGATCGTTCACGACAGAGACGAGACGATTCGTGAAGATACGACGCTGGAAGCGCTCGCTCAGCTCAAACCCGCCTTCAAAGAAGGGGGCACGGTGACACCGGGGAACTCTTCGCCTTTGACCGACGGCGCTTCGGCAGTTTTGATCGCCTCGAAGAAGAAAGCCCGTAGTTTAGGGCTCAAACCAATAGCGCGCTTTGTCACAGCAGCGACGACGGGCGTGCGTCCGGAGATCATGGGAATCGCTCCGGCGTACGCTATCCCCAAAGCGCTCAAGAACGCCAACTTAAGTCTGAAAGAGATTGACCTGATTGAGTTCAACGAAGCCTTTGCGGCGCAGGCGCTCGCGGTCATCCAAGCGATTGATATGCCGATGGAAAAGCTGAACGTCAACGGGGGCGCGATCGCATTGGGGCACGCGCTGGGATCTTCGGGTGCGCGTCTCTTGACGACTTTACTCTATGAGATGCCGCGCGGCGATGCTCAGTTTGGCTTAGTGAGCATGTGCATCGGCGGCGGCCAGGGGATGGCCGCGGTCTTTGAGAGGGTATTATAAAAAGGGGGCCAACGACATGCGTGAGATCAAAACAGCAGCCGTCTTAGGTGCGGGCACGATGGGTGCGGGCATCGCCGCGCTCTTGTCCGGCGCGGGCATCAAGACTCATCTGTTGGACATCATCCCGAAAGAATTGACGCCGGAAGAGAAATCAAAGGGCTTGACGCTCAGCGATCCCACCGTGAGGAATCGGATCGTCAATGCAGGTCTCCAGCGAGCTTTGAAAGCCAGCCCCGCGCTCTTCTATGATACTGCCGACGCTCAGCTTATCACGGTGGGCAACATCGAAGACAATTTAGATCGCCTCAGAGAAGTCGACTGGATCGTCGAGGCCGTCTTCGAACGGTTGGACGTGAAGCAAGATATTTTCGCCAAGATCGAAAGATTTAGAAGTCCAGATTCTATCGTCAGCTCCAACACATCGGGGATCGCGCTCAAGGCGATCATGCAAAAGTCGTCGCCGGAGCTGAAGAAGCACACTCTAATTACGCACTTCTTCAATCCCGTGCGCTACATGAAGCTCTTAGAGGTCATCCCCGGCGGTGAGACCGATCCCCAGATCTTAAAATTCATAACGGACTTTGCCGAACGCAAGCTGGGCAAGGGCGTCGTCTTGGCCAAAGACACCCCTAATTTTATTTGCAATCGCATCGGCATCTTCGGGATCAGCTATCTCTTAAAAGCCATGCAAGAGGGCGCTTACAAAGTCGAAGAGATTGACGCGATCTTCGGGCCGGCGCTGGGGCGTCCTAAGAGCGCCGTCTTCCGCACGGTAGATCTGGTCGGCTTGGACGTCATGGCCGATGTCATTAAAAATATCTACGCGAGCCTGCCCAGCGATCCCATGCGCGAGATCTATCGTCTGCCCAATTTTATCGAGAAGATGCTCTCTTCAGGACTGCTGGGGCGCAAGACCGGCAAGGGGTTCTATCAAGAGAAGACGGTCAACGGCAAGAGAGAGTTCTTGGTCTTCGACTACAAAGCTCTCGATTATCGTCGTCAAGAGAAGTTTGAATATCCCTCACTGGTTCATGCTGGTCAGCAATCTTCGGTCGGCGAGAAGATCAAGACTGTTGTCTATTCGGATGACCGTGCCGGCCAGATCGCCTGGCAGACGCTCTCTGAAACGCTGCTCTACACGGCCCATCTCATCCCGGAGATCTCCGATAATATCTACTCGGTTGACAACGCCATGAAGTGGGGGTTCAACTGGGAGCAGGGACCCTTTGAGACCTGGGACGCCATCGGGGTTCGTCAGTCCGTGGAGCGAATGAGGCGCGAGGGCAAGAAGATCCCCGCATTGGTAGAAGAGCTGCTCAAACGTGGGGAGAGTTTCTATGCGAGGCGCGACAGCAAGAAGCTCTACTTCGACGTTCAAGTGAAGGACTATCGAGAGCTGCCGCAACCCAAGGGCGTCCTTGTGCTCTCCGATCTGAAAGAAGACGAGAAGAGAGTGATCACAGAGAGCGCCGGAGCGTCTTTGACGGACTTGGGCGATGGCGTGGCCTGTCTGGAGTTTCACACATACATGAACACCGTGGACGCCGACGTCATCGCGATGCTGGGCACCGCTTTGGAAGAGGTGCGCAAGAGAGGCTTCGCCGGGTTGGTCATCGGCAACGAAGGTCAGAACTTCTGTGTCGGCGCGAACGTTGGGTTGGTCTTGGGGGCGATTCAGAGCCAAGCATGGGAGCAGTTAGACCAGATGGTCAAAGCCTTCCAAGACGTGGACATGGCGATCAAATACTTTGAGAAGCCCGTAGTCGCTGCGCCGTTTAATATGACGCTGGGCGGCGGTGCGGAGATCGTCTTGCACTGTCCGCGCGTGCGGGCGCACTGCGAGCTCTATATCGGCCAAGTGGAGTTTGGCGTGGGGGTCATTCCCGCTGCGGGCGGGTGCAAAGAGCTTTGGGCGCGTCAGTTGGAGAATCTCCCCGAAGACGCAAATGTCGATCTCTTCCCCTTCTTGCAGCGGGTCTTTGAGCTGATCGGCTTGGCGAAAGTGGCGACGAGCGCCAAAGAAGCGAAAAAGTTCGGCTTCCTGCGTCGTGACGACAAGATCACTATGAACAAAGATCGTCTGATCGCCGATGCCAAGGGAGATCTTCTAGCACTCGTACGGATGGAGTATGAGCCGCCGCGCCCGAAAAAATATAAAGTCACGGGACGCAGTGGCTATGCGGCTCTCCAGATCGCCATTAAGAATTTTCAGTGGGGCAAGCGCATCACCGATCACGAGGCGCTGATGGCGCAGAAACTCGCGCGCGTGCTCACGGGCGGCGATGTGGAGATCGGGACAGAGATCACCGAGCAGCAGATGCTCGACTTAGAGCGCGAGGCGTTCTTGTCGCTTTGTGGGACGCAGAAGACCCAAGAGCGCATTCAGCATATGCTCGCGACGGGGAGGCCGCTGCGGAACTGAGCGAAGCATCTCGTTGTCGGATACGGAGAGCCGATCACTCATCGTGGTAGAGCAAGGGCTTGCTTTGCATGAACCTTTTGCAGTAAACTGATCATTGAGGAACTGCGATGCTCAAGCATAAAGATCATCTTCTGAACCTACAGCTTCGTAAGACTCCTGAGGGTATCTCCGTCTACTGCCCAGAGCTCGACCTCTACACCGATGGGATTACCGAGCAAGAAGCCCAGGAGCGGTTTGCCTCGCTCCTGCTAGAGTATTACGGCTTCTTGATCCAACACCCGGACAAACTGGATGAGTCCATGCGCGAGCATCTGGTTTTCTACGAACGCGAACTGCTTCCCGAACTGTTGAGTCTCACTGATGAGCACGGTTGGTACACACGACACTTGCTGAAGCAGTTAGCAACCCCCAAGAAGAGAGCGGGAATGTGGCAAAAAGCGTTGTCCTCAAACCTCGTGAGGTTATCGCCGGCCTGAGAAAGCTGGGCTTCGAGCTCTTTCCAGAGCGCGGCAAGGGCAGCCATATGTTTGCTGTTAAACTTGTCGTCTGCGAAGATGGCGAGCCTCATACGATCCGCGTCATGATTCCCAGACACAAGCGTGAGCTTCACCCCGATACCTTGGCTTCCATTTGTGCCCGCACGGGGCTGACCGCAGAGAAGTTTAAGCAGGCGACCCAGGGAACTTACAGAAGAGAGCAGTATGAGAGGGAGCTACGTCAGACCCCCAAAATTGATTTGCTGTCGCCGGAGCAGCGAGCTGCTTACCTGAGAAGAAAAGGGCCAGGTTAAAAGCAAAGTCGACGTATTCTGCAATTGAGAAACGGAGGAGGGATACAGAATGTCCATCAAGTCATGGCGGTACGGGTTAGCGGCAGCTGTGTTGGTTGCGTTCGGTCTGTTGAGTCTTGCGAGCGGGTCAGTACCCTGGGTGCAGGGCCAGCCGGATTGCACGGTGACAGTACAGCCAGGACAGTCTATCCAACAAGCGATTGATGAAGCGAAAGAGGGCGCGGTCATCTGCTTGGCAGCGGGGACGTGGGGGGAGAACATCAAGATCAGAAAGAGCGTGACGCTGCGGGGCGCGGGCCGAGAGCAGACGAAGATCAAGTCCAAGCAAGAAAGCCAGTTCGTAATGGAGATCAAGAGTGATGCTGAGATAAAAGTGAGGATCGAGGGCCTTAACGTCACCGGTAGCGCTCTATGGGGTCTTGAGATAAGAGGTTTAACCCAGGTTGTTATCACCAACTCACAGTTTCTGTACAACGGGGTTACCAGCATTCGATTATGGGACCGGGCTCGATTAACCGTCGTGGGCTCCCATCTCTCGTTCAGTGCCATTGCCATCATCATAGGAGCTTCTTCTCGAGCCATTATCACGAACTCCCAGATCTCTAGCAGTTGGTTTGCTGGCATTATAATCTCGGACTCAGCTCAGGCTACCATCACCAGCTCTCAGATCTCAGGCAATGGACTGAGCCTCTTCACCGTCAAGGGAGGCTCGGGCATCCTCATCAATGACTCGGCCCAGGTCACCATCACTGACTCCCAAATCTCTGGTAATGGAGGTGACGGCACCGGAGCCGGGGGCTCGACCCAAATGGAGATCAGAGGCTCTACCATCGAGGGCAACGGCGCCCGTGCCGATTGTAGCAAGAAAGAGAACCCTTATGTCTGCAATGGCATCACATTAGGCGCGGAGTCTCAGGTGAAGATCATTGACTCCATGATTAGAAACAACGCCGACTGGGGCGTGGCTGCTGCTCTGAATCAGTGCGGCTACGGTGCAAGCAACTTTACTGGCAAGGTGGTCTTTGAGGACATGATGCTGAATCAGATAGCGGGCAACAACACCTCGGGCAACCAGAACGGCATGGGTAACCCGGGGAACCACTACTGGAACCGAGCTGATATACCCGACGGACAGGTCTGCTTGCCGTGAAGGGAAGACCAGCTATCAACTGTCAGCGATCAGCTAAAGGCCCAAAGCTGAAATTGCCTTGCTAGTTCTGTTCTCGTCCACTACAATCAGAGCTGCAGAGGGGAAGAGCTATGGCCAAGAAGCACAAAGAGGTCTTAAAGCTTATTGTCACCTTGGAGCCCGGTGAGGACGGCTATATCATTGCGGAGTGTCCGGCCATCCCAGGCTGCATGTCACAAGGCCGCACCCACGAGGAGGCCGTCGAGAACATCAGAGACGCGATCCTCGCTTGTCTGGAAGTGCGCAAGCGACGAGGGATGCCCTTAACGGTTGAAACCCGCGAAGTTGAGGTGGCTGTCTAGTTGCCTCGCCTTCCGCGAGTCAGCGGCGAAGAAGCGGTCAAAGCATTTATGAAGGCCGGTTGGACTCTCGACCGTTTGAGCCAACGAAATCATTTTGTGCTCAGCCGACCGGATAATCCTCACTCGTTATCAGTACCCAATCACAAGGAGCTAGATCGAGGTCTCTTGCGCAGTCTGATTCGTAAGGCTGGATTAACAATAGAGGAATTTGTAGAGCTTCTGAGGTTGTAACGACGGCGCCTTGTGATCTTCAGCCTCGGAAAACTGAGAACTACCGGTAGATCAATTAGTGCTGGTGCAACTAGCTGCTGATTTAGATTTAGTCTTCATCTGAACCGTGGAGATCTTCACAGGAGCACTACGGTCGTTCCAGAACATATGTGCGCGTCATGGCCGACAACGGCGATCAAGCCTATACGCACCCGATCTGGGCTGACGTGCCCTAGTGATCTTGCTCAAAATCAGATGCTTCGCTGATAGAGATCATATGCTTCAGAGGTTCAGAGGTTTAAGCTGGCTGTCAAGAGAAAGCCTAGAGAAAGCGAGGAAGACGAGGGATGTCTGACACAAGAGCGCGTAGTCAGCTTATCCCGTTATTACAAAAAGCGCAACAGAAATGGGGTTATCTAGCGTCTGAGGCTCTGCGGGAGATCGCCCGCGAGCTGCGCATTCCGGAGAGCAAGGTCTACGGAGTAGCAACGTTCTATGCGCAATTCAAGCTCACTCGCCAAGGCAAGCGCTCAGTCAAAATCTGTCGCGGGACGGCCTGCCATGTGCGCGGCGGGGCACGTATATTGGCTGAGACCAAGAAGCGATTGGGCTTGCAAGAGGGCGAGACTTCACCGGACTATCAGCACACTTTAGAGACCGTGGCTTGTATCGGCGCCTGTGCGCTGGCTCCCTGTCTCACGATCAACGAAGAAGTCCACGGTCGCTTGAACACCATTAAAGTGGCCGCCCTCTTCGGAGGTGAGGAAGATGCCTGACCAGCGCGCCGTGCATATCTGTCAGGGGACAGGATGTGTCTCCGCAGGCTCGCTGAAGATCATGGAGGCTTTGGCCGAAGAAGTGAGACGCCGAAGTCTCAAAGTACAGATAAAGCGCACAGGCTGTCACGGCTTCTGTCAGCGCGGCCCCATTGTCATCTTCGAACCCGAAGGGATCTTTCACGCGGCGGTACAACCGGAAGACACGGGCGAGCTTGCCGACGCCCTCGAATCGGGGCAGACTCTGGAGCGGCTCTTCTATCGCGATCCGGGTAGTGGCGAGCCGATTCCGCACTATCGCGAGATCCCCTTCTATAAAAAGCAGGAGCGCTTGCTCTTGCGCCATTGCGGTCATTTAGACCCCGAAGCGATAGAAGACTATATCGCCGTTGGCGGCTACCAAGCGTTGCGCAAAGTGCTCTCAGAGATGACTCCGCAAGAGGTGATCGAAGCCATCAAACGTTCGGGATTGCGCGGACGCGGCGGCGCGGGTTTTCCCACTGGCCAGAAATGGGAGCTCTGTCGTCGAGCGCCGGGCCGCGAAAAATATCTTATCTGCAATGCCGACGAGGGTGATCCCGGAGCGTTTATGGATCGCTCACTCTTAGAAGCCGACCCTCATTCAGTTTTAGAAGGGATGCTCATTGCGGCTTATGCGATCGGCGCGCAGAAGGGTTTTATCTATGTGCGTGCGGAGTACCCGCTGGCGATCAAGCGCCTGAAGATCGCCATAGCGCAGGCCCAAGAGCGAGGCTTCTTGGGCAAGCAGATTCTGGGGACTCAGTTCAGCTTCGATCTGGAGATCTTCGAGGGGGCCGGCGCGTTCGTCTGTGGTGAAGAGACGGCGCTCATCGCTTCTATAGAGGGCAAGCGGGGAATGCCCCGCACCCGCCCGCCCTATCCCGTAGAGTCGGGCCTCTGGGGCAAGCCCACCAATATTAATAACGTCAAGAGCTACGCCGGCGTCCCGCACATTATCAGAAACGGAGCCGACTGGTACTCCAAGATCGGTACGGAGAAGAGCAAGGGAACGGCGATCTTCTCGCTGACCGGCAAGATCAACAACTGCGGGCTTGTGGAGGTTCCCATGGGCACGACGCTGGCTCAGATTATCTATGATATTGGCGGCGGAGTGCCCCCAGGCAGGCGCCTGAAGGCCGTCCAGACGGGCGGACCTTCCGGCGGCTGTATCCCCGCTCAGTTGATGAATACCCCCGTGGATTTCGACTCGCTGACGGCACTAGGCTCGATGATGGGCAGCGGCGGGATGGTCGTCATGGACGAAGAGACGTGCATAGTAGACATCGCCCGCTATTTTTTGGATTTCACTCAGAAAGAATCTTGCGGCAAGTGCGCGCCGTGCAGACTGGGCACCAAGCAGATGCTCCATATCTTAGAAGCGATCACGCAAGGACGCGGCCAGATGGAAGACTTAGCTCGGTTGGAGAGACTGGCGCAATCTGTCAAAGCGGGTTCGCTCTGCGGATTGGGCCAGACCGCCCCCAACCCCGTGCTCACCACGCTGCGCTACTTTAGAGAAGAGTACGAAGAGCATATTAAATATAAGCACTGTCGCGCGGCGGTCTGCAAGGGCTTGGTGAAAGCTCCGTGCAGCCACACCTGTCCTGCAGAGATTGACGCGCCGCGCTATCTGCGCTTGATCGCTGCAGGGCGATTCGCCGACGCTCATGCGGTCATTCGCGAGAAGATCCCCTTCCCGTCTGTTTGTGGGCTGGTCTGTTTCCATCCGTGCGAAGCCAAGTGCCGTCGCGCGCTCATTGACGACGCAATTGCAATTAGAGCACTCAAGCGCGCTGCCGCCGAGCGCGACGACGGGCGCTGGAAGCTGAGAGTCAAGCGCAGCTTGCCCACGGGCAAGCGCGTCGCGATGGTCGGCAGCGGCCCGGCCAGCTTGACGGCAGCGTATTATCTGGCGCGCAAGGGCCATTCTGTTACGGTCTTTGAGGCGTTTGAAAAGCCCGGCGGGATGATGCGCTACGGCATTCCCGAATATCGGCTGCCCCATGACGTTCTGGATGCGGAGATCTCCGAGATCGAGGCCCTCGGCGTCGAGATCTTCACCGGAATGAAGATCGAATCGTTAGAGCAACTAGCGGAGTTTGATGCGACTTTTCTCGCGTTAGGGGCCCATCGCGGGATGAAGCTGGGCATCCCCGGAGAAGACGAAGTCGGCGTGCTCGACTGCATTGATTTTTTGAGAAGGGTTAAGCTGGGCTATCGTGTGGAGATGAGGGAGCGTGTAGCCGTGATCGGAGGCGGGAATGCTGCTATAGACGCAGCGCGCACGGCACTGCGCTTGGGAGCTAAAGTCAAGCTGGCTGCGGCAGACGCCGATCAAGAAGTTCTGGACGCTTCGCGGATGGCGCGGCGCTTGGGCGCGAAAGAAGTGCGCATTATTTACCGAAGAAGCTCTACAGAGATGCCCGCCAGCCCTGAAGAAGTCCGCGAAGCGCTTGCTGAAGGCGTACAGATAGATTTTCTCGCTGCGCCCATCAAGATGGCTAAAGAGAACGGGGTTATTAGATTAGACTGCGTGCGCATGAGACTTGGCCCAGTAGATGCCAGCGGGCGGCGGCGGCCCGAACCCATTCCCAAGAGCGAGTTCAGTCTCTCTGTGGACAGAGTCGTCTCGGCCATCGGTGAAACTCCCGAGATCCCCGAAAGCTTTGGGCTGAGACAGACAAAATGGAACACGCTCATCGCAGACCCCGATACGCTGATGACCGAGCGTCCGGGGGTCTTCGCCGGTGGGGATGTCGTGACGGGCCCGGCTTCGGTGATCGAAGCGATTGCGGCGGGGCGGCGGGCCGCAAGCTCTATAGATAAATATCTCGGCGGCGACGGCTTCATTGACGAAGTGCTGATCGACCCGAAAGAGGACGCGCCCTTTGTGCTCGAAGAGGGCGAGCGTCCGCGCGTGCCCATTTCTGCTCTCACCGTTCAAGAGCGTCTGGGGGGGTTCCGAGAAGTCGAGCGCGGCTATAGCGCCGAAGAGGCCATCGCCGAAGCGCGGCGTTGTCTGATGTGCGACTTGGAGGAGAGAGTATGACATCTGTTGCCGTTGTAGGGGCGAAGCCGGCTTCGCCCGCGACGATCACCCTGACGATTGACGGCGTGCGTGCCCAGACCCAACGCGGACAGTCAGTACTCGAGGCCTGTAGAGAAGCGGGCATCTATCTGCCCACGCTCTGCTATGATCCCGACTTGGAGCCCTATGGCGGCTGCCGGCTCTGTATGGTCGAAGTCGAGGGGATGCGCGGCCTGCCCACGGCCTGTACGCTGCCCGCTCAAGAGGGCATGGTCGTGCGCACGGAGTCGCCGCAGCTGGACGCGGTCCGACGCGATACTCTTGAGCTGATCTTAGCCGATCACGCCGGCGACTGTTTAATCTGTCGCAAGAACGGGCACTGTCAGCTCCAAGAAGTTTCGAGCTACTTGGGAGTAGACTGTCGCCCCGCACTCCTGCGCGAACCGACAAGACCTGTAGATCGCAGCAACCCGTTCTTCGACTTCGATCCTAATAAGTGTATCTTGTGTGGGATCTGCGTCAGGGCTTGTGCTGAGCTTCAGGGGGCGCACGCGATTGATTTTGCCTGGCGCGGGCTTGAGACGAAAGTCACCCCGTCGGGTGGCGGCCTCTGGATAGATTCCAATTGCGAGTACTGCGGCGAGTGCCTCATCCGTTGTCCGACAGGTGCGCTCGCTCCAAAAAACTCTCAGAAAGCCTCTCGATATGTAAAATCCGTCTGCCCCTACTGTGGCGTCGGCTGTTCGATAAGACTGGGCATTCGTGGGGATCGCATCGTCAGCGTCGCGGGCGACAAAGAAAGCCCGGTGAACAACGGGCGACTCTGCGTCAAAGGGCGCTTCGGGATTATAGAGGCCGTTCACTCGCCTAATAGACTTACGAAGCCTCTTATTAAGAGAGATGGGAACTTCGTCGAAGCGAACTGGGACGAAGCTTTAGATCTCATTGCGCAGAAGTTTCATGAGATCAGAGCGCAGCACGGTCCCGAAGCCCTCGGCGTCATCGCCTCGGCGCGAATTGCCAACGAAGCCAACTATCTGGCGCAAAAGCTGGCGCGGGCCGTCTTGGGCACCAACAAAGTGGACTGCTGCGCGCGCATCTGCCACGCGCCCAGCGTTCACGGTCTGTTACGTTCTTTCGGCAGCGGCGCGATGACCAACTCTTTGGCCGAGATCGAAGAGGCCCATACTATTCTCTTGATCGGCTCCAATACCACCGAGGCCCACCCGACGGTGGGCAGCGGCATTCGTAGAGCAGTGCAGCGCGGGACGAAGCTCATCGCTGCCGATCCGCGCGAGATCGAATTAGCGAAAATTGCCGACATTCACTTGCCCCTGCGCCCCGGCACCGATGCTGCTCTGGCAAATGCGCTCGCTCATCACATCATCGCTCAGGGCTTACAGAATCAGAAATTTATGGACGAGCGCACCGAGGGCTTTGAAGAATTCTGGGCTGTCGTACAGAAATACACTCCCGAATACGCCGAGGGGATCACGGGCGTTTCGGCAGAGAAGATCAAACGGGCTGCCGAGCTCTATGCTCGCGGCCAGCCGGGGATGATTGTCTATTGTCTGGGCGTGACCGAGCACCGCACGGGGGTCGTCTCCGTGCAGACCATTGCCAACCTCGCTCTGATCACAGGATTTGTGGGGCAGCCCAGTTCGGGCGTCAACCCCCTGCGTGGGCAAAACAACGTTCAGGGCGCTTGCGACATGGGCGCGCTGCCCGAATTTCTGCCGGGTTATCAGCGCTGGGACAACCCAGAGCACGTCAAGAAGTTCGAAGATGCCTGGGGGGTGAAACTCCCCAAGACCCCTGCGCACTACCCGTTGATCTTCTGCTCACGGATGTGGGACGATATTCTCAAGGGCAATCTGCACGGGCTCTATATTATCGGCGAGGACGTCGCACTCACCGAGGGCAATATCAGCAAAGTGCGCAAAGCTCTACAGAGTCTGGATTTTCTCGTTGTGCAAGAGCTTTTTATGACGCCGACGGCGGAGCTAGCGCACGTTGTGTTGCCCGCAGCTGGCTTTGCCGAGATAGACGGAACGTTTACGGATTCGGAGCGGCGCGTCCAGCGCGTGCGTAAAGCCGTACCATCTCCGGGAGAGTGCAAGCCCGACTGGCAGATCGTCTGCGAGATCTCCAATAGATTGGGTTACCCGATGAACTATCAAAATGCTGACGAAGTCTTTGAAGAGCTGCGCAAGCTCATGCCCAACTACGGAGGCATCACCTACCGACGATTGGAGGAGCATCCGGGGTTGCAGTGGCCCTGCCCCGATGAAGC
Source organism: Candidatus Acetothermia bacterium (assembly GCA_022683945.1). GTDB lineage: Bacteria > Bipolaricaulota > Bipolaricaulia > RBG-16-55-9 > DRXL01 > SKYB132. The sequence goes on along the minus strand of JAJHSH010000049.1, from coordinate 79,874 downwards.
GCATCCCGGAACGCGCTTCTTGCACAAAGAGAAGTTCACGCGCGGGTTGGGGAAGCTCGTCGGGATCGAACAAGAACCCCCGGAAGAAGTCCCCGACGAAGAATACCCGTTCTTGCTGACGACGGGGCGCGTCTTGCAGCACTATAACTGCGCCAGCATGACAGAGCAAGTAGCAGGAGTGGTGCAATTGGTGCCGGAGAATTTAGTCGAGATCTCACCGAAAGATGCTGAAGCGCTCGGCCTCAAAGGGGGCGATCTTGTGCGCGTCGTCAGCCGCAGGGGCGCAGTAAAAGCGCGTGTGAAGATACGCCAGATCGCTGAAGGCGTCGTCTTTATGCCCTTTCACCATAAAGAAGAGCCGACGAATCTTATTACCAACGATGCGCTCGATCCCATCTGTGGGACCGCCGAAGTGAAAGCCTGCGCGGTGCGGATCGAGAAGAGAATAAAGACGCTATGAGTAAGAAACTCGAAGCGGTTTATGAGAACGGCGTCCTGCGTCCACTGGGAACCACTCTGGGAGCAGTCACCGATCTTCGAGGAGCTTTCGATGGCAGACTATTTCTTGGACTCCAGCACGCTTGGGGGGTACTACCATGCCGGAGCAGCCGTAGCCGAAATGGGTTTTACCTAATGGCTAATAATCAGCAGCCAATGGCCCATTCTTAGGTTTCGGCCAGTTCGATCTTGAGCCGGACCCCGAAAGGTATTGTGTATTTAGCCCTGTGATTACGGGTCCTGAAGCATTCGGAAGTACTCGCCGCGTGTCATACCCACGGTGCGCATGTTCGTGCGTATGATCGTCACCGGCACTTCATCATACTTGGGGATGACCACCGGGCGTCGAGCTTTGGGGTGATCGTAAATCAAATGCGGCCCACGCTGGCGCACAAAGACACAGCCGTACTTCTCAAAGATCCGCACTTGGGTCTTCCAGTGAGTGGGCGAGAGCTTAGACATCAGCGAGAAGCAGGCAGCGGCAACTCAATCCGACCGATGAAGTACTCCGGGCGCTCCATCGTTTCTCCCCGGGGAATCAGGCCGGCTTCCTCAAGTAGCTCCTGAAGGGTACCCTTCTTCGAGGTCTCTTCGAGGAAGATCTCAAAGACTTGATAGAGGTTCTTCCAGGCTTCTTCCACGGTGCGCCCACAGGAAGCGAGGTCTAGCTCGCGGCAGTAGGCCGTGTACATGTGGCCTTCGCGCCAGACCTCACCGGTTAAGTGGAGCGTCTTAAGACGACGTTTGCGGTTCATCTTAAGTAATTATACTCAGTAACCCAGGTCGGTCTCAACAACCCATGAACGATGTTATCTCCACGTGGCGAGCGGCTTGTCGTCTGGGCTGTTCGCCGCTTCCCAAACCACTTGATCTTCCCGCTATAAATCGTGGTCTCCACAATAGAGCCGTCGGCCAACTCTGCCTCGGACTTCATGCCGTAGGTGAAGTCCAAATCCTCCAGCATGGACCGGGGAAGCATCAATTCTCCGTTGAAGCCGGTATCCATCACTAAGCTGATCTTCTTCTTGGCGATACGGATTTCTATGCGGGGTGAGAGGAATTCATCGAAAGAACCTTCGATTCTCATAGAGAGGTGCGGTGTTTGAAGCTGATGGCGGCTCGGTAACCTATCCTAGCCAGATAGAACAGCTTGTCAGGGTGTTCCGCGGCTGCCCTCTCGTAGGCCTCGGACATCGTGTGGTCTAGATAGTAGGTGCCGGAGTCCGGTTCGATGGCGACATATTCCCCCTTATGGTGGGGTTCAAGGAGGGCTTTGAGTTTGGTTTTGTAAAGCCGTTTGCCCCTGTTGATCAGACGGCCATCTTGGGTTGTCTGCATGATAGTCACCGCCCTTATATTACTTGGGAGATATAAGAAAGACAAGGGCTGAAGTGAAAGCCTGTGCGGTGCGGATCGAGAGATGACGCCGATTTGCTGAAGGTGCGAGCAAGTGATATATTTTATTGATGACTGTTTTGAAGAGCCGCATCACTACAAACTCGGCGGAATTCAGGGAGAACGCGGCGCACCATCGGGCGCTCGTCGCGGACCTGCGGGCTCGCTTCTCTGAAGTCGCCCGCGGCGGACCATCCGAGGCTTTAGAACTTCATCGCTCCCGCGGCAAGCTCACCGCCCGTGAGCGCATTGAAAAACTGATAGACGCTAACACGCCTTTTTTGGAATTAAGCCCTCTGGCTGCTTATGGCCTCTACGACAACGAAGTGCCCTCAGCAGGTATCATTACGGGCATCGGGGTTGTCTCCGGATGCGAATGCGTCATAGTCGCTAACGACGCTACGGTCAAAGGCGGCACGTATTACCCCGAAACGATCAAAAAACATATCAGGGCTCAAGAGATTGCGCTTGAAAATCAGCTCCCGACGATTTATTTAGCCGACTCCGGGGGCGTCTACTTGCCCCTGCAAGCGGAAGTCTTTCCGGATAAAGAGCACTTCGGGCATATTTTTTATAAGCAGGCCGTTATGTCCGCGCGCTCCATCCCGCAAATTGCCGTCGTCATGGGGATGTGCACGGCGGGCGGGGCTTATCTCCCGGCCATGTGCGATGAGAATATTATCGTGCGCGGCACGGGAACCATCTATCTGGGCGGGCCACCTTTGGTCAAAGCCGCCACGGGCGAGGAGGTCTCGCCTGAAGAGCTGGGCGGTGGAGAGATGCACTCAAGCATCTCGGGCGTGACGGATCACTTGGCAGAAAACGATGAGGACGCACTGGAGATCTGCCGTTCGATCGTGGCTCATCTGAACATCGTCAAAAAAGCCGAGTGGGAGATCAAAGAACCCGAAGCTCCGCTCTATCCGCCTGAAGAGCTTTACGGGATCATCCCCAAGGATTTGAAACAATCTTATGATGTACACGAAGTGATCGCGCGACTCGTAGACGGCAGCCGCTTTCACGAGTTCAAAGCCAACTACGGGACGACGCTTGTCTGTGGGTTTGCCCACTGGATGGGCTACCCGGTGGGCATACTGGCGAACAACGGCGTGCTGTTCTCGGAGGCTGCCGTCAAGGGAGCGCACTTTATTGAACTCTGCTGTCAGCGCAAGATCCCGCTGATCTTTTTGCAGAACATCACCGGCTTTATGGTGGGCAAACGCTATGAGCAGGGAGGCATTGCTAAAGACGGCGCGAAGATGGTGCAAGCCGTGGCCGCTGCGTCTGTGCCTAAATTCACGGTGATCATTGGGGCGTCCCACGGAGCGGGCAACTATGCCATGTGCGGCCGTGGCTACGAGCCGCGCTTTCTGTTTATGTGGCCCAACGCCCGCGTCTCCGTGATGGGCGCGGAACAAGCAGCTCGCGTATTGGTGGCGGTCAAGCAACAACAGCTCATGCGGACGAACCGGTCATTATCTGGGGAAGAGGCCGAAAAGATCGCCGCGCCCATTCGCCAAAAGTACGAAGCAGAAGGCCATCCGTACTACAGCACGGCGCGTCTCTGGGACGACGGGATCATAGACCCGGCGCAGACACGTGAAGTCCTAGGACTCTCTCTCTCTGCGGCCCTCACTGCCCCGATCAGCAAAACGCACTATCCCGTCTTTCGTATGTGAGTGTGTAAGATGCAAAACTATAAATATCTCTTGCTCGAACGACAAGATCAGTGGGCGCGCGTGACGCTGAATCGCCCCGAGGTTCGCAACGCGTTCAATGAGCAGCTCATCGCCGAGCTGACGGATTGTTTCGAAAAGCTCAACCACGACGAAACTCTGCGAGCGGTGGTGCTCGCCGGCGCGGGCAAAGTCTTCTGCGCCGGGGCCGATATTCACTGGATGCAGCAGTCTATTCAGTACACGCAAGAAGAGAATCTGCAAGATGCCCGACGCATGGCGCAGATGCTCCAGACGATCAACGAATTTCCCTCTCCTGTGATCGGTCGAGTTCAAGGCGGGGCCTTCGGCGGCGGTTTGGGGTTGGTTGCCGTCTGTGATCTGGTCGTCTCAACTGCAGATACGAAATTCGCCTTCACAGAAGTGAAGCTTGGAATCGTCCCAGCGGTTATTTCGTCCTTTGCGCTCTCTAAGATGGGGATCTCGCAAGCTCGCCGTTACTTTCTCACCGCAGAGACGTTTTCGGCGCAGACCGCTGAAGAGATCGGACTGGTGCATGAAGTCATGCCCGCGGCACAGCTCGACAACAAAGTACAAGAGTGGATAGACGCGCTCTTGCAAAACGGCCCGCGAGCCGTGCGCGCAGCAAAAGTCCTCCTCAGAGAACTGCTCACGCTGCCGCCGGAGCAGACGTTGAACTTCTGTGCAGAGACGATCGCCCGCATACGCACCTCTGAAGAGGGCCAACATGGGCTCAGAGCGTTTTTGCGTGGGCGCGCGCGCCAAAGTGAAGAGCACTAAAATGTTCAAGAAAGTCCTAGTTGCCAATCGCGGTGAAATTGCCCTGAGGATCTTTCGTACATTAAAAGATCTGGGCATCAAAACCGTTGCGGTCTACTCGGAAGCCGATGCGAATGCCCCCCACGTTTGGGCTGCAGACGAGGCGTTTCTCATCGGCGCGCCACCCCCGCGTGAGAGTTATCTGAATATCGCCAAAATCTTGGAAGCCGCCCGGAAGAGCGACGCAGAAGCCATCCATCCCGGCTATGGCTTTTTATCGGAGAATCCGGAGTTCGCAGAAGCCGTTCAGCGCGCAGGATTGGTTTTTGTCGGGCCGCCGCCTCAAGCGATGCGGGCGCTCGGCGACAAAGCCGAAGCGCGCGCGCGGGCCCAGAAGATCGGCGTGCCCGTGGTGCCGGGCACCGGTGCATACGACTCTGTCGAGGAGCTTCAAGCAGAGGCGAAGCGTTTAGGGATGCCGCTCCTGCTCAAAGCCGCTGCCGGGGGCGGAGGCAAAGGCATGCGCCGTGTGGCCGATGTAAGCGAGCTCATGGAAGCGATAGTCTCTGCGCAACGCGAGGTGCAAGCTGCGTTTGGAGATGGGCGCATGATCGCGGAAAAATGGATCGAACCCGCTCGCCACATCGAGATCCAGATCATGGGCGACCGACACGGCAACGTCGTCGCGCTGGGGGAGCGCGAATGCAGCCTGCAACGACGACATCAGAAGATCATCGAAGAGGCACCGTCCACGGCGGTTCGTCAAGAACTGCGCCAACAGCTTCAAGAGGCCGCTTGCAAACTCGCTCAAGCCGTCCATTATACGAACGCGGGCACCGTGGAATTCTTGCTGGCCCCAGACGGTTCGTTCTATTTTCTTGAGGTGAACGCTCGCCTTCAAGTAGAACACCCGATTACGGAGCTGGTGACGGGGCTGGATCTGGTGAAGCTTCAGATCGAGAGCGCTGCAGGCGAAAAGCTTCGGATCAACCAAGAGGCTATCACGTTGCGGGGACACGCTATAGAGGCGCGTCTCTATGCAGAAGATCCGAAACGGCAGTTTTTGCCCGCGAGCGGAAAAATTCTAAAACTGCATTGGCCCGCTTTGCCGGGTTTGCGCATTGACTCCGGCATTTGCGAAGATCAAACGATAGATACGCATTATGACCCGCTCTTGGCCAAATGCATCGCGTGGGCGCCTGATCGGGAGCAGGCGCGGCGTCGGCTGCTCGCTGGTCTGCGCGAGACCGTCTTGCTCGGGCTCGTGAACAATCTCGGACACTTGATCGAGCTTCTTGAGAGTCGGCCATTCGGACAAGGCACTACGTTCACCGGCACCGTTGAAACTCTGGCGATGGAGTGGGCTTCAAAATCTGAGGAGCCTCTGCCGCCGGCGCTCTTGTTGGCTGCCGTTCTGGCGGATGAACACAAAAACGAAAAAGAGCGTAGAGATGAGAGAGTCGCAAGCGATCGTTCTTGCTCGCCCTGGGCAAGACTCGGGCGCTGGCGCAACCTGGAGCAGCCATGAAGACCAGAGAGAAGAAGACGTTCACCTTGCGCTCCGGGGAGGCGGTTTATGAGCTACAGCTGGAGAAACTAAGCTCTCGTTACCGTCTGACTGGCGTGCGTCGAAGCAAGCCGACCGATACGAAACCCATCCCACCGTTGGAGGCGGAGATCCGGCGACAGCCTCCGTATCGGATCATCCGCGCCCCAGAAGGAGCATGGCGTTGCGCAGCGATTCGAGACGATAAAGGCGTTTGGGTGAGTCACGAAGGACGCACGGAGTTCTTTGAATTTGTGAAGCCGGGGACAGGGGTAGCCGCCGAAAAGCCTATTCGAGCGGAGTCCGAGATCCGTGCACCGATGACGGGCAAGATCGTAGCCGTGCGCGTGCATCCGGGCCAACACGTCCAGCCGGGCGAGATTTTGGCTGTCATGGAAGCCATGAAGATGGAGCACCAACTGGAAGCCTCTCAGCCGGCTATGGTCGAGCAGGTAAGCTGCAGCGAGGGCCAGCTTGTAGATTTTGGACAAGTGCTTATCCGGCTCAAACCGTTCGTGACAGAGGAGGCTCGATGAGCGTTCGGTCGCCCATTCGGATTGTCGAAGTGGGGCCTCGTGACGGACTTCAGAACGAGAGGACAATCCTCCCGACCGAAGTCAAAGTGGCCTTTGTGAACGCGCTCTCCAAGACCGGCCTCTCCGAGATTGAAGTCTCTTCGTTTGTCTCGCCCACGTGGGTGCCTCAGCTGGCCGATGCCGAAGATGTGTTCAAGAGAATCGAGCGCGCGCCGGGCTTGATTTACTCGGCCCTCGTGCCGAATGAGCCGGGCCTGGAGCGGGCTCTAGCTGTCGGCGTGGCCAAGATTGCCGTATTCACAGCGGCCTCAGAGACTTTCAATAAAAAGAACACGAACGCAACGATCGCCGAGTCGCTGGAGCGCTTTCGGCCGGTCGTCGCGCGTGCAAAGACGCAAAGCTTGCCCGTGCGCGGATACGTTTCAACGGCCTTTTACTGCCCTTACGAAGGCAAGATTCAGCCCGAGAGAGTGAAACCCGTAGCCCAAGCGCTGCTGGATCTCGGCGTAGATGAGCTTTCCCTAGCGGACACGATCGGCAAGGCCACGCCGCGGGATCTGCGCGCCCTACTAGAGACTGTCTTGCTGTTCGCGCCCCAAGATAAACTGGCGCTGCACTTGCACGACACCTATGGACTTGCGATCGCGAATGCCCTAGTAGCTTGGGAGGAGTACGGAATTTGTGCGTTCGACGCATCGGCGGGCGGACTCGGCGGTTGTCCTTATGCGTCTGGGGCCTCCGGCAACCTAGCTACTGAAGATCTTGTCTATGCGCTGCAAGCCTCAGGCGCACAAGTTGCTGTAAAGCCGGAAAATGTGGTGGCAGCAACCAAGATTCTGGCTTCCTACGTGAAGCGATCAAGCGAGTCGCGTCTTGGTCGGGTCTTGCAGCCCTCGGCTTAGGTTTGCCGGTTCCGTTGTCAAAGTTGCATCTCTCTCTAGCCTCCGCTAAACTCAGCCCATATGAAGGTTCCGCCTTTGGAGGAACAGCTTAGACTCATCAAGCGTCGCGCCGTAGATATTATTCCCGAATCAGATTTAGTCAAAAAGCTGGAGCGCGCGCTGCGCACCCAAAAGCCTTTAAGAGTCAAACTCGGCGTTGACCCCACCAGCCCGGATATACACATCGCTATCGGGGTTGTCTTGCAGAAATTGCGCGACTTCCAAGATTGTGGGCACACGGCGGTCTTAATCGTCGGAGATTTTACGGCTCGCATCGGCGATCCCTCCGGGCGCAGTGCCCAGCGCAAGATGCTCTCCCAAGCAGAGATCGAAGCGAACATGCGCCATTACAAAGAGCAAGCCCTCAAGATTCTCGATCCGAGCCGTCTGGAGTTTCGCTATAACTCCGAATGGCTCGAACATATGAACTTCGCCAAACTCTTGGAGCTGGCCTCGCGCTACACCGTCGCGGCGATGCTGGAACGCGATGACTTCGCTCAACGCTATCAGTCCGGCACGCCGATTAGTATTGTGGAGTTTCTCTACCCGCTGGCGCAGGCCTATGACTCTGTGGCGATTCAGGCCGATGTCGAGCTGGGCGGCGAAGACCAGCGGTTCAATCTCTTAGTGGGGCGCGCCATCCAAGAGCGCTGTGGGCAAGAACCCCAAGTCTGCTTTATCGCCGCGCCGGTCTTAGAAGGACTGGACGGCGTCAAGAAGATGAGCAAGAGTTTTGGGAATTACGTCGGCGTCACGGAGCCTCCCAATGAGATCTTCGGCAAATTGATGTCCATCCCCGACGCCCTCATAGAAAGATACGTGACGTTCATGACAGATCTCGATTGGGAAAAACTGAAAGAACTTCACCCCAAAGAGCAGAAACAGAAGCTGGCGCACGCCATTGTGAAACGCTATCACAGTGAAGCAGCGGCGGACGCAGCGTTAGAGGAGTTTGAGCGCGTCTTCGCGCGCAAAGAGCGCCCTGCAGAAGTTCAAAAAGTCTATCTGGATAAGAGAGTGCTCAAACCCAACGGCACCGTTTGGGTCGTCGAGCTGATCGCTCCGTTGACCAAGAGCCGCTCGGAAGCCAAGAGACTGATCGAGCAAGGAGCCGTAGAGCTAGACGGCGTCAAGATCGCTCAGGACGACCAAGATGTGCTCTTCCGTGACGGTTTGCTCATCAAAGTTGGCAAGCATAGATTCGCAGAATTCTATCTAAAGGAGCATTCCCCATGACCGACTGTATCTTCTGCCAGATCGTGCGCGGCGAGCGTTCGGCGTATAAAGTCTATGAGGACGCAGAGACTCTGGCGTTCTTAGATCTCTTCCCGCTCGTGGAGGGCCACACGCTCGTGATCCCCAAGGCGCACTATATCCGCCTGCAAGACCTCAATCCTGATCTTACGGCCCGAGTCGCTCAAGCCGTGCGCGCGGTGACAGAGAAGCTTGAAAAAGCCTTCAGCGCTCCAGCGACAACCATTGGGATCAATAACGGCCCAGCCGCGGGGCAGGTCGTACCCCATTTGCACGTTCATATTCTGCCCCGCTACGAGAACGACGGCGGCGGGACGGTCCATTCCATCGTGCGCACTTCGCCAAAGCGCTCTCTAGAAGAGATCTGCAATCTGATTGCAAAATCTCGCTAAATGTGCTATAGTAGCGCGTTATGCCCCCGTATAGTTTTAGTTTTCCAGAGGGAGGAAGAGCGTTACGGTGCAAGATCTATTGAAGCTGGTCGCCGGGAGCGCCAATCCCGCCCTGGCCCAAGAGATCAGTCGTCATTTGGGAATCAAGCTCACGGCCGTTGACGTGGGACGCTTTCCCGACGGCGAGACGTCTATTTATATTCGTGAGACCGTGCGCGGCGCCGACGTCTTTATCATTCAGCCGACTTGCCCTCCCGTCAACGACCATCTGATGGAGCTTTTGCTCATGACCGATGCGCTCAAACGCGCTTCTGCCGAGCGCATTACGGCTGTCGTGCCCTATTACGGCTACGCCCGTCAAGACCGAAAGCATATTGGGCGTGTGCCGATCAGCGCTAAATTAGTGGCCAATATGATCGTGCGCGCCGGGGCGGGGCGCATGCTGACGCTCGACCTGCCCGCCGGTCAGATACAGGGCTTTTTTGATATCCCCGTGGATAATCTTCGAGGAGATCCCATTATTGCCGGCTATTATCAAAAGCAGAACTTAGAGGACGCCGTGATCGTGGCTCCCGATGTCGGGGCGGCCAAGCGCGCGCGCGCCATCGCGGAGCGCTTGGGGCTGCCTATAGCGATTGTCGAGAAGAGCCGCGTCAGCCCCGATGAAGTCCGCGCGCTCAGCATCATCGGCGAAGTGAAGGGCAAGCGCGCCGTGCTGGTAGATGACATCCTCTCCACAGGGGGTACCATCACCCAAGCGGCTAAGCTCTTATTAGACTGTGGCGCGACGGAGATCTATGCGGCGTTCACTCACGGCGTCTTCGCCGGAGATGCCATAAAGAAACTCGAAGAGTCGCCGATCCGAAAGATCGCCGTCACCAACACGATCCCGGTGCCCCAGAGCCCCAAGATAGATGTCATCCCGGTCGGCGTGCTCTTGGCGGAGACGATCAAACGGATTCACTATAATAAATCGGTCAGCGAGATGTTTCCCCATGACTAATAACTTTTCAGAGAGACGGTGGCCCGTCTCTCGCAGGAGGAGATTCTATGGAATACGCCATTAAAGCCGACGTGCGCGGAGCAAAGCCGAACCCGCGTGCGCTGCGGCGCGCGGGGCGCGTGCCGGGAGTGCTCTACGGCTCCGGCGTGCATCAGTTGATCGCGCTGAACGCCAAAGAGTTTGAAAAACTCTTAGAGAGAGTGACGCGCAGCTCGCGCATTACGTTGGAGTTGAACGGACAGAAGCTCACGACGTTTATCAAAGAGATTCAGCACGATTTGCTCACCGATCACGTGCAGCATGTAGATCTCTACCATCCGGCGCCCGATCGCCCTGTGGTTATAGACGTGCCTGTAAGAGTGCGAGGCGAGGCCAAGGGGCTCAAAGAGGGCGGAGTTCTTCAAGTTCTTCGCGATCTGGTTCAGGTGCGCGGAGTCATAGACCAGATCCCCGAAGCGATCGAGATCAATATCAGCAACTTGGGGATCGGCGAAGCGATCCATGCCAGCGATCTCTCTCTGACGGGCGTACAATTGCTCACAGCGGGTGAGGCGACGATTGTCAGCATCGTTGCGCCGCGCAAGGAAGAGGTCGTAGCCGCGCCGGTGCCGGGTGCTGAAGCCGCCGTTCCGGGTGCCGCTCCAGTCGAGGGGGCAACAGGGGCACCGGCTGCTCCGGCAACGGCCGAGCAGGCCACTGCCAAGAAAGAGCCGGCTAAGAAAGAAAAAGAAGAGAAGAAGAAGTAAGCTAGCTAGTGCATGGAGTAGGGGCAAGGTGATCTTGCCCCTACAATTCTTTCTGAATCTTTATGAAAGCCGTTGTCGGTTTGGGCAATCCCGGCAAGCGCTACGAACGCACGCGCCACAATCTAGGCCGAATGGCGGTGCGCGCGTTTTTGTCGAGACTTGCTGGCGTCGCCAAGCAAGAGCACGACTTCTCCGTAATCTATCGTGTAGGCGAAACGCTCGTCGTGGAGCCCTCAGTCTATATGAATCTCAGCGGGATCTCTGTCGAAGAAGTCTGCGAGCGCTGCTCCGTCACGCCGCAAGAATTGCTCATCGTCTATGATGACTACTCGCTCCCCTTTGGCCAGATGCGCGCGAAAGCCCAGGGCGGAGCGGGAGGGCATCACGGAATGTTATCTATTATCGAAGCGCTGCAGACCCAAGAGATTCCCAGATTGAAGCTGGGGATCGGCTCGGAGCAGCCCTTGAGCGAACTGGCAGATTATGTCCTGGAAGAGTTCAGCGAGGACGAAGCCAAGCAGCTCTCAGAGTTTCTTGCTCGCGCGGCGGCAGCGATAGGGTGCTTCGTGGAGAGTGACATAGAAACCGTGATGAATCGCTTTAATTTGCCGTGAGGGTTGGTTGCAAAAACTTCCTCAAGATGATCTAATGATCCCCAAGGCACTTGTCTAAGGGTGGGGATTTAAAGTATACTGACCGCGATGGGGATAGCCAGAGATATCCGTAAGCGAATAGAAGGACACCAACGGATGATCGCTACACATGAGGCCAAGATTCGAGCCGAACAGGCGAAACCCTACCCGAATGAGGCCCGTATCGAACTGTGGCGCAAGCAGATTGCCAATGCTCAGGCACAGATCGAGAAACTGGAGCGACGGTTGCAGCACCGTAGGAGGTAATGGATGAAAGCTACGAAAACTAGATCTATAAAATGGACATCTGATCTGCTGGATACGATCTCTCACGAAGTTGCTGAACTAAGCCATCGCTATTTAGTAGAGCTTGATGCTTTGAAACAGCAATCTCCCGGTAGCGACGACTACATCAACCACTGGGCGGAGATGGCAGTCCAGTTGGAATGGCTACAGATGAAGATCAAGGACCTGCTTCAGGAGATGGAGCGCCTCGAAGAGACTTGGCCGGATTAAGAGCGCCTAACAAACCAGCTATAGAGACCGTGATGAATCGCTTTAACACGCAATAGAAGTTGTCTGACGTTCTTGCGTCCGCTAATTGATGGGACGTTGGGGAATCTTTTCAGATTGTGCTCTTATCTAGGCTCTCTCCAATGCGCGACCGGCAAGCGTCCCAAGCGTTTTCTCTCTTGCAGAGAACGTTTTGCTAAAGGTGATCAACTTCCTGCACTTCAGACTGAAGATCAAAGAGCGATCATCTGGTGCGCCCAAGATGGTCATCGTTCTTTGAAAAAATCCCGCTTGCTCAAATGCCGTCGGATGCCCAGCGCAGGCTCTGCACAAAAACGCCCTCTTTAACAGAGATTTCAGCGTTCTCTCTCTGGAATCCTCACTTGACAGCCGGGCGAAATCTCTGCTATGCTCTCTCTACCTACCGCAACAGGGGTTAGCACAAGATGAGAACAGGAGCGGAGTTCAAGGAGTCATGGGCCCCTGTCACGGCACCGACGCTCTGCGAAGATTATACGTTCGCGCGTTTTGTTCGCGGGGAGAACAATCGTCTCGCGTATGCGGCGTCGCTGGCTGTGGCAGAGCACCCGGCACACGCCTATAACCCCCTCTATATTTACAGCGCTCCGGGGCTGGGCAAGACCCATCTGCTCCATGCCATCGGCAACGGCGCGCTGCAGCAGCATCGCTTTCTCCATATTATCTATAGCACCTGCGAGCGCTTGGCGACAGAGTTCTATCGCGCGATCCAAGAGAACAAGACCGCGCAATTCCGCAAGATCTATCGCAGCGCCGATCTCTTGCTCCTGGACGATGTGCACTTTTTGAGAGAAAAAGCAGCCCTGCAAGAAGAGCTCTGTCATACGTTTAACGAGCTTCATCAACGGGGTAAACAGATTGTTCTTGCTTCGGATCGCTCTCCAGAGGCGCTGCCCCAACTGCAAGAACAACTGGTCTCACGCTTTCGCTGGGGCTTGGTCGCCGATATTCAGCCGCCCCCGTTTGAAGCGCGACTCGCTATTCTCCGTGCCAAAGCCCAAGACCATAACTTGGATATCCCCGAAGCGATCTTAGAATTGATCGCCCAGCGCGTGCGCACCAACGTGCGCGCGCTCGAAGGGGCGCTCATCCGTCTGGCCGCGAGCGCCGCGCTTCATAGCCAAGAGATCACGTCGCAGTTGGTCTTTGAGTTGCTGCCCGCCGAGGTCGAGCGCCCTCTGGTCCTCGATGTCGCAACTGTTAAGAGAGAGATTGCCCGGCACTATCAGCTTCGCACAGAAGACTTGGAGAGCGAGAGCCGCGAGCGGCGCGTCGCGCAGGCCCGACAATTAGCGATCTATCTGGCGCGCGAGCTGACCGAAAGCTCCTTCCCCGCGCTGGGCGCGGCCTTCGGCGGGCGCGATCACAGCACTATTATGTACGCCTATCGCAAGGCCAAAGCGCTGGCGGAAAGCCCGCTCTTTCGCTCCGAGATCGACGCGCTGAGAGAGTATCTTCTCAAGTTGGCCGCTCCCGCCTATCCCAAGTAAAATAAAAACCGAGATGAAATTAGATCGCATCGTCTTGCGCCATGTCCGCAATTTGGTCTCTATAGATCTCGCTCCCGACGGCGGGCTGAATATCATCGCCGGGCCCAACGCCGCGGGCAAGAGCAACCTCTGCGAGGCGATCTATTACGCCGCCAAGGGCTGGCCGCTTAAGGGAGAACGTCAGCGCGATCTGATCAGCTGGGATCAGAGCGAAGCGCTCTTAGAATTCTCTCTCAGCGGAGATCACATCCGTCTCCATCTCAACGGCAGCGCCAGAGCGAAGACCATAGAACTCAATCACGAGAAGAAGAGCCAGAGCGAGCTGAGCGCTCTACTGCGCGTCCTGCTCTTCACGCCCGATGAGCTACAAGTCATCAAGGGCAGCCCGGAGCAGCGCCGACGCTTTTTAGATCGCAGCATCGCCGATCTGCATCGTACCTATAAACATACGCTTTTGGAGTACGAACAGATCCTGCGGCGCAAGAGCGCGCTCCTGCGCTCCGAGCGCCCTAATATGGATCTGCTGGACGTTTATGACGAAGAACTGAGCGAGCGCGGCGCACGGCTGGTCGCCCAAAGACGGTCATATCTGCACAAGATCAACGAAAAGCTCTCCCAGCACTACCAGCAGATCTCCGACCAGACCTCACAACTACGCGCGCACTATGAAACAGCGCTCTCTCAGAACGACGATCTCCAAAGGGATCTGGCGCAATTACTGGCCAAGGCCCGCCGCGCAGAGTTGCGACGCCGACAAGCGCTCGTGGGGCCTCAGCGCGATGACCTGCGCTTCGACCTCAACGAACACGACGTAAAGCGCTTTGGCTCTCAAGGCGAACAGAAATCGGTGCTCTGCGCCCTCTTGCTGACACAAGTCGAGCTCCACTACGAACGCTTTCACGATTACCCCATCTTAATCTTGGACGACGTGCTCTCCGAATTGGATCGCGCTCGCACCCAGCGGCTTCTCCAGCTTTTGCCTAAAAATCTGCAGATCTTCTTGACGCACACAGCTTCTACCGATGAAGAGATGCCCAGCGAGTTGCGCCGAGGCGCTCGTCGTCTCTATCTGATCACAGCGGGACAGATCACAGAGAAACTATGATCGAAGCAATACTGATGGAGAAGCTCTTTCGTCGTCACGGCTTGGGCGAAGAGTATCGTGCGCAGGAGCCGGCGCTGCACTGGCCCAAGGTCGTCGGCGCACGCATGGCTAAAATAACCGAGCCGCTTTATGTGCAGAACGGCGTGCTCTTTGTGGCTGTAACCAGTCATGTCTTTCAGCATGAGTTCACTCTCATGCGCGCAGAGTTTCGCAAGAAGCTCAACGAGCATTTCGGCGAGGAGCGCGTGCGCGAAGTCCGTTTTGTGGTAGAATCTAAGCCGAAGGGAGAGCCGCCGTTCTCGCTCGCGCGGGTTCCGTTGCTGCCTCAAGAAGAGCGCGAGATCGAGCAGCTCGCAACGGAGATCGAGAGCGCCGAACTGCGTGAAGATCTGAAACGATTGATGAGCACGGCCAAGCGCATAGAGCGAGCGCGACGCGAGTGGGGCTGGAAGCCCTGCCCACGTTGCAGTACGCTCTGCGAGAGTGAGTTCTGTCCGCTCTGTGCGGAGGATACTCTATGAAACTAGGAATCTTTACAGATACTTTTACACCGCAGATCAACGGCGTGACCAGCATCGTCTGCGATCTGGAGCGCGTCTTCATGCGCCAAGGACACCAAGTCTATATCTTCGCGCCCGCGTATTTTCGCGAGCAGCGTCACCAGAACGGCCATATCTTTCGTTTTCCTGCGGTCAACGCGCGCTTCCACAAAGAGAGCCGCATCGTCATCCCCTATGACCGTCGGGCCTTCTCTGTCTTTGCACAGTTGGAAGCCGTCTATAGCCACACGCCCTTCTCTATGGGGCTCTTGGCGCTCCGCGTAGCAAGAAGATATAAGCTGCCACATATTCATACGTACCACACGCTCTTCACGGAGTATCTGCACTATCTCCCGCGACTCGTTCGCCCCTCGCGCCAGATGACCGAACGACTGAGCGCAGCCTTCTGCAACCGCTGCGACGCGACTACTGTTCCATCGGAAGCCATGCGTGCGGAGCTCTTGCGCTACGGCGTACACAAGCCCATCTATTTGCTCCCGTTTGGAGTCGATACCGAGCCCTATGAGCGCCCTCTGAGATTCGACGCGCGCCAAAAGCTGGGGCTATCCCCCCAAGAGCTTTTCTTGCTCTATGCGGGCCGGCTGGGAGCCGAGAAAAACTTAGATTTTCTGTTACAGAGCTTTCGTGCCCTCTTGGATCGCTGGGGAGGAGAGCGAGCTTTGCGCTTGGTGCTCGCAGGCGATGGCTCCTATCGTGAGCATTTGGAACAGCTTGCGCAGAGACTACAATTGGGAGATCGCGTGATCTTTACGGGATTTATCCCTAGAGAAGAGTTGGTAGATCACTATCGCGCTGCGGATCTCTTTCTCTTCGCGTCCAAGACCGAGACGCAAGGGCTGGTCTTGATGGAAGCGATGGCCGCCGGGCTTCCAACGGTGGCCGTGCGCGCGATGGGCGTCCAAGAGGTCGTCTTCCCCGACGAGACGGGCGTTTTGGTCTCCGAAGAGGACTTTGTTGAAACGATCTTGTCGCTCTTGCGCGACGAGCAAGAACGACAGAAGCTCCGCGCGGGAGCGAAGCGCAAGGCCCACGAGATGAGCATCGAGCGCTGCGCGGAGCGTCTGATTGAAATCTTCCGTCAACTGGCAGCCTCGACTCCCGCAGCGCTATAATAAACAGACTCCAAACCAAGAGGGAGGCACCATGCACAAATCTCTCTATCTCGGCCTCACAACAGTTCTTCTGGCGACTCTACTCGCGCTCTCCCAGATGAGCGCGCCCAGCTTCGTTACGCAATGGGGACGCGAGGGCAGCGGCGACGGCCAGTTCAAAGCTCCCGAAGGGATCGCCGTTGCCGACGACGGGACGATCTACATCGCGGACACGGAGAACCATCGCGTTCAGCGATTCGACGCCAACGGAAGATTTTTAGCGAAATGGGGCGCGAAGGGCTTGGGCGACGGGCAGTTCGACTCCCCCGGCGGAATCGCTCTAGACAAAGAGGGCCATATCTATATCGCAGACTCGTTCAATCATCGTATCCAGAAGTTTGACAAGAGCGGAAAATTCTTAGCCAAATGGGGAACTCTCTGTGACCTTTACGGCCAGAACCCCTTTACCAAAGAGATCGGCAAAGGCTGCGTGGATCCCGACGGCGCGGGCCCCTTAGAGCGCGGTGACGGACAGTTCAGCATCCCCGTAGGCATCGCTCTTGATAAAGAGGGCAATCTCTATATCACCGATGGGTTCAACCATCGCGTGCAGAAGTTCAGTCCCACAGGGAGATTTTTGGGCAAGTTCGGTCTCCCCGGCGCAGGCGACGGCCAGTTCAACGTCCCCGCGGGGATCGCTCTGGACGGCGCCGGGAATATCTATCTCTCTGATAATCGCAACGATCGGGTTCAAAAGTTTGACGCTGCCGGGAAATTTTTAGCGAGACTCGGCGGCCCCGGAGATAGACCGGAGCAGATGCGCCGACCTTATCATATAGCATTGGACAGCGCCAATAATCTCTATGTTGCCAATCAGGGGCATCATCGCATTCAGATCTTCGATGCTCAGGGTAACTTTGTGCTCGCTTGGGGAGGCGAAGGCACTAGACCCGGACAGTTCAAACGCCCGCGCGGCGTGGCTGTCTTAGATGCTCTGGTCTATATCGCCGACTCGGATAACCATCGCGTGCAGAAGTTTGAGAAACGCTAGCGCTTGCTCTAGAATAGTGCTTGTGCGTAATTATTATCAGCTTCGCGGCACAACGATTCTGGCGATCCGCTCTGCTGCCGAGCGCCGCACCGTCATCGCTTGTGATGGCCAAGCGACACTGAATAATATCGTTATCAAACATACGACAAAAAAAGTGCGACGTATCTATAGCGATCAGGTGCTGGTGGGCTTCTCCGGAGCGACGGCCGATGCGATCACGCTCTTTGAGCGCTTCGAGCGCAAGCTCAAAGAATTCGGGGGCAATCTCAAACGCGCCGCCGTCGAACTGACCAAAGACTGGCGCACCGATCGCGTCTTGAGAAGATTAGAAGCGATGATGGCCGTAGCGAATCCTGAAGCTCTGTTGCTCGTCACCGGCGCCGGAGACGTCATCGAGCCCGACGATGAGATCATCGGGCTTGGTTCCGGTGGCCCGTATGCTCTGGCAGCTGCTAAGGCCCTGCGTGAGAATACCCAGATGCCCATCCGCGAGATCGCCCGCAAGTCGCTGGAGATCGCCGCCGGCTTGGACATCTATACCAATCAAAATATCTCTCTTGAAGAACTAGAGTGGTGAATCTATGTCTGAGATGATCGAACTGAAAGCTATGCCCGAGGAGCGCGAACGGGAGCGCCCGCTCTCGCCCAAGGAGATCGTCGCAGAGCTGGACAAGTATATCGTCGGGCAGTACGAAGCCAAGAAAGCCGTGGCGATCGCGTTGCGCAATCGGGTGCGGCGGATGCGCGTCACCGATCCCATTCGCCGTGAAATTCTGCCCAAGAATATCTTAATGATCGGCCCGACGGGGGTGGGCAAGACCGAAATTGCTCGGCGCTTGGCTCATTTAGTGAAAGCGCCCTTCTTGAAAGTGGAAGCGACGAAGTACACCGAAGTCGGCTACGTCGGGCGCGATGTGGATTCGATGATTCGCGATTTAGTAGAAGCGAGCCTGCATATAGTGCGCCAAGAAGCCATCGAGAAAGTCCGGCGCGAGGCCGAGCATCTCGTAGAGGAGCGCGTGCTCGACGCGCTGGCCGGCGCTGCACCGCCGGCGGGCTCGGATCTGGAGCGTCAAGAGTCTTGGCAGCGGACGCGCGAACGCTTTCGCGAGAAACTGCGCGCCGGCGAGCTCGAAGAGCGATATATTGAGCTACGGGTCAAGCGCGAATCGCCCTTCTCCCAAGTCAACGTCTTCTCGATGGAGGGCTCGGAACAATTGGGGGTTGACTTAGGCGAGCTTTTTGAAAAGCTCAATCCGATGGGTTTTGGCTATATCACCAAGCGCTTGCAGATCAAAGAGGCGCGCGACGTGCTCTTCAATCAAGAGGCCGATACGCTCATCAATCATGAAGAGATTCGCCGCCAGGGGCTGCGCCGGGCGGAAGAGTCGGGGATTGTCTTCGTTGATGAGATAGACAAGATCGCCGCGGGAGGGCGAGAGGAGCGCTTCGGACCGGGGGTCTCGCGCCAGGGCGTGCAGCGCGATCTCCTGCCCATTTTAGAGGGCTCGACGGTGCGCACGCGCCACGGCAACGTCCGTACCGATAACATTCTCTTTATCGCAGCCGGCGCGTTCACGATGGCGAAGCCATCGGATCTCATTCCGGAGCTTCAAGGGCGGCTGCCCATTCGTGTAGAGCTACAGTCCTTGGGGAAAGCCGACTTTAAGAGAATTCTCACCGAGCCCGAAGACGCGCTTGCCAAGCAGTATCAGGCGCTGATGGCCGTCGAGGGTTTGCGCTTAGAGTTCTCCGAAGACGCCATAGAAGAGATCGCAGAGATCTCGCATCGCTTGAACGAACGGCTAGAAAACATCGGGGCGCGTCGCTTGCAGACGGTGATGGAAAAACTGATGGAAGATGTTGCTTTTGAGACGTGCGATCTCCCCGTTCCCAAGAGCTTCGTTATGGATGCAGCCTACGTGCGCCAAAAACTGCACGAGATTGTAGAAGATCTTGATCTGAGTCGCTATATCTTGTGATTCTCTTGCAAAAGGCTCAACTTCCCGATAGAATAAGTCTCGTTCGGGACATTTCTGATTACAGAAAGCCAAGAAAAGAAAAGAAAGAAGGACGGCACGGGTGACTTATGAATAAGTACGCAGTGATTGAGACGGGCAGCAAACAGTATCGCGTCTGCGAAGGCGATCGCATCGTCATCGAGAAGCTCAAGGGCGCTCAAGTCGGGGAGCGCGTGGAGTTCGGCCATGTGCTCTTGGTTGGGGGCGAGAAGCTCCAGGTGGGAGCGCCTCATCTAAAGGGCGCTAAAGTCATCGCCGAGGTCACCCGAAATCTCCGGGGCCCGAAGCTCGATGTCTTTAAGTATAAGCGCAAGACCCGCAGGCGCAGAAAGATCGGCCATCGTCAGTATTATCTCGAAGCGACGATCAAGGAGATCCGCGCATGACCTCGGTCGAGATCTCGCGCGATAGTGATAGAAAGATCTTTGCCTTTCGCAGCCTCGGTCACACAGATTATGCCGAAGAGGGCAAAGATATCGTCTGTGCCGGAGTCTCTACGCTGTTGCAGACGGCTGTACTGGGGCTAGAAGAGTATCTCAAGCTCGACCCCAAGGTTGAGCACGAGAAAGGGTTGTTGCACTGTCAGTTGGAGCGCGATATATTTCTGAATCGTGAAATTGACGCCGTATTGGAAACGATGGTGCTAGGGCTTAAGTCTCTAGAGCGTGAATACCCGGAACACCTGCGGGTGACAGAGGAGGTCGTCAGCAATGTCAAAGTTTAGATTCGATCTGCAGCTTTTTGCACACAAGACGAGCAGCGGCAGCTCGCGCAACGGGCGCGACTCCAACGCCAAACGGCTTGGGGTTAAAGCCTTCGGCGGCCAGTTCGTGCGCACGGGCAGCGTGATTCTTCATCAGCGCGGCACGCGCTTTCGCCCCGGCGATGGCGTCGGCTTGGGGCGCGATCACACGCTCTTCGCGCTGCGCGATGGCCAAGTGGTCTTTCAAGGGCGTCTCGTACACGTCCACGCCGAGTAACTTCGGGACTCACCACAGGGCGCACAAAGAGCACATTTGTGATCTCTGTGGTTTTTTATGTTTATTGACGAGGCGAAGATCTGCGTCGTGGGCGGCCGGGGCGGAGACGGTATCATCGGCTTTCTGCGAGAGAAATATCGTCCCAAGGGCGGCCCCGATGGCGGCGACGGCGGTCGAGGGGGTTCCGTTATTTTAAGAGCCGACCCACATCTCAATACACTCTTGAAATTTAAGCACCAGATCCACTTTAAAGCCCCGCACGGCCAGCCCGGCGGCAAGAACAACCGCTACGGTGCAGACGGACAAGATCTGATGGTCTCGGTTCCCGTAGGCACGGTCGTCAAAGCACTTCACACTGGCGAAGTGCTCGCCGATCTCAGTGTCGCAGGGCAAGAGCTGATCATAACACGCGGAGGAGAGGGCGGACGTGGGAATGTCCACTTTAAGAGTTCGACGCGCCAGGCGCCACGCATTCGCGAGCGCGGCGCTCCCGGCGAAGAGCGCTGGCTCAAATTAGAACTAAAACTCATAGCCGATGTCGGGATTATCGGCTTTCCCAACGCAGGAAAGTCTAGTCTAATTGCTAAAATCTCGGCAGCTCGCCCCAAGATCGCACCCTACCCGTTCACGACACTAACCCCGAATCTGGGGGTCGTCCGAGTCGAAGAGTTCCAAGAGTTCGTGATTGTTGACGTTCCCGGATTAATAGAAGGAGCGCATGAAGGCAAGGGCTTGGGCGATAGATTTCTCAAACACATTGAGCGCACGCGGCTGTTGGTGCATCTGATTGACTTAGCTCCCACGGACGACGCGCGCGACCCCGTGAAAGATTATGAGATCATCAATAACGAGTTGCGCTCGTTCTCGCCGGTGCTCGCAGAGAAAGTGCAGATTGTGGTCGGGAACAAGATCGACATGCTAGAAAAAGGGCAGCGAGAGGCGATCCGAGCGCGTTTCTCCGAGCGCAAGATCTCTTTGCGTCTGATCTCGGCGCTCACGGGCGAGGGCACGCGAGAACTGATCTACGAGTGCTACCAAAAGTTACAGGAGCTGAAGGCGGCCCAGCCGCGTGCGCCTCTCTCCGAGACCGAAGATGTAAAGCGACGTATCTACACGTTCAGCGGCGGTCCGGAGTGGGAGATAGATTTCCAAGATAACGTTTTTGTGTTGTCTGGTCGCGCGGTCGAGCGGCTGTCGCGCCTTTCGTTGGAGGAGCGCGATGCACAAGAGTATCTTTATGAGCGCTTAGAAGCTCTTGGCGTTATGGCCGAGCTGCGCCGTCGCGGGTTGCGAGAGGGCAGCGCGATTCGGTTGGGAGAGTATGAGTTGGTCTATAGCGAGAAATAATCTCTGGTCTTTCAATCAAACGCACAGTGCGTAGAGCTGACAGCAGATTTCGGTAGCGGATTGAGCTGATTTCTTTCGCCGAATCTGCTTAATCTGTTACCCGAATCCGCTGTCAGCTCTCGATAACATGATCAAGTCAAATCAGTATTAGTATAACTGCCTCACTTCTTACAAGCCAGCTTCTGGCGGAAGTCATATCGCTTGCTCGACTTCCTCTCTTGTCACTCTATGTTTCCGAGCAATCTTCTCGACGAACTGCTCCTTCCAAATGATCTCATAAATCCGCACATCTATCAACCACGCTCTTTACGCACGTGCTCGTTCAGCCATTGCAGATATTGCTGGCTCCCCGCGCCCACGGGGACAGCTAAAATCTCCGGCACTTGGTAAGAGTGCAACGCTTTGATTCTCTCTTCTATCTGCGGGAAGAGCTTGAGTTCCGACTTGGCGATGCACAGCCACTCTTCTGAGCGCTCGATCTTCCCTTGCCACCAATATAGGCTTGTTATTGGGCCCACGATCTGCACGCAGGCCGCCAGATGCTTCTCCAGCAGCGCTGTAGCCATGCACTCGGCTTCTTCTTTGCCGGCGACCGTGGTGATGACCTGTATGTAATCTGACATAGAGCGCTTACGTTGCCAATTCCGCGAAAAATTGCAGGACTGTTGCAACCTCTTGCTCGGTGAAGGTCTTCTGCTCTCGAACAACGCTCAACACATCATCCCAATTGACCAGCGCGTGCAGCTCGATCCCGTTCTCTCTGAGAATCTCCCGCGCGCGATGCAGCCCCGCTTCTTCTGAAAAATACTCAAAGACACAAAGACAATGCCGAACAATCCCACCGGCATTCTCGATCCCGCGCTTGAAATTGAGTTTGCTGCCCCCATCGGTGACCAAGTCTTCCACGAGCAAGACGCGCTGGCCCGGCGTGAGAACCCCTTCAATTTGTGAAGATTTTCCGTAACCCTTAGGCTCTTTGCGCACGTAGATCATCGGCTTGCGCAGAGCCTGCGCTACAAACGCCGCGTAAGCGATGCCCGCAGTCTCTCCCCCGGCAATGACGTCTATTTGCGGAAGACCGATCTCTTCTTGGACCATGCGCACGAGACTCGTAGTGATGATCTCTCGCCATTTTGGAAAAGAGATCAGGCGACGACAGTCCACATAGACGGGCGAAAGCCGTCCGGAGGCCAGTCGAAATGGTTCTGAGGGACGTATCTGTATAGATTCTGTCTCTAAGAATCCAAGCGCGAGGCTTGCCTCTTTCACCGAATCACCTCCAAGTATAATACTCATTCTTACCGAGAAAAGTCAAAACTATTTGCCATGCGCAGGTGCGATCTGCTATAAATAGTCCCAGCAGAGAAAATCCTACGGAGGTGGCAGAAGATGCGTCGATGGTCAATCGTTGCACTGGTCGTAGCGGTCGTCCTCATCTTTTCGTTGGGGCCTCTGGCTCAGACCGGAGCGAGGCTCGATCCGGTCAGCATTCCCGGCCTCAAAGCCCCGGTAAGAGTCGTAACGGATAAGTTCGGGGTTCCGCACGTTTTTGCACAAAGCGCTTCTGACTTGTATCGCGTGGTGGGCTGGCTGCACGCCAGAGACAGGCTCTTTCAGATGGACGTGCTGCGCCGCACCGCCAGCGGGACACTGGCCGAGCTGTTTGGGGAGAGAGTGCTGGGACAAGACACGATACTGCGCTTATTCGGCCTGCGGCGCGCGGCCGAGTTGACCGAAAAGATCATCCCCAATGACGCCCGCGAAGAGATGAACGCTTACGTCACGGGCGTCAACGCTTATATAAATACTATCAATCAGTCTGGACAGCTCCCGCCGGAGTACAAAGAACTGGAGCTCTCCAAGGTCGCGTCATGGTCGGGGTTGGATTCGCTGGCCATCGGCAAGCTCTTGACTTTCGATCTCTCGTTCAATATAGATGCTTCCAACGTATTGACGTATTTTAAGTATCGCGCAGTGGGAACCGAAAAGGGCTTCAACGGGCACGCGCTCTTCTTTGAAGATCTTTTCAGAAGCGCTCCTGCAGATCCGGCCGTCGTCGTCCGCGATGCCGAAGGGCGCTTGGAGGTCCGCCCGCCCACCGCAGACCTGCCCGAAGTCTCACCGACGGTCTTAGCCATGCTGGAGAAGTTCTATCAGCGCATTAAAGATATTGACTTCTTCAAGTCCATCTTAAATCGCGAGGCGCTGATGGAGACGGGCAGCAACTGGTGGCTCATCGGCTCGAAGCACTCTGCAACCGGGTATGCTCTCTTGGCCAACGACCCGCATCTGGGCTTAGAGATGCCCGGCGTCTGGTACGCGATAGATCAAAAATCCGCCGACGGGATCAACGTCGTCGGCACGACCTTCCCCGGCATCCCCTATGTGATCTTGGGACACAATGAGAAGATCGCTTGGTCAGCGACCGTCAACCCTTTGGATGAGACCGATATGTTCCAAGAGGCTGTTGTGGAGCGCGACGGTAAGCTCTTCAGCAATTTTCAGGGGAAGCTGGAACCCGTAACGGCGCTAGAAGAGTCCTATCGCGTCAATAAACTAGGCGACGGTCAGTTCGATAATCTCGCCGAGGCTCCCAAGACGACGACGTATATTATTCCCCGACACGGCCCGGTGGTCAGTCTCGATCTCAAGATCGGCCAAGCGATCTCCGTCCAGTACACGGGTTTTTATGCGACGACAGAGCTTCTGACCTTCCGGCTCTGGAATCGCGCGAGAAATCTCGAGCAGTTCCGCGAGGGCGTTAAATTCTTCGATGTCGGCTCGCAGAACTGGGGCTATGCCGACGTTGAGGGAAACATCGCGTATTTCACGGGAGCCGAAGCGCCGCTGCGCCAGGACTTGGAAGCGGGTCGGGTAGATCTGGGCCTGCCGCCCTTCTTCGTGCGCGATGGCACCGGCTCTGCATTGCACCAGTGGATCTCTATGGAGGGCGGGCGCGCCCCCGGACATGCTACTCCATCTGCTATTCTTCCCATAGAAGAGATGCCGCAGATCGTCAATCCTCCGGCAGGCTTTATCGTCAGCGCCAACAACGACCCGCTCGGCACGACGTTAGATAACGACCCGCTCAACCAGAGGCGTCGCGGCAGCAACGCGATCTATTATCTGGACTGGAGCTACGATATCGGCTTTCGCGCTGGCAGAATCACAGAACTGATCAAAGCGAAGATCGCCAAGGGCGAGAAGTTCTCTGTCGAAGATATGGCGAAGATTCAATCGGACACGGTCTCGCTCATCGGACGACGTTTGACGGCCAGCCTACTCACAGCGCTCAAGAACGCCCGATCTGCAGATGCACCCGATGAACTCAAAGCGCTGCTCAGAGACACCCGTCTGGCCGATGCGATTGAAAAATACATAGCTAAGTGGAGCTTCGCCACGCCGACGGGCATCCCCGAGGGTTTTGATGAGAACGATTCTGTGAGCCCCGACGGCAAGAGCTTTACACTCAACACGCCGTCGGAGAGCGAGATCACCGATAGCGTCGCTACGACGATCTTCAACGTCTGGCTGAGCGTCTTCATCCGGCGTGTTATTGACGACACACTAGATCGTCTGGACAAGACGATGGCCAAGCCGGGCGGGTTCTTCGCGGTGAACGCGCTGCTCAATCTCTTGGAGAGATTCCCGCGCAAGCAGGGTCGCGGCGAGTCGGGCGTAGACTTCTTTGATGTGCCCGATCTCTTCTTGTCTCCCGAAGAGGAGCGCGACTGGCGCATCTTGAAGAGCCTGCAAGATGCGCTCGATCTGCTCAGAGGCGACGCCTTTGCCAAAGCCTATAACAAATCCGAAAAGCTTGAAGACTATCGTTGGGGCAAGCTTCATCGCATCACGTTCAGAAGCTCAATGCACCCGCAGACGCATAAGTTCAGCATACCCCCGGCGGTCTACCCTCAGCCCGAATACGCCGATGGGTTGCCGGTAGATGGCACTTTAGCTGCTGTGGACGTGGCAAACTACAGCGTGAAGGGCACAAAAGCTGAAGATTTCGGGTTCAGCCGCGGACCGTCGCAGCGACAGATTGTTGAGTTGAATCCTAAGGGGATCCGAGCTTGGAACGCGCTGCCCACCGGCCAGAGCGGGGTCGCGAACACGTCGCACTTTGGAGATCTTATCGCGTACTGGCTTGTGAACGACTATTATCCGGTGCTCTTCACCGACGATGCGATCAAAGCCAACGCCGAATCCGAGCAGGAGTTCAGAGGGAATTAATTGGAGACAGGGGGAACCCTGCACCTGCTCTTTTTATACCGACAACGGATCAGACGAAGGAGGAGAGAATGCTTAAGAAGCTTGTCTTGATAGTCGTCATTATAGGTATCGGTCTGGGAACAGCCGTTGCAGCTATCGCGCAAGAACCAAGAGCGTCGCGTGATCTTTCGCAGGATCGCAGCTTGGGAATCGGGCTGCAGGCGCCCTGCGCCTTCAGCTTTCGCTTCTGGCTAACTGAGAGCCTCGGTTTAGAAGCCAATGCGTTCTTGATCTCCACCGGGGATTTCACCATCGGCTGTCTGGCAGCGAAAACGTTGCTTCGTCTCGCCAATACCGATATTTTCGATTTCTACGCGGTGCTCTGGGCCAATCTCCACTTGGGCGACTATGCACAGCCCAGCATCGCTGATGTAGCTATCTTGGGCGGCATGGAACTGAGCATTCTGCCAAGTTTAGCGATCAACTTGGAGTTCGGGCAGGCGATCTTCTTCGAGCCGACGCGCGTCGGCTTCCAGCCGACATTCAGCTTGGGGCTGCACTATTATTTCTTAAAGCCTGTGAGAGTCGAGCCTCCCTTGGAGTGAATGTGATCGTTGTCACATAGAGAGCTTACGAGAGGGCTTGGGAGTCAAGAGCACAAGAGCTAGAGTAGTACACAGAAGCTCTAGACATCAGGGAGGTTCGCTATGAGATGGGCCAGGCCCGTAACGCTCGCGCTGTTCGTGTTGCTCGTTTGGTCAACAACTGTGTGTGCTGAAGACCCCTCGCGCACAACATGGTTAGGAACAGGGTTTCAATTGACGTTCCCCGTCATGCCGCCGCATACTGTGCCGGCGTCGGGGTTGAGCCTGCGCGTCTGGATCGCAGATCTGATCGGCTTCGATGCGAACTTCTTCTTGGTCGGGACGTCGCTCAGTTTCGCACCGCGAGCGCTCTTTAAGCTCATCAATCTTGATCTGGCCGATATTTACATAGGAGCGGGAATGGGATTCTTCGCCTACACTCCTCCCAATGACGCTCTGATGCTCTACACGCCAGTTCAGATCTTCACGGGGCTGGAGATGCGTTTCATTCCCAATATTGCGTTCACGGGTGAAGTAGGGATCTTCGGCTTAGGGGGTACGCGCGGCGGCGTGACCGGTGGACTGGGCGTGCACTTTTATTTCTAACTGTAGGGGCAAGGTGACCTCGCCCCTACGACTTGAGCATCCGGCAGACCTCAGACTTAAGGGGGAGGCTCTGCGTTTGTGAAGCCTTGCGCAGCCCTGCGCAGTCCGGCCCGCAGACTCTTTTTGGGCGGCGCGTCAGCCACGAAACTATCTGAACGATCTTGGGATAGAGCCAGAAAGCCACAGACGACCCCGGCAACGAAAGCGCCTGCACAATTCTCTTCGCAGCTTCGGAACCCCAACTGACAGAGTCTTCTTCAAAGAGAAACATCGCGAACCCGAAGTCTTTCCCAAACTGCGCGCGCAGCAGCTTTTGGGCTTGCTCGCTCTCAAACGGGAGCAAGACAAATCTCTTTCGCAGATCGAGCGCGCGCACTAGTCGCGCAAAGCCACGACAATAAGCACACGTGCCGTCGTAGATGAGCAGCAGTTTCATAGCTTCAGCGTTTGGGGCGGATCACATACGTGCAGGCCCAGTCGCCCTTGATGATATGCTGGTCGCGAGTGACTTCGGCGTCCTCCAAGACCCGACGAAAGAGTTCCAGCTCGTGGCTGCACGCCATCGGGCATTTCTGGGCGATCTGACAGATCGCGCAGTTGTGCTCCGTCAGCAAAAATTTATTTTTACTCAGTTCTTCCCAGTCGGCCATGTAGCCCTCTTCGGTACGGATTTGAGCAAGTTCCGCGACGCGCTCTCTCAGGAGTTTGCCGTTCATGCGCGCGCGGTACTGGACAGCTAAAAGCTCTGTGCGCTGATCAAAGAGCCGTCCGATGGCCTGAGCGCCCTCGAGCGCTTGGATCGTTTCGAGCAAGCTCTGGGCGAATTGCGCATAGGTGCGCGGGAAGAGTTCGTTCCCTAACCCGGTGAGCAAGTAGAGGTAGCTGGGGCGTCCCAGCTTTCTTGGAGTAACGCTATGAGAGACAAGCCCATCGCGCTCCAAAGCAGCCAATTGTCCGCGCACGCCCATGACGGTCATCCCCAGCGCTTTAGCGAGCTGATGCGCCGTCATCGGCCCGTGGAGCTTCAAGAGTTCTAGGATCTTGCGGCGCGTCTCCGGCGCATGATACGTCGCTATCGTCTCCATAGCAGCGCCATTATAGCCCATAGAAAGAACTTTGCAAATTATATAAACTTAATACTTGACAAAGTTGTAAAAATGTGTTATACTGCCGAGCGAGGAGGGTAAGACGGTTGTACAAACCGTACGTGCAGCGGTTTCTCGGCTTGAACTTGCGAGTACGAGATCTTGAGCAAGCTATGGACTTTTGTGTAGAAATCCTGGGACTGAATGTGCAGCGAGGTCCTTTTGAGCGAGAGATTTTCTTACGTTGGAGACCTTCAGGAAAAGACTTCATCGGTTTATTCCTCAGCGATCATACTGGCTGGCATCACCTTGAGCTGCAGCTCAAGGCTGCTACCCCTTACGAAGCTCTCCTGCACTTAGCCCAGAGAAGACTCCTCGACCAAGTGAGATCCGTCGGCAGCTCAACAATGGGAACTAGTCAGCTAAGACGCATAATCCCCTCAGGTGTTGAGATCTTTACTCCTTTGAGACAAGCCTCACTCATCGCGGAACTGGCTGATCCCGACGGTCGCGTCCTGGAACTAGTTTATCTTGCTGAAGACACCATGGCGTTCGAAGCCCCTATCTTAAGGGGCATTGAAGTCACTTCGCTTCAACCTGCACGAGTGGAGTCTTTTTATAAGCAACTAGGGCTTGTTGTTACCGCAGAGGGACTTTTAGCGGCTAGCGGCCAACTTCTGAGGATTGGCAAGGGAGCACAACCTGAATTGAAGCGCGTCACGGTTTCTATAGAGCCGTTAGGTACTGCAAAGCCAGGAAGGTATCAAGGCCCGGAGGAGACTTATGCATGGATCGTATCTACCGCAAGCGAGTCCATCTAAGACACGCGGCCATGCCCTTGTGGTCGGAGGCACCGGGATGCTCTGGGGCCTCTCGCTAGAACTGGCTCGGCGCGGGTATAACACGTCCGTCATTGCACGGAGAGAACCAAGACTGCAAGAGCTGATCAAAGCCGCTCGCGCCGCCGGAGGCTTCATCCATCCCGTCGCAGTTGATGTCTATAGGGAGCGTGAACTAGTAGCTCAACTCAAAGAGGCTATCCAGCGTCTCGGCACCATTATCTTAGTAGTAGACTGGGCTTCTCCGAATGACTCACTGGACGTAGCACATCTGGTCGGTAGCCCTCAGCAGCCGTGCGACTATTTTCACGTGCTGGGCAGCAGCGCCGCCGATCCCTCTCGAGTCAATCCAGAACGTCGGGTTCGCTTTGAAGCGCTCCCTAACATTCGTTACCATGAAGTGATCTTGGGGTTCGTCATTGAGGGCAGGCGCTCCCGCTGGCTCACCCACGAAGAGATCTGTCAAGGCGTCCTCCGGGCTATAGACGCAAGAGATACAAAGATCCAGCGGTTCATCGTGGGCATGGTCGAGCCTTGGTCGGCGCAGCCCTAACGTTGATGTAATGGAGGTTGGTTGTTTGGACGCTGAGGTGAGACTGACACCCAAAGTGCTAGCTATCAATGGCAGCCTGAGACGAGAAGGCTCGCGCACGCTGCGCGCTTTGGAGATCGCGCTGCGCGGCGCAGCCGACGCTGGCGCACAGACCGAACTTTTGGATCTGAAAAAGCTCGCGCTCCCCTTCTACGATGATCGCTTTGATATTCAGAGCTATCCGCCCTCTGTCTTTGCGTTCATCGAACGAGTGCGTTGGGCCGATGGGCTAATATTGGCTTCCCCGGTCTATCACGGCACGCTCAGCGGCGCGATGAAAAACGCCCTAGACTTTCTCGAACTGCTCGGCCACGACCAGCCCCCGTGGTTAGAAGGCAGAGTCGTCGGGTTGATCAGCGTCGCCGGGGGCAATTCTGGAATTAATACCATCAACAGTATGCTGCACACTTGTAGAGCGATACGCGCGTGGGTCGCGCCGTCTTCGGTGGCCATTCCGGGGAGTGCGTTCGCCGGCGACGGCCAACTGCAAGACCCCAAAATCAAAGAACGCTTGGTCAACTTGGGCGTCGAGATCGCCAGATACGCCCAGCTCTTCGCTCAGGAGCGTATTACAAAGCGGTGACGACTCCCACCGTCGCTTCGGCCGTAGCGACATCTCGATAGATCACTAGCCAAACGCTCGGAGAATCTGTATGATACTCTTCTGAAGAAAACCGCAAACACAAGCTATACAGAAGGAGGAAGAGCTGTATGAGGAGTCTGCTTCGTCGTATCACGGTTGCGGTCTTGCTAGTGGTCGCTTTGGCTGTCCCGTTCGTTGGGCAGGAGGCACCCGGGAAAGGCCCTATCGAGACGTTTGTTACCGAGATGAAAGCCATTCCCGGTTATTTTAACGCCTATCTCAAGCGAGACGGCACCCTCTATCTGGAGGTCATGCGTCAACAGTTAGACAAAGATTTTCTGGTGGTCGTGCAGATAGCTCGCGGCATCGGCGAGTCGTTCTTGCTGACGGGATTTCCGTTGGATTCGGATCTCTTGCAGTTTAGAATGCGCAACGACAAGATCGAACTCTGGACGCGCAACCCCCATTTTCGGGCCGATCCCGGCACTCCCTTGGGGCGCATGGTCGAGCTGGGCTTTCGGGATTCGGTGCGACGCACCTTCGCCATCGTCGCCCGCGACGAAGCGACTGGACGCTATCTCATTGATGCGACAGGACTCTTTCTCTCCGATTGGCCCAATCTGGGAGACTATCTCCCCGGTGTCTTCAGAACGAGCTTTCGCCTAGACACAGGTCGCTCGGCGATCACGACCGTGAAGGGCTTCCCGCGCAACTTAGAGATAGACGCCGATTTGACATTTGCTGCCACCGCCCCGATGCAGAACGTGCCGCCACGCGTCTATGCAGTACTCCCCGATGAAAAGACGCTGCCCGTCGCGCTGCACTATAGTTTATTAGCTCTGCCCGAACAACCGATGAAGCCGCGACTGGCCGATGATCGTATGGGCTACTTCGTCACTACTTATAAAGACTACAGTCGCCAGACGGGGCCGACGAACTCCGTGCGGCTCGTCAATCGCTGGCGCTTGGAGAAGAAAGACCCCTATGCGCCGATAAGCGAACCCGTCAAGCCCATTATCTTTTATATAGAGAATACCGTCCCCAGAGAGCTGCGCCCGTATATCAAAGAGGGCATCGAAGCGTGGAACAAAGCCTTTGAAGCGGCTGGCTTCAAGAACGCCATTCTCGCCCAAGAGCAGCCGAACGATCCCAACTGGGACCCTGCCGACGCGCGCTACTCCACTATCAGATGGATGCCCTCGGTCGCTTCGATCTTCGCCATCGGGCCATCAGATGTCGATCCGCGCAGCGGCGAGATCTTAAATTCAGATATTCTCTTCACCGCCGATTGGGTGCGGGCGCTCACCAACGAGTATCTGCGCATGGTCGAAAGCCCCATGCAGTTCTTGCAAGACGAGAGCGAAGCCCTAGAAACAGCTCGCAAGCTCAACCCCAATGCCGCTCATTTGCTCTGCGCCTACGAAGCGGGCATGGTACCGCACATGGCCACGCTGATGATGACGCTTGCCGCTGACGGCCTGGTCGCGCCCGGCGGAGGAATCCCCCTAGAGTACGTGGGAGCAGCGATCCGTGATACCGTCATGCACGAAGTGGGACACGCCCTGGGCTTGCGCCATAACTTCAAAGCGAGCACGGCAGTACCATTTGACAAACTTCATAATAAAGACTACACGTCCAAATACGGCATCACGGCTTCGGTGATGGAGTACAGTCCGGCCAATATCTCTTCAGACCGAGAGCATCAGGGCGAGTACTTTCATTCCACCGTAGGCACGTGGGACATCTGGGCGATCAAGTGGGGCTACACTCCGGTGGGAAACGAAACGCTGGCTCCGCACCCGCAACTCCAAGAGATCGCACTGCAACATGGCACACGCGAGCACATCTACGGCACGGATGAAGACGCTTGGCTCTATCCTTATGCGCTCGATCCGGCGATCACTCAGTGGGACCTGAGCGCCGATCCCGTTGCTTATTATAAAGATCTGCAGAAGCTCGTAGCGCGTCTGTGGGGCCATCTCGAAGACCGGCTGCTCGCCGATGACGACGAGTACTGGCCGCTGCGCGGCGCGGTGAACACGCTGCTCTTCCAAGAGCTCCGGGGCTATATTTACTATACTAAAGCCTTGGGCGGCATGGAAGTGACGCGCGCGCACAAGGGCGACGATCTCACCCCGCTCAAGCCGCTCTCGGCCGAGTACCAGCGTGAAGCGCTCAAATTCGTCACGGAGATCTTCAGCTCCGACGTCCAGAAGCGCTTCCCCAAGCACTTCTTGGACAAGATGCCGCGCGAGCGCTGGTGGGATTGGGCTTCGACTTGGCAAGTCAACCAGCGCTTTCACTTTCCCATTCATGATGCGATCACGGGGATGCGCGTGCAGGTGCTGACGATGGCCTTCTGGCCGGAGCGTCTGCTCAGAATCACCGACAACGCCTATCGTTCTGAAGAAGCGAAGCCCTATAGATTAGATGAGCACTTTATGGGTTTCACCGAGGCCATCTGGGGCGATGTGCTGAGCAAGCAGTCACCTATAGATTCTTTCCAACGCGCGATTCAGAGCATCTATCTGGATATGCTGATCGCGATGGTCAACGACACGACACCGAGTCGTCTCAGCGATGCCGTCGCGATGGCCTACGCCGAGTTGGTGCGCTTAGATGAAGCGATCAGCGATCTGCTGGTCGAGCGAGCCGATCTGGACGCGTTGAGTCGGGCGCATCTCTTAGAGGCGCAGCGGCGCGTTCGCGAGATCGTTGTTCGGGAGTGACGGTCTGTCTGTAGGGGCGAACGGCCGTTCGCCCCTACGGTCTTTTACGGTTGACGAGCTCTATTCAAGCCGTTATAATGCTGACGTTCCGGGGGTGTGGTGTAGTGGCCTAACACGCTGCCCTGTCAAGGCAGAGACCGCGGGTTCAAATCCCGTCATCCCCGCCCCAGACTTCGTCTGGACTGTTCGCCTTCGCCGGCCTGCGGCTGGCGAAGCTGAAGGTCAAGCGAAGCTTGGGCCGAGGTAGCTCAGCTGGTAGAGCACAGGACTGAAAATCCTGGTGTCGGCGGTTCGAGTCCGCCCCTCGGCACCCTATGGTTGCTCAGCCGAATGCTTCAGCATCCGATACAGAGGCGAGAAACCCAAAACCTGCGCATCGCGTCAGCTAGAGAACCCCGATGAGCTCTTGTCTCAGCTCTTTAATCTCATCGCGCAACCTCGCGGCCCTCTCAAATTCTAGGCGCTTGGCTGCCGCGAGCATCTCTTGCTCCAACTCTTTAATCAGATCGGCCAGCTCCGTGGGCGTCTTCACCACAAGTCTCTTCTTGCTCTTCTTCTCGACGCTCTCGCGCGCCAGCTCCGGCATGAACTCTCGGACGGCTTTCTTCACCGTCTCCGGCGTGATCCCGTGCGTTTGATTGAACTCAAGCTGGAGCCGGCGACGACGCTCTGTCTCAGCAATCGCCCGCTCCATAGAGCCGGTCACGTCGTCGGCATAGAGAATGACTTGCCCGCGCACGTTGCGCGCCGCCCGCCCGATGGTCTGTATAAGCGAAGTCTCCGAGCGCAAGAAGCCCTCTTTGTCGGCATCTAAGATCGCCACCAGCGAGACTTCGGGCAAGTCAAGACCCTCGCGCAAGAGATTGATCCCCACTAGCACATCAAATTCGCCCAAACGCAAATCGCGCAGAATATCTACTCTCTCTAACGTCTCGATCTCCGAGTGCAGATAGCGCGCTTTGATCCCCAACTCGACCAGATACTCTGTCAGGTCTTCGGCCATCTTCTTGGTCAACGTGGTGACTAAGACGCGCTCGCCCTGCTCGGTCACTCTTCTGACTTCGCTTATCAGATCGTCAATCTGACCCTTCACCGGTCGGACGATCACTTCGGGATCGACCAAGCCTGTGGGCCGAATGATCTGTTCTACGATCTTTTGACTCTTCTGGTGCTCATACGGCCCCGGCGTCGCCGAGAGATAGATCACTTGGTTGATCTTGCGCTCGAACTCTTCAAACTTCAACGGACGGTTGTCGAGAGCCGAGGGCAGGCGAAAGCCGTAGTCTAT
Organism: Candidatus Acetothermia bacterium; assembly: GCA_022683945.1. Taxonomy (GTDB): domain Bacteria; phylum Bipolaricaulota; class Bipolaricaulia; order RBG-16-55-9; family DRXL01; genus SKYB132. The sequence continues at coordinate 45,760 of JAJHSH010000049.1, read as the reverse complement.
TAAGATCTCTTTGCGCGCGCGGTCTCCGTTGTACATCCCGCGAATCTGGGGAATAGTCTGGTGAGATTCGTCAATCACTATCAAAAAATCTCTGGGGAAGTAGTCTATGAGCGTATGCGGCGACGTCCCCGGATCGCGCCCGTCGAGGTGGCGCGAATAGTTCTCCACGCCGGAGCAATAGCCCAGTTCGCGCAGCATCTCTAAGTCATACTTGGTGCGCTGCTCCAAGCGTTGAGCTTCGAGGAGCTTGTCGCGTCGGCGCAGTTCGGGAAGCCGTTCTGCCAGCTCAGCTTGGATGGTTTGCAGAGCGCGTTCGAGCTTTTCGCGTCCCGTGACCCAGTGCGTGGCCGGATAGATAGCTGTAAAGCTCAGCTCGCGCAGCCGTTTGCCCGTGAGCGCGTCGAGCTCTAAAATTCGCTCGATCTCGTCGCCGAAGAGTTCGACTCTGATCGCGTTCTCGCTGTACGCCGGGATAATTTCGATGGTGTCGCCCTTAGCCCTGAACGTCCCGCGTCCAAAGCCGATGTCATTCCGCTCGTATTGAAGATCTACTAATCTTCGCAAGATCTCGTCGCGGGGCTTGGTCGCGCCCTTTCTCAGCGAGAGCGTCATCGCGGCGTACTCTTCCGGGGTGCCCAGACCGTAGATACAAGAGACGCTGGCGACGACGATGACGTCGCGTCTTTCTAGGAGTGCGCTTGTGGCGGCGTGGCGCAGCCGATCTATCTCATCGTTGATCGAAGCGTCTTTTTCGATATAAGTATCTGTTTGGGGAATATACGCTTCGGGCTGATAGTAGTCATAGTAGCTAACGAAGTAATGCACGGCGTTGTGGGGGAAGAATTCTCGGAACTCGTTGCAGAGCTGGGCGGCGAGCGTCTTGTTATGGGCGATGACGAGAGTCGGCTTTTGGACGTTTTGGATGACGTGGGCGATGGTAAACGTCTTGCCGGAGCCGGTGACGCCAAGCAAGGTCTGATGCTGCAAGACGGCTTGGATTCCCTTGGTCAGTTCGCAGATGGCTCTGGGTTGATCGCCGCGCGGCGTGAAGGGCGAGACGAGTTTGAACTCTTGGGTATCAGTCTGGGTGCGCATAGGACTCCAAGATTTCCAGCTGTGCTTCGTCAAGCCCGAAGTAGTGGCCGATCTCGTGTATCACGGTGATGCGCACCTGGCGGCGAACCTCCTCTTCAGAGTCTGCCAGCGATTCGATGTTCTTTTGATAGATATAGATAATATCGGGCTCCAATCGTTCGTGAAAGACCGAGCGCTCCGTTAAGGGCGTCCCGTGATAGAGACCTAAGAGGTCATCTCCCAGCTCGCGGGCGATCTCCGGATCGGGAGCGTCCTGTACGATAATAAGTACATTCTGAAGGCGCCGGCGAAAGAACGCTGGTAGGGCGTGCAGCGTCTCGTGAACCAGCTCTTCAAACTGCGAACGGGTCATAGATAAAGATTATACAGCGCACTTGACAGCCGCGCCGGTTCTGTGTTAAAAAGAGTATATGAAATTCTGGGCCTCTTTGGGGCTTTGCATACTTGGCATCATCGGGAACAGCGTTGTGAGCTATGCTCAACCTCCTGCGGAGCAGTCGGCCAATTATTTTTGGGAGGAATTTACGTATGGATTGGTGGGAGGATTTGCAGGCGGCCCGTTTTTTGAATGGTTCTATGTAAGCTTGCTCTGCAGCGAGAACCCCGATCCCGATCTCTGCACCGGCTTGGGGATCTTTGCCCTGCGCACGACGATCTACTTAATTACGCTTCCGGGTGCGGCTTCGGTCGGGATTGTCGCCGCGGGCTGGCTGCGCGATCTGGAGATTACTCCGCGAAAAATGCTGTTCACCTATGGGTTTGCTGCGGTCGGCTCGATCACCGGGTTTGCTTGGGCAGCGGGGATCGTAAAAGCCATGGAGTTCTTTATTGAGAGCATGGGTTGGGAGTTTTTGATCCCTTGGACGGAGCAGGTCTTTCTCTTGACGCGCCTCTCGTTTCCCATCTTTCTGGCGGCTCTTTTGGGGACCGTAGGATTTAATGCCGATGCTCCAGAGGCTGGGGCGATGCGCGCATCGCCCCTACGAACGGCTCTGCCCGTTCATCTCTGTGCGCCGCTCTTTGAAGTGCGCTTCTAATGCTAAATCTACACTCGCCGGCACAAAGCGGCGCACATCTCCTCCGTAACTCTTCACTTGGCGGACGATGCTGGAACTGATAAACGAAAAATCTCGACTGGTCATCAGATAGACGCTCTCAAAGCCGGGATCCAAATCACGATTGGTGAGCGCCAACTGAAACTCGTACTCGAAATCGGTGCTGGCGCGCAATCCCCGCACGACGGCGTCCACGCGCAATTGGCGAGCGAGATCGACGAGCAGCCCGTCATGGGTGATGATCTCTATCGTGTTCAGTTTGACTTCGCGCAGGGCCTCAATAACAAGACGATGGCGCTCTTCCAACGTGAAGAGCATTTTTTTGTCCGGGTTGCGCATCACGGCGACGACGAGCCTATCAAAGAGCTTTTGAGCTCTCTTGATGATGTCAATATGCCCATACGTGATGGGATCGAAACTGCCGGGATAGAGGGCTTTGGTCACGATCTTCTCCTTAAACTACAGCTAAGTCGCCTTTGCCCCGGTGGATGAATCCACCGGCTCACCAGGTGCAAGCGTGCTCAAGCACGCTCACAGCCCGCTTGAGCGGGCTTCCATCTGCTGAGCCGGATGCTTCAGCATCCGGTGGCTCTCAATCTCCGCCGAACTCACGCTTCACGAACTCTTTGTCTTCGCCCTTGGTCGCCGTCAGCAGAATCTGAATGCGATCTGCTGCCGCGGGATACTCACGTTCCATGTATCTCACAAAGATCTGCGTGCGCTCCGAGGGCAAAACTCTCAGGCGATGCGCCACCTCCCAGACGCCCAGCTCGCTCAGTAGTTCCCCAACGCGCCCGCGCAGATCTTTAGAGCGCCCGGCTTGCAAAGCGTTGAGAATCTCACTCAACTCCGACTCCATTTTAACGTCCATCATCGAGCACCACCTGAGTTATTTTAGCGTAAAGACTACGCTCTTTGCATCTCCAGCCCCGGAATCTTCACACGTTGCTCCAAGAGATCCAAGAGCTTCGAGATGACCAACACGCAGACTAAATAAATAAAAGCGACTATAAGAAAGACTTCGAAGTGCCGAAAGGCCCCCGGCCCACGCAGACTGGAGGCGATAATCTGCCCCGTGGCCATAAGCTCTGGGGTCCCGATGATGAACGCTACCGAAGAGTATTTCAGTGTATAGATCAGTTCGTTCGACCACGGAGGGATGACCATTCTCAACGCTTGCGGCAGAATGACGTAGCCGATCGCTTGAACGTTGGTCAGGCCCACCGCGCGGGCGGCGAGCATCTGACCGCGACCGATAGACTGAATCGCCCCGCGAAAATATTCGGCCTGATAAGCAGCACTGTTAAGCCCCAGCCCGATAATTGCCGCTGTGAGCGGATCGAGACGAATCTCGAACGCGGGCAACCCGTAATAGATCAAAAAGAGCTGCACCAAAACGGGCGTCCCGCGCACGAACTGCACATAAGCTGTGCTCAACCAATAGATCGGCTTCTTCCCGTAGACGCGACCCAACGCCAACAGAAGTCCCCCCACCAGACCGAGCGCGATAGCGAGCACCGTCAACTGAAAAGTCGTCGCTGTGCCCTGAAGCAGACGAGGCGATATATCGCAGACGAGCCGAACGAAGCTCCCCTCTTCCAGAGTTTGACAGAACGGCGCGAGCGGGTTCACGATCCCGTCCCTCCGTAGAGCTCACCGATCTTGCCTAAAAACTGTTGAGTGCGCGGCTGGCGCGGCTGTAGAAAAATGTGCTCCGGCGGGCCCTGCTCGACGATCACGCCCTGCTCCATAAAGATCACTTCGTCGCATACAGAACGGGCAAAGCCCATCTCGTGCGTCACGACGACCATCGTCATCCCTTCGCCGGCCAGCGCTTTCATCACTTGGAGGACTTCTCCGATGAGTTCAGGGTCGAGCGCGCTGGTCGGCTCGTCAAAGAGCATCAGTTTGGGGTCCATAGCCAAGGCGCGCGCGATGGAGACCCGTTGCTGCTGCCCGCCGGAGAGCTGCGCTGGATAGGCCTTCGCTTTTTCGGCCAATCCGACTCGCTTCAGTTCCGTCATGGCGCGCTCGCTCGCTTCTCCCTTAGAGAGCTTCTTCACTTTCATCAAGCCCAGACGCACGTTATCTAAGGCCGTCAGGTGCGCGAAGAGATTGAAATCCTGAAAGACAAAGCCGATCTGCTGACGAATTTTGTTCATATCCGTCTTCGCACCGGTGATCTCTGTATCTTCTAGCCAGATGCGCCCGCTGTCGGGTTCTGTCAGTCTGTTGATGCAGCGCAAGAGCGTGCTCTTGCCCGTGCCCGAAGGGCCGATAATAGCTAGAGCTTCGCCTTGGCGCAGAATAAACGAGACGCCCTTCAGCACCTCTTCGTTCCCGTAGCGCTTGTGAAGGTCTTCCACGCGCACGACGATCTTAGACGACACGACCATGCTCCTCCCGGCGCTGCCCCGCCAAACCGGGGATACCGAAGCGCCGCTCTAAGAGCTCGAGCAGCCAAGTCCCCAAATACGTCAAGACCAAATAGATCAACGCGACAGCGATAAAGATCAGAAAGACCTCGCGGGTGCGCTGCATGATCTGCCAGCCCTGACGAGTCAGCTCCGTCACGCCGATAGCAAAAACAAACGATGTGTCCTTCAAGACTCCCGAATATTCGTTCGACCACGCGGGGAGCGCCAAGCGCAGGGCTTGGGGCAGGACTATATAACGAATCGCCTGAAGGCGAGACATCCCCAGAGCCCGTGCAGCCAGCAGCTGGCCCTCTTTAATCGCTTGAATCGCCCCGCGAAAGATCTGCGACTGATAGGCCGACGAGTGCAGCCCAAAAACCAACACCGCCGTGCCGAACGCCGGCAAGCTCACCCCTAAAAACGCCAGTCCGTAAAAGAAAACCATCAACAAGACTAAGATGGGCATAGCGCGAAAGAAGCGCTCATAGCCTGAGATCAATATCACTAAAGGGCGCGGCCCATAGACCTGCCCCAAAGCCACAGGCACTCCCAACAAAAGCCCCACTCCCAACAAGCAGATCGTCAACGTCACCGTGACGCGCGCGCCCTCCCAAAGCAGCGGGAGGCTCTGCCAGATCAGATCTAGTCTCTCCAACAGTTACACACCCTCTCCAGAGCGCTTTGAGAGAGAGAAAAAGAGGGTGCGCTCTCTCGCACACCCTCTTTGCCCTTTACGCATAAACTTTGAGAGCTAAGGCTTCTTGTAAGCCTGCCCGGACATGCACGCCGCAAGATTCTCGGCATAGGCCTCGGGTTGGTTCTTATCCAACCAGCCCTTGAGATCGCCATAACACTGCGCTACCCTGTCGAGATTGACGTCCACCCCGAAATAAGCTTCTACCAAGTTGTTCCAGATGCCCTTTCGCCTCATCTCTTTCATGCCGTCGTTGATTCTGGCCAGCAATCTCTTGGGGTCGCCCTTCTGCACGAGGAAACCAAAGAGCTCTTCGGTATTGATGACCCCGGCGATCTTGAGCGCTCCTTTCGACGCTTTGACCGCGACCTTTGCTGCCGGTTCATCTTCGACGACGGCATGAATGCGTCTATTGATCAGATCTTGTTCTGCCAAGGGATAGGTCTCATAGAGTCTGAGCGTGACGTTAATTCCCTGTTTGATAACGTTCTGCTCCACCCAGTCTGCCCCGGTTGTGCCCCGCTGTGCTCCGATGATGTTGCCGGCTTTGAAGGCCGTGATGATATTGAGACCAGAGGCAGTGTGAACGAGCACCGCTTGGTTGGACTCCCAATACGGATCGGAGAAATCTACGATTTTCTTGCGCTCATCGGTGATGGTGAACCCCGACGCGCCGATGTCGCACTGACCGGCTTGTACCGCGGGAATGATCGAATCGAACCCGAGATTTTGAATCTCTACTCTATAACCCTTCAGCAGGGCGATGATCCGCATCACATCCAGATCGAACCCCACAAATTGTCCTTTGGCATCCACCCACTCGAACGGCGGCCAGGCGATGTCCGAGCAGACTTTGAACGTCGGCGTTTGCGCTTGGGGAATCCCACTGACCAGCCCAACGACGAGGGCCAACATACCGACCGCTACGAACCACTTCCCAATTTTGGGAGACATAGGTCAACCAGCCTCCTTTAAAATTTATTGTAACGCTAACCATATCCGATGGCAAGGGGCACCGTCAAAATTCTTAGTCCCCTTGACAGAGTTTGATCTTTTTGGTTGTATAGACAGACTCTCTCAAGGAGCGATCAGCCATGATCGTGATGAAGTTCGGCGGCACCTCGGTAGAAGATGCCGCAGCGATGCGACAAGTCATCGAGATCGTGCGCAGCAAGCGCGCGCGCCAGCCCATCGTCGTCGCCTCGGCCATGGCCAAGATCACGGATACTCTCATAAGATCTGCCCAGCTCGCCCGCGAAGGCCAAGAGCACCAGGCCCAGAAACTGCTCACCGAGGTCGTCGCCCTGCGCCACCGACAAGCCGCAACCCAATTGGTCGTCTCCGAGCCGCGCTGCCGCGCTCTCCAAGAGTCGCTCGACCAATATATCGTCGAACTGCGCACATTCATACACGGGCTGGCAATCTTAGGAGAGCTTTCTCCTCGTTCGCTCGATGCGATAGTCTCTTACGGCGAGCGCCTCTCCACGCTCATTCTTACAACAGCTATGCAAGAACAGAATCTGGACGCCCAGCTCCTGGACGCGCGCCAATTTATCATCACCGACGATCGCTTCACCAAAGCGACTCCGTCGCTGGAGTTGTCCGATCCCCGTGCTCGCTCCCTCGTGCTCCCGCTGCTGGAGCGCGACGCCATCCCCGTGACGCAGGGCTTCATCGGCGCGACACCCCAAGGCGTGACGACGACCCTCGGGCGCGGCGGCTCTGACTACTCCGCGGCGATCATCGGCGCGCTGCTCGGTGCCGAAGCCATCGAGATCTGGACGGACGTCGACGGGATTCTCACTACAGATCCCAAGCTCGTCCCCCAGGCGCGTCTGCTAGAGAGCGTGACGTTTCAAGAAGCCTCCGAGTTGGCGTACTTTGGCGCGAAGGTGCTCCACCCCAGCACGCTTCTCCCCGCCGTAGACAAGAACATCCCCGTCTATGTCTATAATACGAAAAACCCCAAGTCGCCGGGGACACGTATCACCATGAGAGAGTCCCCCACTCCGGGGGCTCTGAAAGCCATCGCTTATAAGAAGGGCATTACGGTGATTAACATCTATTCGACGCGGATGCTGCTGGCCCACGGCTTTCTCAAGGCGATCTTCGAAATCTTCGATAGGTTCGAGACTTCGGTAGATCTGCTCGCTACCTCTGAAGTGAGCGTCTCGCTCACGATTGACGAGACGCGTCGTCTTGATAGAATAGTCTCTGAACTACAGAAGTTCTCGACCGTCACAGTCGAGCACGAGAGAGCGATTATCTGTCTGGTGGGCGAAGGGATGAAATACACGCCGGGGATAGCCGCGCGGGCCTTCGGCGCGATCCGAGATATTAATATCAATATGATTTCGCAGGGGGCGTCGGAGATCAATATCAGCTTTATCATCCGTGAGGCCGACGTGCCTACGGTCCTAGAGAGATTACATCGGGAGTTCTTTGAGCCATGAGAATCGGCTTGATCGGTCACGGCAAGATGGGGCAAGAGGTCGAGCGCCTAGCGCTCCAGAAGGGCCACCAGATCGCTCGCATCTTCACAGAAGCCCAACCCCTAAGAGAGAGAGACCCTCTGACGGACATGGATATACTGATAGATTTTTCCGTGCCCGCCGCCGTTCCCCAAAACGTCCGGGCTGCCGCTCAAGCTCATATGAATATTCTAGAAGGCACAACGGGTTGGTACGAGCACCTAGATCAGATCAAGAAGCTCGTGCGCGACTCTCAGATCGGCTTGCTCTATGCTCCCAATTTCTCGCTGGGCGTCCAGCTCCTCTTCAGAATCGTCGTCCACGCCGGCCGGCTCTTCAATCGCTTCTCAGATTATGATCTCTGGGTACACGAGATCCATCACCATCAGAAGCTCGACAGCCCCAGCGGGACGGCGCTCACTCTGGGAAAGCTACTTCTTAATACTGTCGAGCGCAAGCGAGAATTGTTGATAGAGCGCCCAACGGCGAAGATCGCGCCGCAACAGTTACAGATCTCTTCGACGCGGGTTGGCTCGGTGCCGGGGACGCATATCGTCGGATTCGATAGTCTCTCAGATTCGCTTGAACTGACGCACACGGCTCGTAATCGTTCGGGGTTTGCGCTGGGCGCGCTCGCCGCCGCCGAATGGCTTGTCAACAAGAATAAGAAGGGCTGCTTCACGATGGACGACTTTCTCGACGAAATCTTGGGCGGGAGGGATTCTCAATGAACCTAAGAGAGTTACGCGGCTCAATCGTAGCGCTGGTGACGCCGTTCACCGCGGCGAACAAAATTGACCGAAGAGCGCTCAAAAAGTTGGTCGAATTTCAGATCGAAAACGACACCGACGCGATCAGCCCCTGCGGTACTACGGGAGAAGCGCCGACGCTGAACGATAGTGAATATGAAGAAGTCGTCGGCACCGTCGTCGAGACCGTCAAGAGGCGCGTCCCGGTGATCGTCGGTGCAGGAAGCAACGACACGGCCAAAGCGATCAAGCTCTCTAAGTTAGCCGAGAAGCTCGGCGCGGACGGCATTCTCTCTGTAGGTCCCTATTATAACAAGCCGACCCAAGAGGGCTTCTATCAGCATTTTAAAGCGATCGCCGACGCGGTTCATATTCCCATCACGCTCTACAACGTCCCCGGACGGACCGGCTCCAACATAGAGACAAAGACCGTACTCAGACTCGCTCAGATCGAAAACATCTTCGCCATGAAAGAAGCATCCGCCAGTCTGCCCCAGATGATGGAGCTCTTGCGCGCCAAGCCCGATCACTTCAGAGTCTATTCGGGAGATGATGCTTTTGCGCTGGCGCTGATCGCCTGTGGCGGCGACGGCGTCGTCTCAGTGGCAGCTAATCAGATCCCCCAAGCGATGAAAGCGCTCTCTGACTCGGCTCTTCGGGGCGATTTTATCACCGCGCGCGAAATTCACTACAAATATCTCCCACTGATGAACGCCAACTTTATAGAATCAAACCCGATTCCCGTCAAGTGCGCCCTGGCGATGATGGGCCTCATCCAAGAGCGCTACAGACTCCCCTTGACTCCCATCAGCGAGGAGAATCGTCAGAAGCTGCGCGAGATCTTGGAAGAAGCAAGGCTGATATGAAGATTGCAGAAGAGATCGAGCGTCTTTCGCGCTTGTCCCCCGACGCGCTGGGGCCGGAAGCCCTGACGATCTTCGAAGAATTCAAGCGCCTGCTCAACACGGGAAGCGTGCGAGCCGCCGAGAAGACGGACAATGACAATGGTTGGCAGGTCAACGCTTGGGTCAAGCGCGGGATCTTATTGGGCTTTCGCTTGGGAAAACTCACAGATTTTTCGCTCAACGAACAGTTTTGTTTCTTCGATAAGCACACATATCCGTTGCAGAGCTTGACTTTAGAGCAGCGCGTGCGCGTCGTCCCCGGAGGGACGGCGATTCGCGACGGCGCGTATGTCGCAGCGGGAGTCGTGATCATGCCGCCTTCCTATATTAACGTTGGAGCGTATATTGACGAAGGAACGCTGATAGATTCGCACGCCTTAGTCGGCTCCTGCGCCCAAGTGGGCCGGCGTGTCCATCTCAGCGCGGCGGCGCAGTTGGGAGGTGTGCTCGAACCCGTAGGGGCGCTGCCCGTTATTATCGAAGACGACGTCTTCATCGGCGGCAACAGCGGGATCTACGAGGGGACTCTCATAAAACGCCGCGCGGTGATCGGCGCGGGGGTGATCTTGACGGCTTCGGTGCCCGTCTATGATCTCGTCCATCAGAAGATCTATCGAGCGACGAGGGAGCGCCCGTTGGTGATCCCCGAGGGTGCAGTCGTCGTCCCCGGGGCGCGCTCTCTTTCTGGGAGCTTGGCGCAGGCACACGGGCTGGCGCTCTACGCTCCGATTATCGTCAAATATCGCGACGAGAAGACCGACGCCGTGACCGTTTTAGAGGAGGCCCTGCGATAGAAAGCTCGACATTTGCGAAACAACACGCTAAAATCAGCTTACAAGGAGAAGATGCCTATGGCCACCAGACTGCAGCACTACACGGCTCAGTACACCAAGACCAAATCCGGCTATATGGGGCAACTGATAGAATGGCCGGAAGTCGTCACCGAAGGACGCACGCTTGAAGAATGCCGTAGCGCTTTACGCGACGCCCTGCACGAGATGGTTCAGGCCTATCAGCTCCTTGGGAAGAAGATACCTCACGGTGGAGGACTTTTGGAGCCGATCCCTGTGGAGGTCTGATTTGGATCTCCAACAGCTCGCGGACAAATACGGCACCCCGCTCTATCTCTATGACGGGAGCCTCTTCGTGCGCCAGTATCAGAAATTGCGCGCGGCGCTCCCTTCACAGATCGAGATCTTCTTCGCGATGAAGAGCAACCCCAACTTAGCAATTGTTTCGGTCTTTCGGAAGCTGGGTGCGGGAGCGGATATCGCATCGTTGGGGGAGTTGCAGACGGCGCTGAAAGCGGGGATTGCCCCTCAGAAGATCGTCTTCAGCGGGCCGGGGAAGACCGACGCTGAGCTAGAAGCAGCTCTCAAAGCTGATATATTCTCGATCAACGTCGAGTCCGAGGGCGAGCTGGAACGCCTGCAAAAGATCGCACAGAGGTTGCACAAGCGCGCTCGTGTTGGGCTGCGCCTGAACGTGCCCTTCGCCCCCGGCGAGGGGGCTGTTATTATTGGCGGTGCGGCTCCGCAGAAGTTCGGGATAGATCTCGTGCGGGCGCACGAAGCCGTCCGTCTCGCGCAGGAGCTCTCTCATCTGGAGCTGATCGGGATTCATATTTTTAATGCGTCCAATGTGCTCGACGCAGAAGCGCTAGTGAAGAACGCCGAGACGATTCTCTCGACGGCCCTCACACTCGCGCGCGAGACGGGCTTTGCACTGAGATATATAGACATAGGCGGCGGGTTGGGCGTTCCCTATAGCCAGAGCGAGCGGGAGCTAGACGTAGCCGCCTTCGGGCGCGGGTTGGCCGAGAGCATATCGTCTCTCCAGATGGAGACAAGAATTCTAGTCGAGCCGGGACGGTATCTGACGGCCGAGGCGGGGGTCTATCTGACGCGCGTATTGGATATGAAAGAGACGCGCGGGGTGCGCTTTGTGATCGTAGATGGGGGAGTGCATCATCTGTTGCGTCCGGTCTTGGTGGGGCAGAGCCATCCGGTGCGGGCGATCTATATTCGAAGAGGCGAAGCACGCTTCGCCCCCTTGAGCGCTGAAAGATGGACGATTGCGGGGCCGTTGTGCACGGCGTTGGACTATTTGGCAAAAGACGTAGAGCTGCCCCATCTTCTTGAAGTAGGGGATCTGGTCGTGATAGAGAAGATGGGGGCTTACGGATTTACCGAGAGTATGCCGTATTTTTTGAGTCATCCCACGCCGGCTGAAGTTCTGATCTGGAAGGGGCGTGATTATTTGATTCGTCGTCGTCAGCGGCCGGAGGAGCTGTGGGCGCAGCAGTCGGTGCCGGAAGAACTGGCATAGCTTGTCGGCCCGCGCGCGAAAAGCTACAATAGAACATTCTCAAAAAACAAAAACAACAAACAGGAGCAAGGTGGAGCTCCTATGAGGTTGGAGATCTTTCTCTTTGGGAAGTTCGAAGTTCGGCGCAATGGAGAGCTTCTAATCTGGAGAAACGCGAAGACTCAAGCGCTCCTAAAGATTCTCGCTGGCGAGCGCGGACGGGTCTTCTCCGTAGACGAATTGATCGAATATCTCTGGCCGGAAGAAGAGAAGAATATCCAGAGCACTGCATCTAATCTTCGGGCTCGCGTGGCAGAACTGCGCAGAACTTTAGAACCGGGGCTTGCGCACAGAGAAGCGTCTCACTATATCGAGACGCAGCGCGGCGGGTACGCGCTACGCGCCGAGGCCGACTGTTGGATTGACACGGAAGAGTTCACTCGATTTGAAGAGCAAGGTCGACGCACCCAGCGCGAGAAACAGCTAGAAGAAGCGATCGCTCTCTACGAAAAAGCCGTTGCGCTCTATCGGGGTGAGTATCTGGCCGACGATCGTTATGAAGACTGGGCTCTGCACTTTCGAGAGCGCTGGCGCGAGCGCTATGTCGAACTCTTGAGCGAGCTCGCCGACGCTCTGGCCCAACGCGGACGGTATCGCGAAGCCCTGCACACCGTCCGACGCGCCATCGAGAAGTCACCGTTACAAGAGCAGCTCTATCGTCAATGGATGGTCTATGCACATTGTGCAGGAGAACCCGCCGAAGCCCGTCGGGCCTATCTTCGTTGTCGCGAAGTTCTGGAGCGCGAGTTGGGCGAGCACCCCTCGTCACGGACGGAAGAGATCTACAGACAGCTTCAGCGTGGAGAGTTTACAGAGATCCAAGACCGCTATCCCATCGTTGTTGAGCCGTCGGTCACGCCCGCTCCGAAATTGCACCGACTGCCATTCTGCGGCCGTCGCCGCGAATGGCAGCAGTTGAGCTCTGCGCTACAGAAAGCACAAGAAGGGCACGGTGTGCTGGTGCTCGTCTCCGGCGAACCGGGGATGGGGAAGACCCGTCTCTGCGAAGAATTCTGCGCTGAAGCCCGGGAGAGAGTTCAAGCGCTCTTCTTAACAGGACGCTGCCTTGAGCTGAAAAATCCCCTGCCGTTGCATCCGTGGCTGGAGGCACTGCAACCGGCGGTCTCACAAATCTCTCTTGAGAAGCTCGAGCATCTACACCGATCGTGGTTGGCCGAATGCGCTGAGCTCCTTCCTGCCCTGTGCAACGTCATCCCACAACTGCCCCAAGAAGTCTCTCTGCCGGCAGAGCATCGTCCCTATCGGCTCTTCGAGACGCTCTTTCAGATGCTCTGCGCACTGGCCCGCCAACGCGCCCCATTGCTGATCGCGCTGGATGACCTCCAGTGGGCCGATGAAGATTCTATAGATCTGCTCTGCTATGTGATGGACAAATGGACCGATCTCCCGCTGATGATCTTGGCTACGGTGCGTTCGGGCGCACGCACGAACGACTCTCTCTGGGTGACGCTCAAAGACCACGCCCAGCGCCGTCAATGGCTCGAAGAGATAGACTTAAAACGCTTAACAGCAACCGATACTCAAGAATTGGTCGCCCGTTTGGACACCAAGTTGGAGAGAGTCACTGATGCCACTAATACAGCAGAACGACTTCATCGCGAGAGCGCCGGCAACCCGCTTTTTCTCTCGACGATCTTGCAGTCGCTCTTCGAGAACGGGTGCTTTATCCCCGACGGCGCTCAGTGGCGGCTTCAGCTTCCTGCTGAGACGGAGTTGCCGCCTCAAGTGTTGCAGTTGATCGAACATCGCGTCGCGCGGGCCGGCCCAGCCGCGCAGCGCTTGCTCCAGTTGATCGCCTGCGCCGTGCAGATCGAGTTAGACGTGTTAGAGTGTGCTTGGGAGGGCACATCGGAAGAGCTTTTTGCTCATTTAGACGACCTGATCGCTCAGGGAATCTTAACCGAGCATCAGGGGCGATACGAATTCTCACACGACAAATATCGCGAGGCCATCTACAGAGCCCTAGAAGGGCCGCGAAAGCTCTGGTTGCATCGGCGGCTGGCACAGGCGTTGGAGAGTGTCTATACCGAGCCAACGGTAGTGGGCTTAGCGGCGCGGCTGGCAGAGCATTATGAGCGGGGAGGGCAACCGCAAAGAGCGCTGGAGTGGGTGTTCAAAACCATCGCTTTGTGCGATAAGCATTATCAAAACAGGGAAGGACTAGAACTGGCCTCCCGTGGTCTGGCAATCATAGAACAAACCAAAGGACGGCTTTCAGAACGTGAGTGGAGAGAGAAAGAGCTGGAATTGATGTTACAACGCATCGGCTTCGCAATCGAACTTGGACAGGTTAAAGTAGCTCAAAATGATATAAACCAGTTGCTTCAGCTTACCATCGAGGAGCGAGATCGAGCCAAGATACTTCTTCGGCAAGCTCACATCCACAGACGCTTAGGACGCTATCTGGAATCTCTCCAGTCCGCCCAAGATGCTTATCTCTTGAGTCAGCAACTGCAGGAGCGTGAGATGCTCAAAGACAGTTTGAGTGAGATAGGATTAACCTACTTCTTTATGGGGGAATATCAACAAGCTTTAGAGCATCTCGAACAGGCCCTCAATCTTGCCAGAAGCGCCAAACATCTAGGTCACGAAGCGTATCTATTGACTAATTGCGCCAATGTTCTTACAAAGCTCGGACACTTCCAATCTGCCCTTAGCCATTATAAGATCGCACTCCAAATCCACCAAAATATGAAAGATTTGATAAAGGCCAGCGTGGTGCTGAACAACATCGGTGCAGTTCTACGCTACTTAGGAGATTACCAGCAAGCGTTGAACTATCTTGAGCAGGCTTGTCACGTTGACCGCGAGATGGGCGACCGCTTTGGCTTAGGATTTAGTCTCTGCAACCTCGCCCAGATCTACCGCTTGCTAGGGCAATATGACCAAGCTCAATCTTTGAGCAAAGAGGCACTTCGTTGTTTTGTTGAACTAGAGGACCTTGCTGGTCAAGCGATGATGCTGCGTTGGCAGGGTATTCTCCATCGTGAACAGCAAGATTTCTTACAAGCACAGGTTTGCCTTGACCGATCTTTGGAGATCGCCCGTGCGCTCAACGCCAAATCCGAAGAAGGCGAAAGCCTATTAGAGTTAGGGCAAACGCTTACTAACCAGCAGAAACTGGAAGAAAGCCTGAAGCACCTTCAACAAGCGTTAGCGATTGCGCAAACTCTACAGATCCCGTATATGACTGCACGATGTTGGATGGCGCTCAGTAAGCTCTTAACCATTCAAAAACTGTTGCCCGATGCTCTCACAGCCGCCACCGAAGCCATGCAATTCCTCACTCAGCATAAATGGAGCGGAGAGTTCGCCCTTCAAGCCCACTTTCAGCACTATCGCGTTCTCAAAGCTCTCGGCCACCCCGAAGCCCAAGACGCCCTGCGCCAAGCCCAAGAAGAAGTACAAAAGACAGCAGCTCTCATCACCGACCCCGCCCTGCGCCAGCGCTTTCTGCAAATCCCCCTCCACCAAGAGATCCTCTCATACACCTCACCCCGTTGACAGCCCGCCCGCCACTTGCTACGATTACGATACAAGCGTCACTCTACTCGAACTATGACACTACTCTACGACGGCAAAGCCAAACAGCTCTTCTCCGGCCCACAACCCCATACCGTCATCGTCTCTTTCAAAGACTCCGCTACCGCCGGAAACGCCGCCAAACGCGCCCTCTTCCCCCAAAAAGGCGCGCTCTGCAATACCATCTCCAGCAAACTCTTCGAGCTGCTCGCCGCTCATAACTTAGACTCGCACTATATCAGAAAACTCAACGAAGAGAGCTTCTTAGCCCACAACGTGCATATTCTTCCCCTCGAAGTCGTCGTGCGCAACCGCGCCACCGGCAGTATCACCAAACGACTAGGAATCGTCCGCGGTCGGCCCTTCCAGCCCCCACTCTTAGAACTCTTCTATAAGTCCGATGCCCTCGGCGACCCCCTCCTCTGCGAGTCCCACGCCCAAGTGATGGGACTCGCTACCGAGAGAGAACTCACACAGATCAAAGAGCAAGCCCTCAGAGCCAACGAGATCCTCAAGATATATTTCGCAGAGTTGGACCTCCAATTGATAGATATGAAGTTCGAGTTCGGGCGCCCGTACCCTCACCCTCACCCCGCGCCCTCTCCCTTCAAGGGAGAGGGGATTCTGCTCGCCGACGAGATCAGCCCCGATACGATGAGGCTCTGGGACGCCCAGACGAACGAGAGTCTGGACAAAGACGTCTTTCGCGAAGATAAGGGCGATCTCATCAGCGCTTATAGAGAAGTCGCCCGACGGATGGGGGTCTTATGAAAGAATTCACCGTGCGCGTGCTGATCGAACCCAAGCCGGAATTGCTCGATCCCCAAGGCCAAGCCGTCGAACGGGCCATCAAAGATCTGGGACTCGCTCATATCTCGCAGACGCGCGTGGGGAAATTAGTGAAATTCAAGCTCAAAGCCGTCTCGCTCCCACAGGCCCGCGAGCGGGTCTCCGAGATCGCCCATAAGCTCTTAGCTAACCCCGTCATCGAACGATATTCTGTGGAGGTGGAGGAATTATAATGCACGCTGCTGTCGTCGTCTTCCCCGGATCGAACTGCGATCTCGATGCGTACTATGTCCTCAAAGATCTCTTAGGGATCGAGACGACGCTGCTGTGGTACCGCGAGAGAGATCTGAGCGAATACGATCTGATTCTCTTGCCCGGAGGCTTCGCCTATGGGGACTATCTTCGGGCAGGCGCGATCGCGCGCTTTGCCCCAGTGGTGCAGGCCCTTCCCGAGTATATCGAGAAGCAACGCGGACTGGTGCTGGGCATCTGCAACGGCTTTCAGGTTCTCACCGAGGCGGGGCTTCTGCCCGGCGCGCTCGCGCCTAATATAAATCGTAGATTTATCTGCAAGTCGGTCAAACTGCGTGTCGAGAACGCCTACACTCCGTTCACGCAGCTCTGTCGCGAGGGCGAGCTCTTAGAGCTGCCCATCGCCCACGGCGAGGGGCGCTATATCGCTTCTGAAGAGACTATAGAGAGACTGAAGAGAAACCGTCAGATACTCTTCAGATATTATGAAGAGAACCCCAACGGCTCTCTCGAAAGCATAGCGGGGATCATGGACGAGACGGGGACGGTCTTCGGGATGATGCCCCACCCGGAGCGCAACTGCGAGAGACTATTGGGATTGGGGGAGGGGCTGAAGATCTTTCAAGCGTTGGCACAGGCCCTCACCCCCGGCCCCTCTCCCGTGATAACTCACGGGAGAGGGGTGGCGCAGGCGGGGTGAGGGCCTCCAAAACTATGACCAAGCTCGCTCTGGCGCAGCGGCACGGGCTCTCCGCCCGCGAATTCCAAACGATCTGCGAGCTCTTAGGTCGCGAGCCAAACGAGTTAGAACTGGGGCTTTTTTCGCTCAACTGGTCCGAGCACTGTAGCTACAAAAGCTCTAAGAGATTCTTAAAACTGCTGCCGACGACGGGCAAGAGAGTCTTGCAAGGGCCGGGGGAGAACGCCGGGGTTTTGGAGCTGGAAAATAACTGGTGCGTCGTCTTCAAAGTCGAGAGCCATAATCACCCTTCGGCAGTAGAGCCCTTCAACGGCGCGGCGACGGGCGTGGGCGGGATTATCCGAGATATTCTCAGTATGGGCGCGCGGCCCATCGCGCTTTTAGATTCGCTGAGATTTGGGGACCTATCCCCCTTCCCCTTCCCTAAAGGGAAGGGGAGTTCCCCTCCCTCTTTAGGGGAGGGGTTAGGGGAGAGGTCGCAGCGTCTCTTAGAGGGCGTCGTCGCGGGGATCGCCCATTATGGGAACTGCATCGGGATTCCCACCGTCGGCGGAGATATTTGTTTCGAAGAGGCCTATACCGACAACTGTCTGGTGAACACGATGTGCGTGGGTCTGCTCAAAAAATCTGAGTTAAAGCGCGCGGTCGCGCAGGGCGTGGGGAACAGAATTCTCTTAGTCGGCGCGCGCACCGGGCGCGACGGCATTCACGGAGCGACGTTTGCTTCGGAAGATCTCTTGGGCGAAACCGAAGAGAAGCGCCCCAACGTCCAAGTCGGCGATCCCTTCACGGGCAAATTATTAATAGAAGCGACGCTCGAAGCCTGTCAACTCTCAGAATTGATCGGGCTGCAAGATCTGGGCGCGGGCGGGCTCTCGACGGCGCCGCCGGAGATGGCTGCCCGCGGCGAAGTGGGAATGGCCATAGATATAGAAGAGATACCGTTACGCGCCGAGAAGATGACCCCCTATGAGATTCTCTTATCAGAATCACAAGAACGCATGGTGCTCTGCGTAAAAGACGGCTCCGAGCAGAAATTTCTGAAGATCTATCGCAAGTGGGGTCTAGAAGCCGACGTGATTGGGGAAGTGATCCGTGAGAGAGTCTATAGAATTCGACACGAAGGCCGGACGATCGCCGAAGTGCCGGTCCGTGCGTTGGTGGAGGGGGTCCCGGAGCCGCGCGCTGAAGCGCCCGGCTCAGAAGATTTAAGCCCACTCAAGGGGGCTGAAGGAGCGTGCTTGAGCACGCTTCTACCTGCTCAGCCGGTGACTTCAGTCACCGGCTGGCGCGAAGCGCTGAAAAAGCTCTTGCACTCTCCAACAATCGGTTCCAAGCGCTGGGTCTACGAACAGTACGATCACACCGTGCAGACGAATACCGTGATCGGCCCCGGAGCGCACGACGCCGCGCTCTTGCGCGTCAAGGGCGAACGCTTCGCATTAGCAGTGACGATGGGCGGCAACGGACGCTACTGTTTTCTAGATCCCTATGAAGGCGGGATACGTGCCGTCTGTGAAGCCGTCCATAATCTTTTAAGCGTCGGCGCGGAGCCCATCGGGATCACGGACTGTCTGAACTTCGCCAACCCCACCGATCCCGAAGTCTTATGGTCGCTCGATCAGACAGTTCGGGGGATGGCCCAAGCGGCGCAAGCTTTTGAGCTGCCGTTTGTGTCGGGGAACGTCAGTCTCTATAATCAGTCCGAGAGGAGAAAGATCTACCCGACTCCTATAGTGGGGATGATAGGGCTGCTCACAGATATCGTCCACAGAGTGCCGATGGGGTTCCAACGCGAGGGGGATTTGCTCTATCTGATCGGGAAGCTGTCGGGCAAGAGTGGGGGCAGTGAATATCTGAAAGTCTTCTATAACGTGATCGGCGGCGAGCTGGAGCCCACAGATTTAGAGCTAGAGCGCCGGCTTCTGCGCGTGATGCTTCTGCTGGGAGGAGCGAACGGCCGTTCTCCCCTATTGAGAAGTGCCCATGACATCTCTGAGGGGGGGCTTTTAGTAGCCCTTGCCGAGAAGGGCTTTGCGCGGGGGCTAGGGGCGAAGCTCGAGCTGGACGATCTCTCGGAAGAAGAGGGTCTCTTTGGAGAGTGGCCGTCGCGCTTTATTGTGACTATCCCACCAGAGAACAAAAGCGCTTTCCAAGAGATACTGAATAGCTTGGATGTGCCGTATAGATTTTTGGGCACGGTGAGCGGGCGTCAGCTGGAACTGAACGGTCAGGAGATCTCCGTCGAAGAGCTACGCAATGCTTATGAATCGGCGCTGAACTTATGAAGCTCAAAGACGAGTGCGGCCTCTTTGGGATCTACAGTCGGTCTTCAGAGATAGCTGAAGTCTTGCACTTGGGGCTCTTTGCCCTCCAGCATCGCGGCCAAGAGGCCGCCGGCTTTGCTCTCTCTGACGGACGCGAGCTGCGCTGCTATAAAGACTTGGGACTGATCCAAGACGTCTACGCCAAGGGCAACGTAAGACTCTTTAAAGGACAGATCGGGATCGCGCACACGCGCTATTCTACTCAAGGCGAGAGCGCCCGCCCCGAAAACGCCCAGCCCTTTATCTTGAGAAGAGCCGGGCGCTGGCTGGCCCTCGCCCATAACGGCAATCTCTCGAATGCTACCCAGCTGCGCGAAGAGCTTCTGAGCGACGGCGTCTATTTTAACAGCACTTCGGATACAGAGAGCTTGCTGCACCTATACGCTCGTGCGCTCGGAAAGAGCCCCGCAGAGAAGTTGAACGCGCTCGCTGCGAAAGTCTTGGGCGCGTACTCGGCCTTGTTGATAGATGGGGATCGTCTGATCGCCTTCCGCGACCCCTTCGGGTTTCGTCCGCTGGTACTGGGACGCCGCAACGAAGACTGGATCGTCACTTCGGAGACGGCGGCGCTCGATATGGTCGGCGCAGAGTGCGTGCGTGAGATCGAGCCCGGCGAAGTGATTATTATAGACCGCGAGGGCCTGCACTCGCAACGCTTTGGACCACAGCGTCCGCGGCGACACTGCGTCTTTGAGCTCATCTATTTCGCGCGGCCCGACAGCCGCCTCTTCGGACACAATGTCTATGAGTTTCGCAAGGCTTGCGGAGATCTCCTAGCGCAAAAAGAGACGCACGAGATAGATATTGTCGTGCCCGTGCCCGATTCGGGGCTTCCCGCAGCGTTGGGGTATTCGCGAAGGCTGAACAAGCCCTTGGAGTTCGGGCTGATTCGCAGCCATTATATCGGGCGCAGCTTCATCGAGCCTTATCAAGCCTCACGGGTTCACAAAGTTCGGATGAAGCTCTTGCCCTTGCGCGAGGTGCTGCAAGACCGTTGCATCGCTTTGGTGGACGATTCGATTGTGCGGGGGACGACTTCACGAGCGATCGTCCACGTCTTGAGAGAGTTCGGCGCAAGAGAAGTCCATTTGCGTATAGCCTCTCCTCCGATTGTCGCGCCCTGTTACTTCGGAATAGATATGCCCACCCGTGAAGAATTAGTAGCGTCAACTCGGACGATCCCGGAGATCACGCGCTTTATGGGGGCCGATTCGGTGATCTATCTCACGGTTGAGGAACTGCAGTACTGCGCGAAAGATTCTGAGAATTTCTGCACGTCGTGCTTTACGGCACGCTATCCTGAAGAGAGCCTCCCCAGCGAGCATCCGGCGTTAGAATATCTGCTGCCGAAGTGAGCACATATGCGTTATCAAGACGCCGGTGTAGATAGAGACCAAGCCGATAAGCTCATCGAGCTTATTAAGAAGCTCAATCCGAAGGGCGGCGCGCAGATCGGCCCCTTCGCAGCGCTTTATGATTTGAGCAAGATTCTCAAAGACTATCGAGAGCCGCTGCTCGTCAGCTCGACCGACGGCATCGGCACCAAGACGAGAATCGCCGTAGAATACGGGAAACTCGACGGGCTCGGTCAAGACTTGGTCGCCATGAACGTCAACGATCTGGTCTGCTTAGGAGCGAAGCCCCTCTTCTTTTTAGACTACTATGCGACAGCCCAATTGGACTTAGAAGTGAGCAAGGCCATCTTCACGGAGCTCGTGAAAGCCTGTGATGAAGCGGGCTGTGCGCTCATCGGGGGCGAGACGGCACAGCTGCCTGATCTCTTCGTGCGCGCTGATGATTTTGAGCTAGTGGGCTTCGTCGTGGGGATCGTCGAGCGCTCCCGGATCCCCGATCCAGAGAGAGTCGAGCCGGGGGATGTTCTGATGGGGATCGCTTCAAGTGGGCCACACTGTAACGGGTTCTCGCTCATCCGCAAGATTAGAGAGAGAGAGAAACTCGATCTGAGAAAGATTTATGCTGAAGTCGGGGAGCGCCCGCTGGGAGAACTCTTATTAGCCCCGATGCCGATCTACTCCAACGTCGTGCTCAAGCTTTGGGAGAAGTTCTCCGTGAAGGGCGCGGCGCACATCACCGGGGGCGGGATTGCCGGGAATCTCGTGCGTGCCCTCAACGACAGAGTAGACGCTGTCGTCCAGAAGGGTCTCTGGCCGATCCCCAAGCTCTTCAGAGCGTTGCAAGACTGGGGAGACGTACCTGAAGACGAACTGTGGGAGGTCTTCAATATGGGCTTGGGATTTATCGTCCTCGTGCCCAAAGAGCAAGCTGAGACGGTGCTCAAGTTCTTAGAGAGCCGCGGGCAGCGAGCATATCGCGTGGGAGAGATTGTGAAAGGCGCAGGGATAGTTGTGTTCGTATAATTCATTTCACTCTCTCGACGCTCGCTTGCTCAGCGCCCTACGCAGCGGTGAGCGCATCTCTAACATATAACAAAGCGCCACGGCCAGCGCATCGGCAGCGTCGTCGGGCTTAGGAAGTTCTTTTAAGTGAAGCAGTCGCTGGATCATCTTTTGCATCTGCGGCTTCTTCGCGTGCCCATAGCCCGCAATGCGTAGCTTCACCTGCAAGGGCGTGTAACTCGTGACAGTCAGCCCGTGCGCCGCGAGTAGAACCACACCGCGCGCCTGCGCCACGACCATCGCTGTTGTGCGATTCTGACTGAAAAAAAGCTCTTCGATCGCCAGCACATCGGGACGATACTCTTCGATCAATCGCCGCATGTCACTGTAGAGCGTGTGCAATCGTTCACTAAGCAGCTCATCCGCTGGAGTGCGAATCACCCCCACTTCTACGACGCGCGGCGCTCTCTCACACTCTAAGACCGCATACCCCGTCGTCGCCAGACCGGGATCTA
Source organism: Candidatus Acetothermia bacterium (assembly GCA_022683945.1). GTDB lineage: Bacteria > Bipolaricaulota > Bipolaricaulia > RBG-16-55-9 > DRXL01 > SKYB132. The sequence goes on along the minus strand of JAJHSH010000049.1, from coordinate 23,524 downwards.
TCCCCAAAACCCGCATATTTATAATAATTTTTCGAGCACCTTGAAGCGCGGATCGCCTTGGGACTCGCGCACGCAACCGCACAACTTTGTATTCAAGTCTTGTCCACACTTAGGACATAGCCCCTTACAGTCCGGGCGACAGAGCGGCTTGACCGTCAAACTGTTAGAGATCAATCCCATCACATAGGGCTTGAGATCGAGCATCGCTTCTTCTAAATTATAGATATAGACTTCACTCGTCAGAGGGTCCTCTACAGCGCTCGCGGGACGAAATTCTAAGAGTTCGTCCAAGCGAAGCGCTGAGAGAACAGAATTCAAACAACGACTACACGCTTGAACGACCGTCGCTTCTATCTGAAGTCCAACCGAGATCTTCTGCCGATGATGAACGGCTTCTCCCTGAACCCGCACCTTTCCCTGAAGGGAGAAGCTCGCTTCTGTTACGGACTCATAGGATTCGTCAATCTTCTGCGGACGATCGGGGGTAGCGCGCAATCTCTTGAGATCTAGCATCTGGTCTCCTTGGATCTCTATGTTATCACGGTTTTGCGTCTCGAGTCCATTGTGCAATCAGCTCGCGTTCGAGCTGCTCGCGCGTGAGGCCGTAGACAGCGCGCAGCGCACCATCCAAAGAGCGATCCCCTCCCAAGGGCGCCGTCTCTATCCAAAGCTCGCGCAGCTTTTCTATCCCTCGGCTCTCCAAGAGATAACCGACCATTGCTGCAGCTCCGATGCGGACCGACTCAAATTTATACGCCTCAAAATCCAGAGAGGCGAAGGGCACCCAATCTGCAGTCATGGACAATCTCTCAGCCTCTTCCAGATAGTTCTGTCCAGAGCGATCCAGATAGTACGCGAGCCCGCGACGCAAAACTTCCGAATATGTCTGGTGTTTCTGCCAATGCTGCACGACCACCCGCGCGATCGCATAACCGATCGGATCTCTTACTTCTAGATGCACGAGGCCACGCAGAGCGTCAGTGAGAGAAAAACTTGACGCGTCTTCAGCGTGCAGAAAGATCACCAACGAAGAGGGCAGTTGATCGCGGGTTAGGCCCAAACGCCCTAAGACGTGAGCCAAGCTCGCCTCGGCCTGCACGAGTACCTTTGGAGCTTCTGCTTCCAAATCTTCATCTTCAGAATAATTTATGATGAAATTCTCGCTCGCGCCACAGAGCCGCGAACAAGCGCAAGACTCTTTCTCTCTGGCAGGCAGCTCGCAGCGCAGCCTCTCCAGTTCTACACGCGCACGCTCGTCGCCCTCTGCACGCGCCCTCTCCAGCCGGCGCTCGGCCTCTTCTCGCCTCCCGATAGCCGCCAGATATTTCCCCCGATAAAAATTATACTCAGATGTCGCTCGCCCTTCTTCGTCCAGCCACCTCCGCCAATGGCTTTCTAGCTCTTCGCGCGTCAGTCCGTAGACAGAGCGAATCGCTACTTCAAAAGAATTCAGTCTCCAGAGCTGTCGGAGCCGAGAGTGCCCTCCCAGCTCTAAGAGCACCCGCACCAGCGTCGTCGCGTGCGCCTGGGCCAAAGGCTCCGACGGAAAGACGAGATCGTCCTCCCAGTTTATGAGACTAGAGCCCGTAAAGCCTCCGCGTCTCTCCCAGCGCAGCAGCTCCTCCAGCGTGAAGCTCAATCTCTCAGGCAGTGCTGCGACCAGAGGCTCCAACGGCGGTTGCGTGAGCGCCGCGATCAGGCCGACGCGCAAGAACCGATACGACGGACTCCCCCAGACCTTGCGCAAGAGAAACCCCAGCATCGGAGCGCGTATCTCTTGGTCGGAACTGATCCCCAAGAACGCTTTAGGCAGACCGCCGCGATAGGGGTTGCGGCGTCGTTGAATCTCTTGAGCCAGTCTCGGACGATCATCGGCGGCTAAGACTTCGATGGGCAGTGAGAGCCTATCGGACTTGATCTCCAGCGTCATCAGCGCTTGAGCCAGCTCTTGTTCGAGCCGATCCCCCCACTCGGCAATACTCTTGGCGATCTGCGAATCTCGGTGATAATAGATCTCGAAGTGCTCCGTGCGATAGACGGGCGCGAAGATGGGCTGCAGATAGTGGGGCACCAGATAGAGCGCTCCCAATCCCAGCCCCACCACGCCAAAACCCAACAATAAGCCGCCCCCCAACCCTTTAAGTCTGAGCATACTTCTCTTCTTCCCAGCCATAGCGCACGGCATCGGCGATAGCCAACGCTCTCTTCATAGAGGCTACATCGTGTACGCGCACGATCTGCGCCCCGTTGAGCACCGCGATGATATTACTCGCGATCGTGCCCTCCAGACGCTCGGTGACGGGCAACGGCTCCGAGCGCGTCGCTCCTAAACGCCCAACAAAGAACTTGCGCGACGTGCCAATCAAGATCGGGCAGCTTAACTCTCTCAGCTCGCCCAAGCCTCTTAAAATCTCGATATTGTGCGCGACGCGCTTGCCAAACCCGATGCCGGGATCAAGCCAAATCTGCTCGATCCCCTGCGCGCGCGCAAACGCCATGCGTTCACGCAAGAACTCTTTGATCTCCGTGACAACGTCACTGTAAATCGGGTTCTGCTGCATCGTTCTGGGCTCGCCCTTCATGTGCATCAAGACCACGGGGACGCGCGCCTGCGCAGCTACTTTGGCCATCTGGAGATCGAAGCGCAGCGCGCTGATCTCATTGAGAATCGTCGCGCCGGCTTCTAAAGCTGCTTCGGCAACGGTAGCTTTGCAAGTATCTATCGAGATGGGGATATGGGGGAACTCTTGATGCACGGCGCGCACGACGGGCACGACACGGCGCAGCTCTTCGTCTGACGAGACGGGCTGCGCTCCCGGTCGTGTGGACTCGCCCCCAATATCTATAATATCTGCGCCTTCGGCGATCAATCGTCGGGCGTGCGCCAGCGCCTCTGGGAGACTGTAAAACCGTCCCCCATCGGAGAACGAGTCCGGAGTGACGTTCAGAATCCCCATCACGAGGGTGCGCTTTCCCAACTCCGAGAGGACATCGGTCATTAGAGTTCACCCGCTATTACTATAGCATGAAATATATACACCCTCACCCCTAACCCTCTCCCTACAAGGGAGAGGGAGCAGAGAGCGGTGGAAGTCCTCCGTTCTGGCCGGTAGAATAGACAAATCTCATCGCCAGATCTTAGGAGGAGTCTCGCTATGATAGAAGTGCTGTTGACCCAAAGCGTCGAGAAATTAGGCGAACCCGGAGATCTTGTCAAAGTCGCGGACGGCTACGCGCGAAATTATCTCTTCCCGCGCAAGCTCGCCGTCCTCCCTATGCCGCATACAGTTAGTCAGTTCAAGAAAGCCCGCGAGCGTCGCGCCACGGAACTCCAGCAACGCGAAGCCTGGGCCCGCGCCGCCCAAGCGAAGCTCGACGGCTTCACGCTGACTTTTAAGCGTCGCGCCCACGACGGGGTACTCTACAGCTCGGTGCGCCGCGAGGAGATCGCCGAAGAGATCCTGCAAAAGCTCAATATCGAGCTAGAGAAGAGCAAAATTGTTCTAGAGACGCCCATCGAAGCGCTCGGTGCGCACACGGTACAGATCAGTCTCTATAAAGAGATCACGGCGAGCGTGCGCATTCACGTAGAGGAGGAGGGAGCATCGTCAAGCTCGTCCCTCTGAAGCGATTTTTCATACTGCTTGGGCTGGGAGTCTTGCTCTGCGCCGCCAACACTTCTGCCCAAGCCCCCAAGCTCTTTCTCAACGGCTATACGCTCAGAGTCCCCATACTCATACAAGAGAGCAAGACTCTGGTCTCCCTACACGAGATAGCCCGCCGCTTGGGCATGGATCTCATCAGAGACGATGACGGCAGTGTGTTGTTGCGCTGGGGACTGGGACGCAGGCTCTCTTTGAAATCCGAAGAGCTGCACGCGCGCGGCCCGACGCTCTATATAGAGCTAGAAAGACTGGCCCAGATCGCTGATATTCGCTTATTTAAACTGGGCAGTGAGTATCATCTTTGGAGCGCGCCGGCGCGGCTGCGCGCGGTGCGCACGCTCTCTCATAACAGTGTGATCTTCACTTTTGACGCCAGAGTGCCCTTCGAGCTTCAGACCAAAGCTCAACCGGTGACGATAAGATTCTTTCACGTCCATTCCCCCTCTCCCTCGCAGGGAGAGGGATGGGGTGAGGGTGTGAGGTTCTCACCCGATGAGCCCGGCGTGCTGCGCGCCCATCTCCCCATCAACGCAACGACAAGTTGGCAAGCAACGGTCATAGAATCGGAGCGCGAGTTCAGCCTCTGGCTGCGCCCCATCGTCGCACCGATGCCCTCAGAGTCCAGAGCGCTCTTGCGCACAGAGACCCAGACGCGCATCAACGAAGATATTCTCTATCTGCACGCGCGCGCCGTCACGCTCGCCGGCCCGGTGAGTTTACGCTATCTCAAGATCTCTCATTGGAAGGAGCGCTACCGCTTGGTGACGCTCTTGCCGCCCGATGGGATCGGCTCGCTCGCCCCGCTCGATCAGCTGGCCTCCCAAGCCCTTGCCGCCATCAACGCCAATTTTTTTGACCCGCAGAGCCAACTCCCCATCGGACTCTTAATCAAAGACGGCCTGCTCCAGAGCGCTCCCCATGGCCGGCGCGGCACCCTCGCGATCACGCTCTTCGGCGATCTGGATTTTGTCGCGCCCAAGCTGACGCTCAGCGCTTATATTCTGGGCCAGCGCGTCGCAATTGACGGTGTAAACCGCCCTCCCCACACCAACGGGCTCTTTCTGTACACGAACCGATATGCGCTACCCATACGCAGAGATCTCCCCATAAAAGCTGTGCGCTTGCGCGGCAATTTAGTGCTGAGCGTGAGCGAGAACAGTATCGTCTTGCCCGATGGGGAGACGACGCTCTTGGTGGCGACGGGAGCGGCCCGTAGTCGCCTAGGAGGAGTGCGCCCCGGCGAGCGCATCGAGATCTCTCAGAGACTGGAGCCGGCGCTGCCCTTCGTCCGCGAGGCCGTCAGCGCGGGTCCGTTGTTGCTGCGCGACGGTCAGATCGTACTCGATATCAAAGCCGAAAGCTTTTCGGACGAGTTCGCCCGCGCGCTCGCCGCGCGCAGCGTCTTCGCCCTCACAGAATCCGACGAGCTGCTCTTGGTCACCGTCGTCAAAGACAGCACCAGCGTAGGAGTGGATTTACAGACTCTGGCCTCGCTGATGAAGGCTCTGGGCGCGCGCGATGCGCTGGCCCTCGACGGCGGCTCTTCCAGCGCGCTGCTCTTTCGCCAAGGCGCGCAGAGAACGCTGATCGGCAGCCGACGCCCCATCGCCGCAGCCTTGGCCCTGATACCCAGATAACCTCCATGCACGCGATAAAGACTTACACTGCTCCCAAAGACAGCTTACTGAAAAATATTTTGACGCTCTCCGGCGCGACGGCGCTCAGTCGCGTCTTGGGTCTGGTGCGCGACGTTCTGATCGCCCATCTCTTCGGGGCAAGTCGTGCGTACGACGCGTATCTCATCGCTTTTATGATCCCCCATATGTTGCGCAGGCTCTTGGCCGAGGGCGCTCTCTCCAGCGCGTTCGTGCCCCTCTTCACCGAAAGACTCTCGCGCGAGAGCGTGAACGGCGCCACCCGTTTTGCCAACAACGTTCTCACTGTCGCTCTTTTATTCTTTCCCTTTTTTTCTCTCTTAGGAATTCTCCTAGCGCCGCTCTATGTGCCCTTTCTCGCCGACGGCTTCTCTAGAGAAGAACAGTCTCTGGCCATTCAGTTGGCTCAAATCGTATTTCCTTTTATTGGCTTGATGGGGATCGCGGCGATCTTGATGGGCGTGCTCAACAGCTATGAGCGCTTCTTCGCACCCTCGTTCGCCCCGGTGCTCTTTAATCTAGGGTTTGTTCTAGCTACTGTCGCTCTCGTGGGCTTCTTCGCGGAGCCGGTCTACGCGCTCGCGGCTGGGGTGCTTATCGGGGGCGTGGCCCAACTCTTCTTTCAAGTGCCCTATCTGAGAGACCACTGGCGCTTTCGCCCTGAATTCAATCTGCGCGATGAGCAACTCAAAAAGCTCTGCCTCTTAATGCTCCCATCTATTGTCGGGCTGGCGATCTTTCAAATTAATGTGATCGTGGACAACAAATTGGCGTCGCACTTGGCCGAGGGCAGCGTCTCGGCGTTGCAATACGCCGTGCGACTCTTTCAGTTGCCCTTAGGGCTTTTTGCTGTCTCTATTGCTAATGCTATTTTGCCCCAGCTCTCTCAACACGCTGCGCTTCACGAAAGAGAAGCCCTCGCGCAGACGCTCCAGCGGGGCATCAAGCTGACGGCGTTTATCGTCCTGCCGGCGACTATCGGGCTTGGGGCTATCGCAGAACCCGTGATCAGACTGCTCTTTGAGCACGGGCAGTTCACTCCAGAAGATACCCAGAGAACTCTGTATGCGCTGCTGGGGCTTCTCCCCGGGCTTGCAGGCTATGCGCTCGTCTATCTCTTGACGCGGGCCTTCTATGCGCTGCAAGATACGCGCACGCCCGTCTTCGTCGGAGGCGCAGCCGTAGCGCTCAACGTTGGGCTAGATTATCTCTTCGTCGGGCCGTTGGGAGTGGGAGGCTTGACTTTAGCCACTTCTCTCGCGGGAATCGCTAATGCGCTCCTGCTGTTGGTGCTCCTCCAGAGACGACTGAAAATCGCTCTGCTGCGTCCTATTCTCCCGGAGATAGCGAAGAGGGCGGGGGCTGCCCTCTTGATGGGGGCGACCGTAGCTCTGCTCGTACGCTCTTTGAGCGCTCTGCCGGAGCTGGTGCTGGTGAGTGCTGCCGTGCTCTGTGGCACAGCGCTCTATTTGGGATTGACACAGCTTGGGGGATTCTCTCGGTCAGCGAATAGTTAACAGATTAACGGAGTTGCGCGGCCTGTCCCAAATTTGGTTTAATACAAAAGCACAGATCGTAGCTTAGGAGGTTCTGTATTAATGGACATGCGCTGGTGGGTCTGGATCGCGTTGGCGCTCTTTGCAGGGTTGCTCGGTTATCTGTGGGCCACGACGGGCAAAGCTCCTCCGTTAGAAGCAACGGTGCTCTCGCTCAGCGAGATAACCGAAGAGCGGGCGACTCTGGCGCGCGTTCCGGGAGGGCAGTTGGAGTACCGTCGCGTGCCGGGCCGGCTGCTCTCGCATTACCATCAAGATTCTCACACCGTGAGCCATGTGCTCGCCGGACAAGCCACGGGCTTTCTCTATCGGAGCTCCATAGAATTAGAGCCGGGGGATCTCTTCATAGTCCCTCGTCAGACGGCCTTGGGATTGAGGACTATCAGTGCAGAGCCGCTCGAACTCTTGACGTTCTACACGCCGCTGCCCAGTCCCCACGATGAGGTCCAAGTCGTGATCGCTGATCTTCTCCCTCCCGGGGATCCGAACTCGCTCATGCCGGAGGCCATGCCGCCCTATGAAGTGCAGGGCGAGGACGCGCCGCGGCTCTTAGCTTTGACGGCTTGGGATAAGCTGTCTCTCACATATAACAATAACGAGACGGGGTGGGAATGGAGCTATCTCAGCCGGACGCGTCGCGAGGGCAGTGTAGCGCTGGTGCGGGTGAGTGAGCGAGCCACACTCAGCGAGCGGGGCGTGCACTTTCTCTATCTGGTACGCGGGGCGGCGAAGATCACGGTGCAAGAGAAGACGTTAGAAGCCGAGCAAGGGCAGATCGTGCTCTTGCCCGAGGGCGCTCTGCGCACTATCGAGAGCGTCGGGGCTGAGAGACTCGAATTTCTGCTCTTTTCGCCCCTGGGGTTGCGCGAGAAAGATCTATTCTGAATAATCTCTGAACGCTTCGGAAAGGAGGTCTCACTCCATGCATCGAGCCTATGTGCTGCTGAACTTTCGCCACACGGTGGGCCAAGCCGTGCCGATCCAAGAGACGATGGGAGCGATCCGAGCGATCTCCGGCGTAAAAGAAGCCTACGCGCTCTTCGGCGACATTGACGGGATCGCGCATGTCGAAGCCGCCAACCCCAAACTCTTGACGGCGATCATCCAACAGATCAGCGCGATCTCGGCGATCGAAAGAACCGACACGCGGATCGTCGTGCCTTCGTAGGGGCGAAGCGAGTGGCTTCGCTTCTATTTATATTATTATTTTCTGGATCTTCTGGGCAACCTCGCGGAGACGGCCATAGACGAGCGTCCGCACAAGCCTCGCTCGATCTCCCAAGGCCGCTTCCCATTGGGGGTCAAACGGCAGCGCTTCCAGTAGCGGAACCTCAAGAGAGATCACGAGGGAAGAACTATCGGCGTGCTGCATGTTGAGCAAAACCCCCAGCAGAGAGACCCGCTGCTGTTTCAGCAGCTCTATGAGTTTCCTCACCGTTGCGAGAGCGACTCGTGACGGCGTGGTGACGACCAAAAATTCTGCGCGTGGCAAGAGCCGTATCAGATCGAGCGTCGCTTCCCCCAACCCCGGCGGCATGTCTATAATAAGAAAATCCAAAGGGCCCCAGCACGTGATCGCTAACAGCTCTATCAGCGCGTTGGTCAGATCAAGCCCGCGCAGCGGCACCGGGTGCTCGCTTGCATAATAGACCAACGACATAAATTTAATGCCGTCAACGGTGGGCGGGAGAATCCCATACTCTTCTTGAGGCCGAATATCTTCTCTGACTCCCAAGATCACATGAGCCGAAGGGCCGTAGAAATCTAAATCGAGCAGGCCCACTCCGTAGCCCAGATCGTGCAGGGCCAACGCAAGCCCACAGGCTATAGAGCTTTTGCCCACGCCGCCCTTCCCCGCTGCTACAGCAATAATGCGCCGGACCGACTCCATTCTCTTGGGAATAATCGCGCTGCGCGGGTCCATGCTCTTCACATCCCTTCAAGGCCGGCTAACCAAACTCCACGTCCCTGCACGATCTCGAAGTCGGGGCTGGAGCAGTCCAGACAGCGAAGATAGACGTGGGCCATCTCCGGGATAAAGTGAATCGCTTCGCACTCTTCAGGACTCGCGCTGGTCTCATCCAAGCTCCACTCGCGCGCACAGAGACGACAGCGAAAGCGAGCGCTCTCGATCTCTATAGAGAGACGAGCGCTCTTTAACGGTGCAGCCTCCTGCTGCAAGAGCTGCTGAAGCACTGCTGTAAAGATCTCGCGCTCGATGCGTTGCAGCTCCCCTAAGCGCACTTTGATCAGAGTCACTTCGTGCAACTTCTGCTCTTGCGCGAACCGGCGCGCCGTAGCGACCACAGCTTCGGCTAAGGCCCATTCGTGCATAGTTTATGCGCTACGGCAGACAGAGATTTCCCGGCGCGGGATGGTTGCCCGTCTTATTGTTGTTCGTGACTTGGCTTTCGGCGTCTACGGTGAGCTTGCCTGCGAACGAATCTGTAGAATAGCCGCACTTGAGCAGATAGGCCGCAACGCCCCAATCGGCATTATTCATAATCTTTGCACCGATAATATTAATCTGCGCCCTCTCCCAAGCTTCGACTCCGTGGCAATACTGATCGGTTCTCGGGCAGCCGCGATCCGTCCCGTTGTTTTCAATAGTGCTCTGGCGTATCTCTACAGAAGACGAGCCGCGCGCCCAGACGCCGTCAAACTGATTGGCGATAATATGAGAGTTCGACAGAGTCAGTCTGGCCAAACCCACGGCGAGAAGTCCGCCGCGCCCGTTCTCTGCAAGAACCGCATGGCTGAAGGACGCTGATGATGCTCCCTCTACGATGCAGCCGTGATCGCCGTTGGCGCTGAAGACGGAGTTGACGACATTGACTTGAGCGGAGCCGCGCACCGATAAACCGACGCCGATGTTCCGCAAAAACTGAGAACTTTCTATGGAGAGGCGCGCAGCGCTCTCCGCGGTCAGGCCGGTGACATTCGCGGCAATCTGAGAATGAGTGAGAGCAACGCTGGCCGTACCCCGCAGATGGATCCCGTTGCGCCCGTGGTGGGTGATCTGCACATCTTGCAGCCTAGACTCACCATAAGCGACGACCCCATCGCTGGCCGATCCCGTGACCCCTAGCCCTTCTAGGACGACGTTCTTGGCTTCCGTAATTATAGAGACGACGACGTGATAACCCACGGGCGCTTTGAGCGTCGTCTGTGTTCTGCCCGCGCCGCGCAGTCTGAGCGACTTCCAGAGGGTCACGCCCGTTTCGTAGGTACCGGCTGCCAGGGTGATCGTCCCTCCCGGTGTGAGCGCATCGACCGCTTCTTGGAGATTCTTGAAATCTTGGGGCACTGAGATCTGAGTGCGAGTTGTCTGTGGTACGAGGGGCTGGCGCAACGTCGCCGGGACAAAGCCGCAGAGATCGCTGCCGTTGCTCTGCATGAGATTGGGTGTACCCCGAATCTGAACTCCTTCAGAGAAGGCTTCTATGCCGCAACTCTTGTTATTGCGAAAGCTGCTCTTCTGAACGTCGGCTTTCGTTGCGTCTTTGAGGAGCAGTCCGTCATAGCCGTTCTCCAGAGACTGGACTTCGTTGAGCGTAAGCTGCGCTGCACCCATAGCAGCAATTCCTTGCCAGCTGTTGCGCGCGATCTGGGAGTTGGCTATGACGAGCTGCGCCGAACTCTCGCCGAAGACGCCGATGCCGTCGTTGGCCAGCACTTGAGAATTGTTAACGCTCACTTGGGCAGAATCCGTAGCGAAAAGACCCGCGCCGTTGCCCGTGACTACAGTATTTAGAAGCTGTATTCTCGCTTCATCGCGCACGAAGAGCCCGCGCCAGCGGTTGGCCGAGAGCCAGATCTCTTTAAGGGTGATCTTCACTTTGCCGCGGGCCTGTACGCCGTCGGCGCAGACCCACTGGGGTTCGGAGATGGCACAGAACCCCTTGGCCTCGCTCACCGAAAGATTTTCCAGAACGACTTCGGTCTCGGCATTGCCCTCGACCGAAACGACCGGATATCCTTCGCGCACCCCTTTGATGAGCGTTTTTTCGCGGCCCTCGCCTCGTAGCGTCAGACTCTTCTTAATGGCGATGTGCTCCGACCAAGCGCCATTAGCCAGACAGATCACCGCACCGGGCGAAGCGGCATCAATGGCTTTCTGCAGCGATTCGTTCGTCGGAACGGTGACCGTGCAGGGCTGTCCTCCGGTGTAGATTCCTCCCAAAGAGATCAGAAAAAGACCTATAAGAGCTGCTCTTGAGATGTTGCGCATCCTTGGCTCCTTTCGTTTCACTATTTCACTATTAGTATAACCGCTCTGGCAATCATGTGCGAGGCCCCGGAATGGGACTTGACAGTCTGAGCTGGCTGAATTAAAATATCTTACTGAAAGGGCTCTCTTAGAAGAAAGGCGCTCTGAACTATGAACTCCCCCACTACCCAGACCGAAGGCTTCGAGTTGACGGAAGTGCAGGAGAATCTCTTCCCTGAACTCTTGCCCATACTGCCCCTGAAGAACACCGTGGTCTTTCCACACTCGGTCTTGCCCCTCACCGTTGGGCGAGACAGCTCGATCAAACTCGTAGAAGCCGTCGCTTCCGGCAACAAGATCTTGGGCGTCTTGACGCAGCGCGATCCCAATGTTGAACAGCCCGGCCCGGGCGATATCTATCTGGTCGGCACGCTCTGCAAGATCGTGCGCTTGATGAAGACCCCCAATAACGCTTTTCTCCTGTGGGTGCAGGGCTTAAACCGTTTTGAAGTCCAAGAGATCCTACAAGAGAAACCGTATTTGGTCGCCCGTATTCAGCCGTTGCACTCTTTTGTCGAAGAAGATATAGAGACCGAGGCGTTAGCCAAGAACGTCACGGCGCTCTTCCAAAAGATGATCTCGCTGCTGCCCAACCCGCCCTTGGAGATCCACACGATGGCTTCTAATCTGAGCGATCCCGGGCAGTTGGCCGACTTCATCACGGCGAACTTGGACATCGAAGTCGAAGCCAAGCAGCAGGTCTTAGAGACGCTCAACGTCAAGCAGCGCCTCGAACTGGTCTTGAGATTATTAGAAGAAGAGAACGAGATTTTGGAAGTCGGTTCACGAATTCACACGCGGGTGCAAGAGGAGATCGGGCGTTCGACGCGCGAGCGCATCTTGCGAGAGCAGATGGCTGCGATTAAGAAAGAACTGGGCGAAGAAGAAGGCCCGGAGATCGAAGAGCTGCGCCGCAAGATCAAACAGGCCAAGATGCCCAAAGAGGTCCAGAAAGAGGCCCTGCGCGAGCTGGAACGCTTGGCCGATATGCACCCCAGCTCGGCGGAGTACACCGTAGCGCGGACGTATTTGGATTGGATGACCGCTCTGCCGTGGTCGAAGACCACCAAAGACCAATTGGAACTGAAGCGCGCGCGCGCGATTCTCGACGAAGACCACTATGACTTAGAAAAAATCAAAGAGCGCATTTTAGAATATCTGGCCGTGCTGAAGCTCAAGCGGGATATGAAGGGGCCGATTCTCTGTCTGGTGGGGCCGCCCGGTGTGGGCAAGACCTCGCTGGGGCGCTCGATTGCGCGGGCCTTGGGCCGAAAATTTGTGAGGATTTCACTGGGCGGCGTGCGCGACGAGGCCGAGATTCGCGGGCATCGGCGCACCTATGTGGGAGCCCTGCCGGGGAGGATCATTCAAGGGCTGAGAAGAGCCGGCTCGAAGAACCCCGTCTTCATGCTCGATGAGATCGACAAGATGAGCAGCGACTTTCGTGGGGACCCGTCGTCCGCGCTGCTCGAAGTCCTCGACCCGGAGCAGAACAACAACTTTAGCGATCACTATCTCGATCTCTCGTTTGATCTCTCTAAAGTTTTTTTTATCACGACGGCTAATGTGCTCTACACAGTCCCCAGCCCGCTCTTGGATCGCATGGAGGTCTTAGAACTGCCGGGGTATTCCGAAGACGAGAAAGTCCAGATCGCCCAACGGTATCTCATTCCTAAGCAGCTCAAGGCGCACGGGCTGCGCGCGCATCAGATCGAGTTCAGCGATATGGCCTTGAGAAAGATCGTTCGCGATTACACGCACGAGGCCGGGGTGCGCAATCTCGAGCGCCAGATCGGTTCGGTCTCCCGCAAGATCGCCGTTCAGGTTGCCGAGAACGGCGTGCGCACGAAGCGCCATATCGAGTGGACCGATTTGGGGAGACTGCTGGGCCCGCCCAAGTATTTCTCTGAAGTCTCGGAGCGCCTGCATCGTTCGGGAGTAGCTATTGGATTGGTCGTCACGCCCGTCGGCGGCGATATTGTTTTTATCGAAGTCACGAAGATGAAGGGCAAGGGCGAGCTGAAACTGACGGGGCAGCTCGGCGATGTGATGCGCGAGTCGGCCCAAGCGGCTCTGAGCTACGTGCGCGCCAATGCCGAGCGCTTGGGGATTGACCCCGAAATCTTCTCCAACTCTGATTTGCATATCCATCTTCCAGAAGGAGCGATTCCTAAAGATGGACCTTCAGCAGGTGTTACATTGGTCACAGCACTCGTCTCGCTCTTGACCGATACACCGTTGCAGCACGACTTGGCGATGACGGGCGAGATCACCTTGCGCGGGAAAGTTCTGCCCGTTGGAGGCGTGCGCGAGAAAGTTCTGGCTGCCCATCGCACGGGCATCAAGACGGTGATCTTGCCGCGCCGCAATGAGCAAGACCTGATAGACGTTGCCGTCAACGTCAAAGAGAACCTGCGCTTTGAGTTCGTGGACGAGATCGAGCAAGTGCTGGCTCTTGCCCTGCCGCGTTATGCCGAAGTCGCCTAGAAAGTGCATTCTCGTACTGGCTCCCCACCCCGACGACGAGGTGCTCGCCACGGCGGGAGCCATTCAAGAGCATCTGCGCAAAAAGCATATAGTGAAGATTGTTTTAGTAACGCTCGGCGATGGCCAACGTCGCGGCTTGCTTCTCCCGAAACGACACTTTCTGCGGCTGGGGGAGCGACGGTATTGCGAGTCGCTTGCCGCGTTAGAACTTTTGGATATTCGCCGTGAACGAGTCATCGCGCTGGGCTATCCCGATCGCACCTTGGCACAGCTTTGGCAGAGCGACGGCCTGCCCTGCTCCTCTCGTTATACAAAAGCCCGCGCTGTTCCTTATGAGTTCGCGCGCACGCCCACCGCGCCTTATACAAAAGCAGCTCTTCTAGCAGAGCTGCGAGAGATCTTCTCCGAAGAGCGTCCCGAGATTATTTATCTGCCGCATCCGCGGGATCGCCATCGGGATCATAGAGCGGTCTATCTCTTTGCAGAAGCAGCGCTCCAGCAGAGCGAGCTTCGTCCGCAACGGAGGCACTATCTGATCCATTACACGGGCTGGCCTTTGCCGGGGGGAAAGCGCCCTCTGCATACTCTGTCGCCGCCCCGCAGACTACGGGCGAACGCTTGGATGAGTCTGGAGTTGCGGCCGGAGCAACTGGAGCGCAAGTGCGAAGCCATCGCGTGTTATCGCTCTCAGATCAAATACTTTGAAGAGCATCTTTTTAGATTCGCGCGACGAAATGAGCTCTTCTTGTTATTATAGATAGTTCGTTGCCAACTTTCAGGAAGGGTGATCTCGATGGAACCCATCGAACTTAAAGTTCTAGACAAGGGTTTTGTGCGGCTGATTGATTTTATGGGCGGAGACGAGGCGGTCGTCTTGGCGGCGCGGGTCTCCACGGGCAAGGGCCTCAAGGGCGAAGAGCAAGACCGCAAATTAATTAACTATCTGATGAAGCACAAGCACGAGACGCCCTTTGAGCACTCGGTCTTTCAGTTTCAGATCTCGTGTCCGCTCTTTGTGGCACGCCAATGGTTTCGGCATAGAATTGCCTGCGTCACCGGCGATACAGAGCTGTGGTTCGACGCTCCAGCTCTGTGGACAAGAGAGCGCAAGCACCGGGTCTATAAGATGGCCGTAGCTGAGTTCTATCGCAAGTGGCACCGAGGCGCTCGTCCCATTCCCCATTGGCGCGATCCTCGTATTCAGTTATACGTTCCGCTACGCGAGCGGCTGCAACAGATGCACCTACGCTGCCTCAATGAGCAGACCCTTGAGATCGAAGCGACTCATGTGCTGGATGTTGTGCAGTCTGGAGAGAAAGAAGTCTTTCGAGCTATCCTAGAGGACGGCAGGACGATCAAAACCTCACGAGATCATCGTTTTTACACGACAGAGGGGTGGCAGAGCCTGGAGCAGATGGTCGGCTTGGAGATGACCTCTTCAGGACGGGTGACTATCTCGAAAGAAGCGTATGTGTATACGAACGGCGAGGCCGCTTGGCGATCTCAAAACTGGCTGCAAGAGCGACGCTCGCAGGGTGCTCGCGTAGCGGAGATGGCGCAAGAAGCCGGGACTCCTGTGCTTCAGCCTATCCCTCAGGTAAAGCCGTATCGTCCACTGCAGAAGCTCATGGCCAAACCAGTGAAGGTCGTGAAAGTCGAATACGCGGGCCGAGAGATGACCTATGATATCGCCGTATGCGGGCCCTATCATAACTATATCGCTAACGGCTTCGTTGTTCATAACTCATACAACGAGCGCTCAGGAAGATATGTCGAGTACGAAGACGAGTTCTATGTGCCGGAGCGGCTGCGCCTCCAAGCCAAATCTAATAAACAAGCCAGCGAATTCGGCGAAATCCCCAACGAGCCAGAGCTTGTCAAGATGATCCAAGAGACATACGATCTCGTCTACGAGCGCTATGAGAAACTCTTAGCGGCGGGCGTGGCGCGAGAGCTGGCGCGGGCGATCTTGCCCTTGTCGCTCTATACGCAATTCTACTGGACGATCAACGCGCGGGCGCTGATGAACTTTATCAATCTTAGAGCCGACGCCGGCGCGCAGTGGGAGATTCGCCAGTACGCAGAAGCAATTGCAAAACTCTTCAAAGAGAAGATGCCCTGGACGTGGGAGGCGTTCGCGCAGTTTGTGTGGCGCGGGGAGAATCCGGCGATCACGCCGTGAGCGAAATACGCTCTTCAGCCCCCCGAAGCCGGGACTTCACTAGGAGCATCTGTTGTGCTACAATAGACTCAGATGACCATGCTTCGAATCACCCTGCTCGGACGGTTTTGTATCGAGCGCGATGGAAGATCTATCACGTCTTTTCATTCGCAGAAGGCCCAGTCTTTGTTGGCTTATCTGCTGGTCTATCGCGACCGGATGCACCCCCGCGCAGTGCTCGCCAACCTCTTCTGGAGCGAAAGCGACGAGACCCGCGCACAAGCTAACCTGCGCAATGCCCTCTACTCGCTACGCCATACCCTCGAAGGCCCTCAAGGACGCTTGGGGCAATATATTCTCGCCGAGGGGGGCGCCGTGCGCTTCAATGATCAGAGCAAATTCTCGCTCGATGTGGCCGAGTTTGAGCAGACGCTCCACCAAGCCTCTCAGACTTCCGGGGATCAGCGCGCTGAGCTCCTAGAGCAAGCCATCAAGCTCTACACAGGCGATCTTCTGCCGGGGTTCTACGACGACTGGGTGCTCATCGAGCAAGAACATCTTAAAGAGCTCTATCTGCAGGCGCTCAAAGAGCTGGCCGCGCATTACACCGAACAGAAAGATTACCCTCTCGCCATTGGGTGGGCGCGTCGCGCGCTCGCCGCGAACCCGCTGCAAGAAGACCTCTATCGAACATTGATGCAGCTCTACGCGCTCACCGGTGATCGTGCAGCGGCGCTCCGTCAATATGCCGAGTGTGAGGCTCTCTTAGAGAGAGCGCTGGACGCGGCGCCCCTGCCGGAAACCCGTGCGCTCTACGAGAGAATCTTGCGTAATCAGCCGCTCGACTTCGGAGAGAGAGTTGCTTTCTCCCCCGCGCTCGCACCATTTGTCGGGCGGGAACTCGAACTACAAAAGCTCGCCCAGCTGTGGCACCGAGTCCAAGGCGGCCAGGGACAGGCCGTCTTCATCGGCGGCGAGATCGGCGTAGGCAGGACGTCTTTGGAACAAAAGTTTGGGGGGCAGCCCCCCCCGGCCGCCCCCTCTCCTGCCACCCCCCCCCTCCCCCCCCCGCCGGGGGGGGGGGCTAGGGGGGGGTCGAGGGTGGCCGCAGGCCGGGGTGAGGGCCCTGTAGTCCTCCACGGAGCAGCCTGCGCCTCTGGGAGCGATCTCCCCTATCAGCCTCTGCTGCAAGCCGTGCGTGCTGGGCTGAAAACCCTCTCGACTCAGACGCTCGCCCAGCTGCCCGCCCTCTGGCGCAGCGAGCTGGCCCAGTTCGTCCCGGAAATTCGAGAGAAATTTCCCGATCTTTCCCCCAATCCCCAGCTTCCAGCAACACAGGGCAAGGCGCGCTGGTTCGCCGCGCTCACGGGACTCTTCGAGCTTTTCACCCGCGAGCGTCCAGCGATTCTCTTTCTCGATGATCTCCACTGGGCCGACGACGCGACGCTGGAGTATCTGGGGCATCTTATAGGGGCGAAGCAAGTTGCTTCGCCCCTACGGATTCTGGTGATCGGAACCTATCGTGCTGAAGAGGCCTCAGCGGGGAGTCGCTTGAGAAGTTGTCTGGACAAGCTTGGGCCGGGACGCTCCTATCACGTGGTGACGCTCTCGCGGTTCTCGCCCGCCGAGACGGGCGTATGGGTGGAGCAGCTCTTGGCCGGAGCGGCTCGCGAACTGCCCCAGCAGTTATATGAAGAGACCGAGGGCAATCCGCTCTTTCTCACAGAATTGGTGCGCTCGCTGGTGCAGAGCGGGCTTCTCTATCAAGATCAAGAACGGCGCTGGAAGTTGGCTGCAGAGGGGATCAGCGCGGCCCACTGGCCAGAGGATTTACGCGAGTTGGTCAGGGCTTCGCTGCGGCGCGCGCCGACGCGAGCGCGGAATCTGTTAGGGCCTATCTCGGTGCTGGGGCGCGAGTGTGAGCTGCCCGTTCTTCGAGAGGTGCTGCATCAGTCCGAAGAGAAGCTGCTCGATCGCTTGGACGAGCTGTGTAAATCTGGGCTGCTGGTGGAGCGCGAGGGGCGCTATCAGTTCCATCACGAACTGGTTCGCCAAGTAATTTATGACGACCTGAGCACCGACCGAAAAAAGCTCTGGCATAGGAAGGCTGGCCAGGCATTAGAGACAGCTTTCTCTGGACGGCTGGACGAACAATCAGGAGGGCTGGCGCAACATTTCGAGCAGGCACATCTTTGGGGGAAAGCCCTCGGTTATGCTGAGCGCGCCGGCGCACACGCCCAAAATGTCTATGCCCATAGGGAAGCGATAAAGCTTTTCACGAAAGCTGTAGAACTCTCTCAGAAGATGAAGAACTACCAAAGCCAAATCCAGAGCCTGAATAACATCGGCAAAGTCCACGTCGGGATAGCGGAGTACGCCGAAGCCCTGCGCTGCTATCACCAAGCCTTGCAGATCTGCCAACAGAACGACGATCGTGAAGGCGAAGGGCGTAGCCTTAATAACATTGGAGTCGTCCGTCAAGAGCAAGGGCAATACGAAGATGCTTTGCGCTGCTATCAGCAGACGCTGACGATCTGCCGGGAGCTGGGGATTCGTCGTGGCGAAGGGATCAGCCTCAACAACATCGGCAATATCCATCAGTTTCTGGGGCAGTATGAAGAGGCCCGCGCGCACTATCAGCGATCTCTAGAAATTCGCCGCGAGCTGGGAGACAGACGGGGCGAGGGAATCAACTTAGATAATCTCGGGGGCCTCTATCAGGGCCTGGGAAGATACGACGAAGCTTTGCACTTGCACCGGCAAGCTCTGAAACTGCGCCAAGAGTTGGGAGATCGTGTTGGGGAAGCAGACACGCTAGAAAATTTGGGTATGCTTTTTGTCAACACGGGGAAGACTCCAGAAGCGCAAGCGTCTTTGGAGCAAGCCCTAGAAATTCGCCGCAAGATCGAAGAGCGTCGCGGCCAAGGGTATTGCTTATATGTACTGGGTCATTGCGCTCGTGACCAAGGAAATATGCGTGAAGCGTTGGAGCACTACAAGAGAGCGCGAGCGCTCTTTGCGGAGTTAGGGCTGAAAGCCGAGTATCTATTGACGCTCTCTGCCGAAGGAGCAGCGCATCTCAAGCTGAAGGAATTGGACGAAGCCCTGGCTCGTTCTTCTGAAGCTATTGGGCTTTTAGAAGGCGGGCAGGAGTGCGCCACTCCGCAAGAAGTCTATTTTAATCACTCTCAAGTCCTAGCTGCGCAGGTGCAAGAGACCAAAGCCTGTGCGTATTTACAACGAGCCTATCAAGCAGTAATGGAACGCGTCGAGAAGATCAGAGAACGGCGAGAAGACTTTCTGACGAACGTTCCGATCAACCGTCAGATTATGCAAGCTTGGGAGGCCGCGCAGCGCAAAGAAAGCGACGCGGGGCCGGGCTGAGCGCCCAGCCCCTTTGTACTTTATTTCCCTCCTCCAAAGCCTTGAGGGAACTTGCTCAGATCGCCACAGAGATCCCCACTCCGATTGCCCGAGATCCCAAGAATCGTGAACTACACTCTATCGTCCAGTTTCGATGAGAATTCCCGGACTCTACTCAACTGCGTTCTTAACGCTAATGGCCACATTCGGGGGCCAGCTCGCCGAACCATTCGACCGTCTCTTGCACCATACCCCATTGGAAATTATAAGCGCCGGGGGTAGAAGGAGCCGTAACAGTAAAAGCGAACGTCACTTCACTGCCAGGGGAAACTTCTGCTCTGGCCCCCTCACGCGTGCTTGGCAGGGCGACGCGAAAGACCTCCCAGTTTCAATTGTCGCGAGAATTCTGTCATAAACATCTCTCGGGACCCCGCTCACACCCGTCGCTCCAACTGACCGTGCGGCACGATCTGCACCCCTAGCGCTCTCGCTTCGTCCAATACCCGACGAAAGCTTCTGTCGGCTTGCAAAAGCTCCCACGCCTGCTCGTCGTCCACGTCCACGCTGCACTGCCAGCGGCTCGCCCCGTTGATCTGATAGAGCGCCAGGTCATAGACGCCTTCGATCTCGACGGCGATCTGCCGCGCTCGCTGGGCTAGGGCAAAGAAACGTTCATCCGAGACCGTCTCCGGTTTGACCAGATCGAACGTTTTGATCACAGAGGTCTCCTTTGCGGTGCTTCTGGGCAGTGGGTTGGGGAGCCGGGGCGAGTGTCTCTCACCCCGGCCTGCCCAACCCCCGAACCGCGCTCTACCCTCCAACGTCATTAGCTGCACCGCGCGTTGCCCTGGGTGTTGAGCTGGTTCCCAGAGAACGTATTGCCTGTGCACTTGGTCACTTGCCCGGTCTGGTCCGTCAAAATGCCCGTCCCGTTGTTAGTGATCTGGTTGTTGGTCACTTCAGCTTGAGCACGGTCGAACACCGCGATACCGAGCGCACCCGTACCGCTACCACGGATGTTGTTGCTGTCAATGACGTTCTTGTCAATGCGCGCCCGCGTATTTTGCCCAGCGATGACAATCCCTCGACGGTTCTTGGTGATGGTGTTCTCCGTGATGGAGAAATCGGCACCGCTATCTACCTGGATGCCCACACCATTAGTGCTGTTGGGGTCGAGCTGAGTCTCAGAAATGACCCCGTTCTTTTCGATGGTCCCTTTGGAATTGGTGACAAGGATTCCCATCCAGGTCGCGCGCAGCACGGTATTCCCCATGATCTGGCCCTGGGAACGAAGGAAGCGGATTCCGACGTCTCCCATATCGGTAATCGTATTGCCGTTCACAGCGACGGCCTGTGAGTCTTGGACTTGGATGCCTCGAGCGCCGAAGCCGTCAGCGCTCGGTTTGCCATTGCTAATCTTGTTGTTTGTCACCTTGACCTCATCAGGACAGCCGAAAACAGCAATGACATAATAGACCGCATTGTTGTCCAGCGTATTGTTGCTGATGATCCCTTTGACCTTATAGTCAAATTGAATCCCTACAGCATAGGGCGATTCTGGAGCGTTTCTCATCCCCGTGATCGTGTTGTTCTCGACGGTGGCCTCGCTCGTGTCCAGAATGTAAATACCAACGTTGAGGTTGTTCGTCAGTGTGTTGTTCGTCACCGTCGCTTTCGACAAAAAGCCGACCTCGATGCCCCGCCCGCGGAAGCCGAAAGCCGTGGGCTGCGTGTCCGTTACTTGGTTTCCATTAATGAGGACCTCTGTGCGCTCAGTGGCTAGAATGGCTTTATCTGTATTTTTCGTCAGCGTGTTGTTGCGGATCTCGGCCTTGGAGCCAAGCTGAATCAGTATCCCATAGCCGCGAATGCCGCTGCCGTCGGGCTTCTGATCGGTGATCTGATTGCTCTCTATGACGGCTTGAGAGTTCTCGCCAATGCCGATGCCGACGGCTGTGTTGCCAGAGACCGTGTTCTCCCTGATCGTCGCTTTCGAGTTGACCGACACATCAATCCCCCACCCGTAGGCGCCACTGGCGTTGGGCTTGGTGCCCAAAACTCTACTGCTCGTGATGGTCGCCTCCGAAGAATCGCTCACCGTGACACCCACGCGCGCATTGTCAGAGACAGTGACATTGGTGATCGTCACCTTCGAGTGATCGGTGACACGGATGCCACTGCCCTGAAAGCCTTCGGCATCGGGTTGGGTCTCTAAAACTTCGCTGTCCTTGATCTCGACAACTGAACGCTCAGCCGAAAGCCCGCGCCGAATATTTTTCTTGAGTACGACGTTGCTCAGCGTGAGCGAACTGTCTGCCATCTCGATCCCATTGCGCCCGTTCGTGACCGTGACGCCAGAAATGACGACGTTTTGAGCCTTGGAGATAACAACCGTTGGCACGACGCCGTTCCCGATGACGCTGACGAAATCCCGCCCGGCGGCCCCTTGGAGGGTGACGCTCTTGGTGATCAGCAGGTTTTCAGTGTAATCCCCACCCGCGATCAGGATGACGTCGCCCGGCTCCGCAGTGTTGAGGGCCTCTTGGATCGTCTTAAACTCATCCGGCACCTTGATCTCCTTGGCCAGAACAGCGCCAGCGACCAAGACCACACCGACCAGCACCAGCCCGAACAGCCTGACAACCGTCTTTGTGTGCATCATAATCATGATGTACCTCCTTATGATGAACGCAGTATAAACGGCCAGCGTCTCGAAAACGTCTCGGAGATTATGACGACCTGAAACAACAAATTGACATACGCACTCTTTTGCATTACAATAGATTGCGCCTATGAGACATCAATTGACCCTGCGACTGTCGGACGAGTTGGCCGAGAAGCTGGAGCTCGCAGCTCACCGTCTGCGCCGCAAGCGCTCGGAAGTCGTGCGCCTGGCCTTGGAGCAGTTCTTGGAAGACCAGACAGTAGCAAGACGCCCCATCGAACGTGTTCGTGATCTGCTTGGCAGCGTCGAGAGCGGCCTGCCCGACATGGGCACGCGCCATCGAGAGTATCTCGTAAAGCGCCTGCGCGATGGCCGCTGAACTGCTGCTCGATACCGGCGCTTTTATCGCCCTTGTGGATCGCAGCGAGCGACACCATGCTGCGTGCGTAAAAGCGCTTGAAGAGTGGACAGGCCCGATTGTCACGACAGAGGCCGTCTTGACCGAGACGCTCTATCTTGTTGGCCCAGCATGGGAAGCTCAGCGCGTCTCTCTGGAATTCTTTCTGCGCGGCGCGTTTCTTTTGATCCCCTCTTCGGTGAGCAGTCTGCAGCGGGTTGCTGTGCTGATGGAACAGTATCGCGATATCCCGATGGATTTCGCCGATGCTACGTTGGTTGTCCTAGGAGAAGAGCTGGGCACGGACTGTGTTTTTACGCTGGACCGCCGGGGATTTTCGGCATATCGTTTGCAGGGCCAACAGCCCTTTCGCTTGATCCCACAAACCAGTTACCCACCGTCACCCGCGAACAGGTGTTGAGGGTGCTGCAGGCCTCAAAGGAGAGGCTGTTGGCCCATGCGGGTACTGCGCACTCCGCCCGCTGATGCCTCAGGTGCTCGAAGCGCTCAAACACGTCAAGGCAGGCCAAGTCGTGACGATCCGGGATCCGGGCCACTCATCAAAAGCTGACAGCGGATTTTGGTAGATGAATCTGATCCCGCAATCCGCTGTCAGCTCTACGATTCCTTCCGCGGTTCTATCCCTACTTCTTCATCAGCTCTTGAACGATCTTCTCCAGCGCCTCCAGCCGTGCCTTCAGCTCCGTGATCTCTTGGCTCTTCTTTGCATCGGCTGTCCGTAGCCTCTCGATCTCTTTCGTCAACTGCTCAATCTTCTTCTCCTTCTCCAAGCTCAGTTCATAGAGTGCCTGAATCGAGAGCAGCGCGATCCCGTCGGCGTCAATGGTGCTGATGTGTCTGTCGCTCTCTCCCAGCCCGAAAGCTGCATAGAAGTCCTGGGCCATTGGCCCGATGTGCCGAATGGAGGTGTCTTGTGCTTTGTAGTTCCACTCGGTGATGGGGATCAGGCTGAGTCGGTGCAAGACCTCTCGCCTGTCGAGTATTCGGAAGTTCTCTTTGAGAGCGCGGTCGCTGACGGCGGACCAGGCGCTGGCCCCCGCGGCCATCGTGACCCCGGCGGTGAGGCCGGAGTTGGAGTAGAGGCGATAGCCGCCACTGGCGCGCACCGCAAATTCATTGGCAGCGCTAGAGGAGAAGTCGGCATTGGTGGAGTCGGCGAAGAGGAAGACGCCGTCGTGAGCGTCATTAGTGTTCTTGGCTCTTCTCCCCACGACGAAGCTGTAATCGCCTGCGGCAATGTTGCCCCCGCCCCCGCCCACCGTGGCGTGGGAGCCGTCGGCCCAG
>JAJHSH010000051.1 GCA_022683945.1 Candidatus Acetothermia bacterium | reverse complement strand
TGCTGAGAGAAGTCCACGCGGAAAAACTCGACGAATCGGCTCAGGGGACACTCTATCGTCTTGAGTTGCCGGGTGACGAGCTGACGGTCGTGGAGGTCGTCTGTCCGAGCACGGGACGGAAGTATTTTCTCTGCGTGCCTGGGTGGTTGCAAACGGTGCGCCAAGCCGTCGCCTGGACGTTTGGTCTGTCCGCAGAGCAGTATGAACCCGTGTCAGAGACTTGAGCTCCGCTTGGCTATACGCAGAGCGGCGGCGGGTTGGCCGCTCGGTGAATCTCGCCTTCATCTTGGCTCCTCCTTTTAGCGATCGCAACGCCGATACTGTACAATACCCCACCGTACATCTCTCAAATCTCAAACTTTACACGAGGAGGTCGAACATGATCGTCAAGCTGCCCGACGGACGGATTGTGGAGCACCATGGCTCAGTGACTTTGAAGGATGTGCTCTTCACGACGTCACAGTGATGATCTGCACGTTTTATTGACATAATGGTATGAAACTGCCGAATCCTGAGCGTGCTGTTGTAGAGATCGAAAAACTTCGTGATTACTGTTTGAGCTTCGAACATCCCCGTGGTCGGCATAAAGCTCGCGTCTTTGCAGCGGCTCTAGGGATCACGGCTGATCATGCTGAAAGCTTGCGAGAAGCGTTGCTGGCCGCCGCCCGGGCCCATGACGCTATTCTCACCGAACAGGATGAATATGGGCAGCGGTTTGTGGTAGACTTTACCATGAAGGGCCTTGCTCGGTCGGCGAGAGTCCGTAGCAGTTGGATCGTCCGTCACGGTGAAGACTTTGCCCGACTGACCGGTTGTTATGTGCTGTGAAAGGAGCAAAGACTTATGAGCGCTGTGATCCGCGTTCTCGATGTGGTGGCGTTGTTGGAAGATCTGCCTGAGCGCAACTTGAGTCGGGGACAAGTAGGAACGGTTGTCGAGCAGTTGGCTCCTGATGTATTTGAAGTCGAGTTCTGCGACAACGATGGGCGCACTTACGCAATGGTAGCTCTGTGTGCTGGACAGTTGATAGTCCTCCATCATCAACCAATTCAAGTTGCCTAGAGGCTTATTGAGCAACCGGATTGAACGGATGGTCTGTGTGCTAGACTCGATAAGACAAGGAGGCTCTTATGAGTGAAGTGCTGATCCGCTTGCAGATCGAAGCCCTCCCTGAGGGTGTCTACCTCGCCACCAGCGAGGACCTGCCCGGCTTGTTAGCTCAGGGGCGCACTGTAGCTGAAGCCATCGAGATTGCCCAAGACGTCGCTCGCAAACTCATCGAACCCTACCAAGAGCATGGAGATCCCTTGCCACCATCTCTGCGAAGCAAGTTCAAGTTGCCTGACACAGTTTAGCCCTTCAGAGGTTTGCCAATGTGAATAGCTCTTTTACGACTTTATACCGTGATCTATTAACCTCTGGCTCCCAGAAGCTGATTACATGATATCCCATATATTGCAACGCTCTTTCTCTCTGGGCATCTTCAACCAGTTTTTCTTTTCCGCTATGATGCTTCTCTCCCTTAATTTCTATGGCGTACCTTCGCCAGGCACCATTTGCATCTCTAACGAACATAGCGAAATCAACACGAAAGCGCTTATCATAACCCAAAGCCCCCTTTGGTTCAATCCAAACCTGAGGAATTAACATAGGGGTATCATCTTCAAGACGCGACTGCTCCAGATATTCTTTCAAGAAAGAAAATTCGATGTCCGTCTCACAGAAGTCTCGATATTCTTGCCAAGCAGGACAGGTATCTCTGTTCCACTCTATATTGGGCACAAGTAGAGAACACGGCTGCCTTTTAACAGGACAATAATCCTCGAATAAAACATTTCCATAGCTATCCACATTCTGTCCGCGCACCCGGAGACCACAACCACGAGTCCAACTTACAGACTCGCATTCTTCCATCATGAAACTGTAAAATCTTTTCATCTGAATTGCAAAACCTCTAACAGTATAAGGTTTAAGAAAATCATAGGAGCATGTATCCCATATTCTAGGATCAGCCTGAGGATCAACGTCTTTATAAAGATCAACGACAAAAGAATCCTTAGGAGGCACAGGAAAGAGCTTACGCTTCTTCTCAGGTGTTTTTTCTTTGTAGGGTGCGATATACACCCCCCTCGCGAGATCAGGAGGTAATGTATCCATACTCAACCTATATTCCCTCTCAGCTTTTAGTCCATGAGGCTTTAAGCTCAACGCTAAAGCCTCGATAATCACTTTTGCTATATGTATGGATCTGACTACACTTAGGACACCGATGCTGAATATCTGGGATTCGCGTCTCAGGTTCCATGAATGCGGTTATGTCCAGGGGCGGATCAAATTCCATCCCAAATACATGCTTACAATGAGGCGTCTTACAATCTAAAAACCAATACGTTGTCTTTTTCATTGCCTATCTCCGACAAAGCGAATTTTCCCCTATTGCAAGTACGTTGTCAAGGGCGACAGCCGTCACAAGTTCTCAAAGAACAGAACTCTTACAAATGCTCTTGCTCGAAACACGCTCCTGCCCTAGCGACCGCAACCCCAATACTGTACAATACCCCACCGTACATCTCTCAAATCTCAAACTTTACACGAGGAGGTCGAACATGATCGTCAAGCTGCCCGACGGACGGATTGTGGAGCACCATGGCCCTGCGACTCTGAAGGATGTGCTCGTCACGACGAACAAGGAGCTTTTGAAGACCACCGTCGGCGCCAAGCTTGACGGCGAGGTCGTTGACTTTCATCGGGTGCTGCCCGCCGATGCGAACGTCGAGCTGATCTCGCTGGATTCGCCTGAAGGTGCGGCAATCTATCGCCACAGCTATTCGCACATTATGGCCCAGGCCGTGCGGCGGCTCTTCCCCGGCGTCAGATTAGCTATTGGCCCGGCCATCGAAGACGGTTTTTACTATGACTTCGATGTCGAAAAGCCCTTCACCCCCGAAGACTTAGAAAAGATCGAAGCCGAGATGAAAAAGATCGTCAAGGAGAACTATAAGTTTGAAAGACTCGAAGTCTCCAAGGACGAGGCGCGTCACTTCGTCAAAGACGAACCGTATAAGCTCGAACTCTTGGATGAAATCCCAGATGAAAGAGTCTCGTTCTATCGCGATGGGGATTTTATAGATCTCTGTCGCGGCCCTCATATTTTGAGCACCGGCCAAGTGAAGCACTTCAAGCTCTTAAGCGTCGCTGGAGCCTACTGGCGCGGGGATGAGACCCAAAAGATGCTCCAACGCATCTACGGGACAGCGTTCGCGACCAAAGAAGCGCTCGAGCAGCATCTTCAGATGCTTGAGGAAGCAAAGAAGCGTGACCACAGAAAGCTGGGCAAAGAGCTAGAGATCTTCTTCTTCGATGAGGAAGTCGGGCCGGGGCTGCCCCTGTGGTTCCCCAAAGGCGCGGTCATCATCGAAGAGTTGGAGAAGCTCGCAAAAGAGACCGAAGAAAAGGCGGACTATCTGCGCGTGCGCACCCCGCATATCTGCAAAGAATCTATGTATCTGCGCAGCGGGCATCTTCCGTACTATCAAGAGTCCATGTACCCGCCGATGGAGATGGAGGGTGTTAAGTATTATCTAAAACCCATGAACTGCCCCCATCACCATAAGATATTCGCGGCGCTGCCGAGAAGCTACCGCGATCTCCCATTGAGATTGGCCGAGTACGGCACTTGTTATCGCTACGAAAAGTCCGGGGAACTCTTCGGACTGATGCGCGTGCGCTCGATGCAGATGAACGATGCCCATCTCTATTGCTCTTTGGAGCAGTTCGAGAGCGAGTTTTTAGCCGTCTGTCAAATGTATCTCGATTACTTTAAGCTCTTCGGCATCGAAAAGTATCTGATGCGCTTCAGCACGCACGACCCCAAGGATCTGGGCAAGAAATACGTCAACGAGCCCGAGCTTTGGAAACAGACCGAAGAGATGGTGCGTCGGGCGCTCAAGAGCGGAGAAATAAATTATGTCGAAGTCGCGGGCGAAGCCGCCTTCTACGGGCCCAAGATCGACGTGCAAGTTTGGAGCGCCATCGGGCGTGAGTTCACATTAGCGACTAACCAAGTGGACTTCGCCCAGCCGCGTCGTTTCGAGCTTGTCTATAAAAACGCCCAGGGCCAAGACGAGATCCCCATCTGTATCCATCGCGCTCCGTTGAGCACTCACGAACGCTTTATTGGTTTTTTGATCGAGCATTACGCAGGAGCGTTCCCGGTGTGGCTCGCCCCGGTGCAGGCCGTTGTCCTTCCCATTACGGATCGTCAGCACGACTACGCTGAGAAGGTGCTGCAGAGATTAAAGGACGCAGGCATCCGGGCGGAGCTTGACAGCAGTAGCCACACGCTGAACTATCGCATTCGCCATGCGCAGATGCAGAAGGTCCCGTATATGCTCGTCGTTGGAGAGCGCGAAGCGCAGAACGAACAGGTGGCGGTGCGCTTGCGCAACGAAAGAGATCTGGGGGCGCAGCCTCTCACCAAGATCATTGATATGATCGCCAAGAAGATCGCAAGTCGAGATCCGTCACTATGAGCGGAACGAGCAACAAAAAGACACAGCGGGAGAGATCCCGCTGTGTCACCCCCCACCTTAACGGAGCGCTCTCAGCGCAACGTGATCTGAATAATCGAGATGAAAGAAGCGAGAGATGTTAGAGTGACGAGCAGTATTGTGCTGCTTAGTACCATTTGCTCTTTGCGCGAGATCGTTTTCATTTCTCACTCAACTCCTTGAGTTCGCTTTGCTACTCTGAGCATAGCTTGATCTCGGTGACGGGTCTGTGGCCGCCGTGTGAAAATTCGGTGAAAAGAAAACGCCCCGCGGGACTCTTGCGCGGGGCGTCAAGAACTCTGAGAGGCTTCGATCTTCAGCGCATCTGGGCCCATTTGCCCAGCGTTTGAACTCTCTGCCCGTCGGGGCCTTCAATGATGAGCAGATACCAATAGATGCCGTTGGCCGGAGTCTGAGGCCAATGCAGCGTCAGCATGGGGCCGGCGCTCTCTTGCTCAACGATCTTGCGTCCATTGAGCGAATAGACTTCGACTTTGAGCGTACAGCCACCGCAGTGTAGCACGCGCCATTGCGGGCTCACGAGCGACATAAACTGCACGCGATGCGCCCCGGCACGCAACTCTAGCCAGTTCTCAAAATCAGACTTAACAAGCCGCCAACGCTTGCGTCGCTCGGCCAGCTTCAGCGCGGCGCGCAGTTGCGAAGATACTTTGTCGATATGTGCAATCGCGCCGTTGAGCAGCTCGCGCCAGCGGGCGAAGGCCATCAGCAGTTCGTCACGCGCTTCTGCGATCTTTTCTGCATCAACCATCTCTGGGTCTTCTATGGATTCTGTCAAAAGTTCCATCGCCCTGTTGATCGCATCTTCGATCTCCGCGAGACGGTCTTCGGCGTTTTCTACGTACTCGCTCAATCTCTCCAGAGATTTTTTGATGAGATTACCCCGCTCGGTGCTGATCGTGTTGGCTGTGACCAGCGCGTCGATGCGAGTCTGAATTTTCTCGACGCCGTCGGCCAAGACGAGCATGAGCGTACGGCTATCGTCTGCGGAGCCTAAGAGCTCATCGAGCAGTTCTTGGGTCTCTTCAACGAGTTCGCTCGCGCGTTGATGGGCGCCAAAGCCAGTGGCGAGATTTCCAGCCAAGCGTAGCTTTTCTAAAATAGCCGTCAACGGCAGTTGCCGACCGAACGAGATGATCTCGCGCTTCATCGCGCCCAGCTCATCCCGTTGTCCTATATCAATCGTCTTGCGAACACTGATACTGAGATCGCACGTTCCTGTAGCTCCTTCGGGGTCTCTTACCGTGAGGCGCACTGAGTAAGAGCCGACTTTGTCGGGAGTGAAGCTTGTCGTGACGCTTGCAGGATCCTCAAAAGCTGCTTCGCTGTCGGCAGGGCGGCTGACAAAGCTCCATTGGTAAGTGAGCGATTTACCTTCGGGGTCGCTAGAACCGGAGCCGTCTAATTGGACTTTGATGTTGACAATGGTCTCATCTATGGATGAGCAGGCCGCTCGCGGCGGTTGATTCGGGGGTGGAGCGGGGCTGACTTCGATCTTTTGAGTAGCCGTCGCAGTGATCCCTACTCCATCTGTTACAGTCAACCGAATGGTGACTGTTCCGGGAGCGTTTGGGCAGGTGAACTGCACTTTGGGGCCGGTGGCATCGGGCGTGCCGTCGCCGTTGAAATCCCACTCGAACTTGGCGATGCCTTTATTGGGATTATTGGGGGCGGCATCGGGGTCGAAGGATCCGGAGCCGTCGAGCGTGATGATCTGTCCAACACTGCACTTGTAGGGGTCGGTGTCGGGGGTGCCATCGGAGATGGGGCCGGGATCGACCACGGGAGGTTCGTTGAGCGTAAAAACCAGCTTCTGGCGCAGGGCGCGCTCCAGATCTGCGTACTCTCTGACAATGATCACGAAGCCGTTCTGGCCTTTAGGAGGAAATTGGCCGTCTTGGATGACCACTCCCGGTTGAGGCCAGACTAAACTCTTGAGAAAGTCCACAAAGTCCCGATCTGTAAGAACGTCACCTATGCCTTCTGCATCGAGCTGTTCCAAACCCGCAGTCACAGCTTCGTTGCGTGCTTTGATAGCTTCTTCTTTGGCTTGTTCTGGGCCGCCGGGAAGATTGGGATTGCCGTCGCTGATGACATTGAAGATCTGGCGCGCCCCTGCTCGCGGCTTAGCCTTGATCAGCTCAGTGGCCACGCGAATCCCTTGAGACATAGGAGTAAAGCCACCGGCTTGCACAATGCCCCGGATGCGTCGTGCGATTTCGCTCACGGTGGTTACGTCTACCGGCGTGAGAGCTAATTCTGTAGAAGCTCCCGGAATGCCCGTCCTGGCATCCCTCAACAAATGAGAAAATTGCACCAGAGCGACTTCCACTGAACCGTTTTGTGGTACTACAGCCGGATCAGAAAGACTCTTCGCAACTGCTTCGATCATCGTTTGAAAGCTTTCTGACGTGATACTACCTGAGCTATCCATGATGAAGACCAACTGAGTTCTGATTCCATTGTTTTGTGCATAAGAACTGCCGAATATGAAACTTACTAAAGCCAGCCCCAGCAAGAGCATCTTTATCATTCGTCGGCTCGTCATAAGCAGAAGCCTCCTCAGAGTTTTGGCATCACCCTCATTATAGCATTCTCCGTCTCCAGCACACTGTAATTCAGATCACTTAGCGCCCAGACGCACGCCGCAGCGCTTCTGCACGATCTGTCTCTTCCCAAGGGAGATTTAGCTCAGGACGCCCGAAGTGCCCATACGCCGCCAAGGGACGATAGATGGGTCTGCGCAAATCTAGCTCTTCGATGATCGCCGCTGGGCGAAAGTCAAAGTGCTCTTGGATGAGTTTGGTCAGCTCTCCGTTGGGCACCTTGCCCGTGTCGAAGGTGTCAACCGTGACAGCCAGCGGGCGGGGCTTTCCGATCGCGTATGCGACTTGCACTTCACACTCGGTCGCCAACCCCGCCGCGACGATGTTCTTGGCGATGTAGCGCGCGTAATAGCTCGCCGAGCGATCTACTTTTGTGGGGTCTTTCCCCGAGAACGCACCGCCGCCGTGGCTGCCGTAACCTCCATAAGTATCAACTTCGATCTTGCGTCCGGTCATGCCCGTATCACCGCAGGGGCCGCCGATGACGAACCGTCCTGAGGGGTTGATCAGTATCTGCGTCTCTTTATCCAACCAACGCCCCAGCACCGGCTTCACGATATGCTCAATGAGATCACGCTCCAATTGGCTCCGCTCAACATAGGGAGAGTGTTGGGCCGAGAGTACAACCGTATGGGCTCGCACCGGATGGCCCTTCTCGTCGTAAGCGACCGTCACTTGAGATTTACCGTCTGGGTAGAGATAGACAAGCTTCTTTTCGCGACGCATCTGAGCCAGACGCTGCACGAGCTTGTGAGCAAGCATAATGGGCAGAGGCATCAATTCGTGGGTTTCGTTACAAGCGTAGCCGTACATGATCCCCTGATCGCCTGCGCCCAAGCTCTCGTATTTGTCAGATGCTTGCTTCTTCCCAACGGCGTCAGCAATATCCGGCGATTGTTCGTGAATCGAGACGAGCACGGCACAATGCTCGTGATCGAATCCATATTCGCTCTGGTCATAGCCGATCTCTTTGATCGTCTGGCGCGCGATCTTGTTGCAGTCCACACGAGCGGTGCTCGTGATCTCGCCAGCTATGAAGACCAGCCCGTTCGTAGCGAACGTCTCACAGGCGACGCGCGCTTGGGGATCTTGCTTCAGAATTTCATCCAGAATTGCGTCGGAGATCTGATCGCACAGCTTATCCGGGTGTCCCTCGGCTACGGATTCGGAAGTAAATAGATAGATACTCATAGGCTCTTCTCCCCACCCTCACCCCATCCCTCTCCCTGGAAGGGAGAGGGTGAAGAGTGATGGGTTTGAGGACATTATACCAAATCTTGTAGAATGAGCGATGCTGCCGTTTATACTCTTGGGGATATTGCAGGGGCTGACGGAGTTTCTGCCTATCAGCAGCTCCGGGCACTTGGCGCTCGCTGGACAATTCTTGCGCGTGCAAAAGCCGGGAATCGTCTTCGATATCTTTGTGCACTCTGGCACGCTGCTCTCGGTGCTCTGGGTCTTTCGCGAGAGGATTTTTCGGCTGGTGCTCGCGCCCATTCGCCGGGGCGAAGACTTGAGACTCTTAGGGTTACTTATTGCGGGCTCGATTCCGACGGGGATGCTGGGACTGGCTCTCGATTCGGTTGCCGAAGCGGCGTTTGCGCAGAGCTGGGCGGTGGGTGTGGGGCTACTCATCACCGCAGCGGTGCTCTTTTCTGTCGAGCGTCGTGGGAGCGCGAGCGCAAAGTCGTTAGAGCAGCTCAGTTGGCGCGATGCGCTCTGGGTGGGGCTGGCGCAGGGGATTGCAGTCTTGCCGGGGATTTCGCGCAGCGGCAGCACGATCGCGATGGGGCTTTTTTGTAGGCTGCGTCGCACCGACGCTGCGGAGTTCTCGTTCTTGCTCTTCATCCCCGCGGTCATCGGGGCGACGCTGTTGAAGTTGGGCGAAGTGTTTGCCAATCCTGAAGCGCACAACGCCCTGTGGGGCAGCTATCTGGCTGGGACGACAGCCGCGTTTTTGTCGGGCGTGATCGCGATTCGCTTTTTAATAAAATTATTGCGCGAGCGGAGTTTCACGCCGTTTGCGCTCTATTGTCTTGTTCTGGGTCTCTTCGCTGTTGTGTGGCACTTGGCAAAATCTTAGTATCCATTAACTGTATGTTATAGAGTATAGTGCCGTGATGAACTGATGAACTCGAGGCAATTCGGGCTCTTGACAGAAAGGAATTCTTCCGCTATAATTTTTTTGAACTCAGGGGAGCTCGGAAGAAACCGGGCTGAGAGGATCTCTAAATCGAGATCGACCCTCAGAACCTGATCTGGGTAATGCCAGCGAAGGGATGTGAATGAGACCACTCAAACTCCAAGTCGAAGACCTTCATAAGAGCTTCCTTCGGTCCGGCTCTGCTTTCAAAGTCTTAGATGGAATAAATCTTGAGGTCGGAGCCGGAGAATTTGTGGCGATTATTGGGCCCTCCGGCTGTGGCAAGACAACCTTGCTCAATATCATTGGGAGTTTAGTAAAGCCCGACGCTGGACGGCTCTGGTTGGACGGCCAGCCGGTACCCGACTGCCAGGGGCATATCGCGTATATGCAGCAAAAAGATTTGCTGCTGCCCTGGCGCAAGGTTTTAGACAACGCCATCTTGGGCCTAGAAGTCGAGGGTGTTCCCCGAAAGCAGGCCTGCCAGCGGGCCCACGCCCTGCTGCGGCACTTCGGCCTGGCCGGATTCCAAAGCGCTTACCCCAATCAGCTTTCCGGTGGGATGCGCCAGCGCGTCGCCCTGGCCCGGACCCTGCTTTTAGAGAAGCCCCTGTGGCTCCTGGATGAACCCTTCGGTGCTCTGGATGCCATGACGCGGAGGCATCTGCATCACTATCTACTCCAGGCCCGCCAACAAGCTCCCGCTACCACCCTTTTGGTCACGCATGACATCGAAGAGGCTCTGGTATTAGCTGATCGGGTTGGGGTTCTGACCGCGCGTCCAGCCCGGATTAAGGCCATTCTGAATGTCGAACTTCCGCGACCGCGCCGCGTCACCGCTCCCGAGTTCGTTACGCTCAAAGAAGAGTTGTTCGAGTTGCTTCAAGAAGAACGCTTGGAGACGATGATCTATGATGCGGCTTAAACAATTGGGGCCACCTTTAGGGTTGTTGTCGCTCTTCTTTGCTGCCTGGGAGGGAGCCATACGCGTCTTTCACATCCCCGACTACTTATTGCCGGCCCCCAGCAAGATCTTTGAAGCTCTCGCAGTTCGCTTTGATCTTCTGTGGCAGAACACCGGCGTGACGCTTGAGCCTATTGTCCTAGGCTTTGCGATCTCGCTGGTGAGCGGCCTTGCCTTGGGCATTCTAATCTTTTACTCGCCCACGCTTGAAAAAGCTTTGTATCCCTTGCTGATCGCCTCGCGCAATGTGCCGCTCTTCACGATCGCGCCGCTGTTAGTGGTCTGGCTGGGCTTTGATCTATGGCCCAAAGTTGCCCTCGCGGTGACGATCGCCTTCTTCCCCATTGTCGTCAATACTTACGACGGGCTGCGGGCCATCGATCCCGATCTCATTCACTTGATGCACACCCTCCAAGCCGGCCGCTGGCAGACTTTGAAAAAAGTCCGGCTGCCGGGAGCGCTGCCCTTTATCTTCTCCGGGGTGAAGCTCGGCTTGGTCTACTCCGTTTTAGGAGCCCTCTTCGCGGAGATGGTCGTGGGGGGCCAGAAGTGGACGCCCTCCGGGGAGACTCTAGGGGGCTTGGGCTATTGGATTCGCCATGCCACCAGCTTTGGACATCTCGATCTGGCCTTTGCCATGATTTTCTGGCTGGCTGGGCTCAGTTTAGCCCTGTTCGGGTTAATTATATTGCTGGAGCGCTGGATGCTGCGCTGGCAGCACGTGGAACGGTTGTGATACTCATTTTGCATGATGCTGTCGCCTTTGAGCCGGTGGATGAATCCACCGGCTCATCAGATGCAAGCGTGCTCAAGCACGCTCACAGCCCGCTTGAGCGGGCTTTTATTTGCTGAGCCGGATGCTTCAGCATCCGGCAGCTCTGTATGAAGTTCGCAGAGGAGGTTGAGGACAGATGAGAAGCTTACGCTTGGTGCGCGTCGGATTGATCGGGCTGGCTCTTCTGGCCGGCCTGTGGCTTATGGGTGGAGATCAGGGTGCGGGTCTGGCACCCGAGAAGGTCAACGTGATGCTGGAGTTCTTCGCCAACCCCAATCATGCCCCGCTCTACATTGCTCAGGCTAAGGGCTTCTTCGCTCAGGAGGGGCTCGAGGTAGAGATCCGGGAGCCGGGCGATCCTAGTCAAGTCCCGTTCTTAGTGGCCGCGGGTGCGGTGGATCTAGGACTTACCGCCATGTTCAATCACGTCATCCTGAAGGCGACCAAGGGACTGGATGCGATCGCCGTGGGAGCGCTGCTGATGAAGCCTCTGGGAGCGCTTGTGGCGATCAGAGAGCGCGGCATCGAAAAGATCACGGATCTCAAGGGTAAGAAGATCGGCTTTTCGGTCGAGCCCGTCGAGCCGGCCCTCTACAGCGCGATGCTGCGCGCTGCGGGTCTCGACCCCGTCAGAGACGTCACCCTCGTCAAACTCGACTTTCTAAGTCTCTTGCCTGCACTCTTAGCGGGACGGGTTGATGCGATTGGGGCGTTTCGTAACTTTGAGCCCGTGCGCGTGGAGCTGGCGGGCAAGACCCCCGTTGTCTTCAACGTGGAGGATTACGGTGGCGGCTTTGAAGCCTATCAGCTCGTCTTCATCGTCCGCCGGGAACTTCTAACAGAGAAGCCGGGGGTCATCTCGCGGTTCTTGAGGGGCGTAACCAAGGGGGTGCTCTTCGCCTTGGCTCACCCTGAGGCCGCGAAAGAGCTGTTCTTTCAAACGCTGCCCAAGCTGCGCGATGAGCTTAATTTGCGGGCCTATGATCGGACCGTGCCGATCTTTGTGGGAGCGCCCTGCCACAACGACCCCAAGCGCTGGGAGAACGCGCAAAACTTCCTGTTCGATCAGAAGATCATCCCCAAGAGACTGCCGTTAGAAGAGCTGTTCACGCCGAGATTCTTGCCCGAGGGGTGTTTCTAGATGAGAAGACTTTCCCAAGAGCCTAAGCCGTTTGTCCCCTGGTATCTGCGCGAGGAGATCGTCTCCAGCTACGAGAGTTGGTACGAAGGCCCCAAGGGCCAGCGGATGGACCGCTTAGAAAAGAAGCTTCTGCGGGGACTTCTTGCGGATTTTGCAGAGAGCAAAAATCTGTTAGAAGTCGGCTGCGGCACAGCCCACTTCACCCGTTGGTTCGCCAACGAGCTGGGGCTTGATGTCGTCGGAGTTGATCTGTCGCCGCTCATGTTGCAAGAGGCGCGTAAATACTGGCAAGGCCCGCTCTTGCTGGGAGATGCCATGTCCTTGCCCTTTGCTGATAAGAGCTTCGACGTCGTGGCCTTCGTCACGTCGTTTGAGTATATTCCTGATCCCATTAAAGCTTTACGGGAGGCCGCGCGCGTTAGCCGTCACGGCTTGATTTTGGGCCTCATGAACCGCTGGAGTCTCCCGACGGTCCGCCGCCGCATTCAAGAACTCTTCGGCAAGAACCCGTTCTATAAGAACGCGCACTTTTACTCGCTCCTGGAGATCAAGCGCCTCTTGTCGAAGGCCTTGGGGGAAGATCTGCACATCCGGTGGGAATCAACTCTCTTCCCGCAGTTTCTGCCCATGGAAAGCGCGCGGTTGCCCTTCGGCGCGTTCTTGGGTCTTGCGGTGCGCTGGGAGGGGGCTCGACGTGAATAGTGCCCCGGAGTTTCCCCCCATCGGCAAGATAGACAAAGCCTTCTTCGATCAAGTGATCTACCCACGCTTAGGGGCCGAGCGACCAGAAGTGCTCGTCGGCCCTCGGCACGGCATGGACAACGCGATAGTCAAACTTGCTGGGGGACAGGTCATGGCCGTCACGACCGACCCGCTCTCGATCATTCCGGCGCTGGGCTTGAAAGACTCCGCCTGGCTGTCGGTGCACTTGTTGGCTTCTGATTTAGCGACAAGCGGCCTTTCTCCCGCTTATGCCGTTTTAGATTTTAATCTGCCTCCTAAGATGTCCGCTCAAGATTTTGAGATCTACTGGCAGGCGATGCACCGCGAATTCGAACGATTAAACATCGCCGTGATCGGAGGACACACGGGGCGCTATGTCGGCTGCGATTACACCATCGTCGGCGGAGGCACGCTGATCGCTGTCGGGCCTGAAAATCAGTACATCGCGCCCAACATGGCTCAACCCGGCGATCTTATTATTGTGACCAAAGGCGCGGCCATTGCGACGACTGGCTTGCTCGCCCGCGTCTTCCCCGAGACGATCCAAGCGCGGTTTGGCGAGAACTTCTTGAAACGAGCCGAGGAATTCTTTGAAAAATTCTCAGTTGTCGAAGACGCGCTCACGGCTGTCTCTGTAGGCGTGCGCGACGCCGGAGTGACCGCGATGCACGATGCGACGGAAGGCGGGGTGCTGGGCGCTTTGCACGAATTGGCGACGGCTTGTGGGCATGGCCTAAGAATCGAAAAGCGCCAGATTCCGTTGTCTGAAGAGGCCGCCAAAGTCTGTGAGCTTTTCGAGATTGATCCGTATATCAGCCTCAGCGAAGGGACGCTCATTCTCACCGTGAGATCTGTAAAAGCTGGGCAAGTCTTAAAAGCTCTTGCTCCAAAAAAGATCACAGCAGCCATTGTCGGCGAGATCACGCCTGAGGAACAGGGACTGAAGCTCGTTGACGACAAGCGGATTCAGACTTTGACTCACCCCGGCGAAGACCCTTACTGGGGGGCTTTCTGGAAAGCCCGCGAACGGGGTTGGAAATGATGAAAGCGATGTGCAAAGAGATGCGCAAAAGATTAGAAGGCTTGTACGTTGTGGTTGCTCCCGATACGCCCCCAGATAAGATCGAAAAAGCCTTGCGAGGCGGGGCTGATATTTTCCAGATCTGGATGGGAGCCCAAGCTGACCCAAACTGGGCTCGCCAAGTCTCAGAGCTGGCTCGTAGATATCAAGTGCCAGTATTGGTCAACAACGACGTAAAATTAGCCGCCGAAATCGGAGCCGACGGCGTCCACACCGACGACGATCGTCTGACCCCTCAAGAGATCCGCAAAGCATTGAGTGCGCAAGCGTTGGTCGGCGTGACTTGTGGCGCCGATCTTGACAAAGTCCGTTGGGCTGAAAAGAGCGGCGCCGATTATATCTCTTTTTGCTCGATCTTCCCGTCTTCGTCGGTGGACGAATGCGAGATTGTCCCACTGGAGACGATAAAAGCCGCTAAGCGATTGGTGAAGATTCCCGTCTTTGCCAGCGGGGGCATCACGCTCCAGAATGCGCCTCAGGTCTTGGCGGCGGGTGCGGACGGGCTGGCGTTGATCTCAGCGATCTTCCATGCGCCCGACCCCGAACAAGCTGCACGCAGCTTTAAGCGGTTGTTGCGTAGAAAACTTGGCATTGAAACGAGTCGGACAGATACGTTATAATTCCCACGTGAGCAATCAAGCCGCGGAAGTAGAAGCCCCGGAACAGACAAAAAACAAGAGAGAACCCGTCGTCCCCGCCAACAGCGTCCAAGTTCCCGGCCTCGCCGGCGCTCGCCTGCCCCGCACCTTTCACGCCCTGCGCCACAGAAATTATCGCTTGTTCTGGACCGGCCAACTCGTCTCCCTCACGGGAACGTGGATGCAGTCCATCGCCCAAGGTTGGCTGGTCTATCTGCTCACGAAGTCGGCCCTCAGCTTGGGCGTCGTCAGCTTCTCGCAGTTTCTGCCCGTCTTGCTCTTTACGCTCTTAGGCGGCGTGGCCGCCGATCGCTTTGATCGTCAGAAATTGGTGCTCTTCACCCAGAGCGCCTCGCTCCTGCAAGCCCTGATCTTGGCTGCGCTGACCCTCACCGGGGTCGTCCAGGTCTGGCACGTCATCGCTCTAGCATTTCTGTTGGGCACCATCAACGCTCTTGATACCCCTGCACGACAGTCTCTTATTCACGAGCTTGTGGACAGCAAAGAAGACCTCATGAACGCTATCGCTCTCAATTCTACGGCCTTCAACGGCACGCGCATTATCGGTCCGGCCATCGCCGGCACGCTCTTGGGCGCGCTCAGCGCTTGGGTACAGGCCCAATTCTCGCTCGATTCCGTCGGAGCGACCCGCATCGCCATCGGCGTCTGCTTTGCGCTCAACGCCCTTTCTTACTCAGGAGTCATTGTGGGACTGCTGCTCATGGATCGTCACCCGCGCGAAGAGAACAGCAATCACGAATCGGTCTGGAAGAGTCTCTGGGCCGGGCTCGATTACGCGCGCCAAGACAATAGAGTGCTCGCGCTGCTCAGCCTGATGGGCGTCTCCAGCATCTTCGGTTTTTCGTATGTGACGCTTATGCCCCTCTACGCCGGGGAGATTCTGAAAGTCGGCCCGCAGGGCTACGGCTTTCTGATGGCCGCTGCCGGGCTGGGAGCGCTCTCCGGAGCCTTGATTCTCGCCTCGCTGGGAGATTACCAACGCAAAGGACTCTTGCTCACTATGGGGAACTTCGTCTTTCCCATCATGCTCTTAGTCTTCGCGCAATCGAAGCTCTTTGCGCTCTCGTTCATCGCTCTTGTGGGCTTCGGCTGGGGACTGATCACTCAGAACGCATTGACGAACACGCTGTTGCAGACCATCGTACCGAGTGAGCTGCGTGGCCGAATTCTCGGTCTCTATACGCTGATGTTCCTGGGGATGCTGCCCTTTGGCAGCTTGCAAGTGGGAGCGATAGCCGAAAAATTCGGTGCGCCAACGGCGCTCTCGCTGGGGGCTTTTATCTGTTTGGGATTCAGTCTCTTTGTCTATTGGCGCTGGCCGCATGTGCGGGCGCTACGCTGAAAAACAGTTGAAAGCTCCAGCGCGCTTTGCTATACTCTTTGGCAATCCAGACAGCACCAAGAATCGGTACGGATAGCCGGCGGATTAACGGATCTCTCCGCTAATCCGTTATCTTTATCTGTTAACAGATATTAGGGAGAGGGTCCCCAATGGCCGAAGCCAAAGAGCGAGAGCGGAAACCGACACCGGAGGAGCGCTTCGCCGAGCTGATCGCGATCCAAGAGAAAGAGAAAGAGATCGCGGCTCGTTTACAGAGGGCGCGCGAGCAAGCCGAGCAGATGCTTCATAAAGCGCGCGAAGAAGCCGCCAAGCACAAATCTCAAGCGCAACAGACACTACAAAGAGAGTGTGAGCGCCGCCGCGCCGAGCTGCACGCGCAGACACAAGTCGAAGCGCAACGCATCATCGCCGAAGGGCACGTGGCCGCCCAACAGCTGATCCAACGAGCCAATCCAACGCACTTGTTGGAAAGACTCCGACGAGAGATCTTCTCCCAATAACGGCTATGCAGCGCTCCATGTCTCGACTCTGCGTGATCTACACCCGCCGGCGCCAAGAGGCCCTGCTGGAGCGCCTGCAACGGCTGGGGCTTCTGCACATCGAAGCCCTGCCTACAGAGAATGCCCTGTCAGCGCTCGATAGCCCCGAAGAACGCCAACAGCTCGAACAGCTCTTGCTCAAAACCAAGGGCCTTTGCGATCTCTTGCTCGATCTTTCTCCCGGATGGGGAGAGAGACCTACGCGCGCTGGGAAGATCGAGGATCTCCCCGATGTGCGAACGGAGATCGAAGAGTTGGAAGAGCGCGTGCGTAAGCTCGTGGTCGAGCGTCGTCAGCTTCAAGAACACCTCCAAGCCGCCGAACAGATGCGCGAGCTGATCGAGGCCACCGAAGAGCTATTAAAGACCCTCCCCGAAAGCGCAGGGCGCATGCTGATCGCCGGGCTGGGAGAGACAAGCCGGCTGCGCCCGCACGAGATCCAAAAGACCCTAGAAGAACGCATTTCAGGGCAATTTGCTCTGGCGTACCGCGTCCTGCCGCAAGATAGAATCGTCTTGCTCGCGCGTGTCGCCGACGAGTACGCAGTTGCCGTGCGCCAGTACTTAGAGGCGAAAGGACTTCGCCCACTCGCGTTCCCAGCGCATATCCCCACGACGCTGCCCCTCGTCGAGGCGCTCTCACACTTGAAGCGCGATCTCACGGAAGGTCCCCAGAAATTGCACGAGCTTGAAACAGAACTCAAAAATCTAGGGCGCGAGCACGGCGCGCGCATCTTCGCGCTGCGCGCTGCTCTAGAAAACAGATTAACTCAGCTCGAGGCCGCTGCGCGCTTCGGCTACACAGAATATGCGCTCGTGATAGCGGGCTGGATTCCCCAAGACGAGTACGCGCGATTTGAGCAGACGCTCTTGCGCGAGTTCCCCGGCATCATCGTGCGTCAAGACCCTACTCCTGCGCTCGCGGCAGAGATCCCCGTCGCGCTTCATAACAACCGTTGGTCGCGCCCCTATGAGCTTTTCGTCTCGCTGATGGGCGTCCCCAAGTACGGCACGATAGATCCAGTGCCCTTTATGAGCTTCTTCTTTCCGCTCTTTTTTGGAATTATCGTCGGCGACATGGGCTACGGTACAGTGATCTTGCTTTTGGCTCTCTGGCTCAAGCGCAGGTTTGCGCATTCGGAGATAGCCCCACAGCTCGCGCAGATTGCCACACACTGCGCGATCTCGGCGATCTTCTTCGGGGCTGTCTTTGCTGAACTCTTTGGCTTTGTCTTAAAATACCCGCACTTCCCCCGCGACAAAGAGACCGATATGCTCTTGCTGTTCTGCGTGGCGCTGGGTGCGACTCAAATTATGTTGGGCTTTCTCTTGGGAATGATCAATGCCCTGCGAGAGAGACACGGAAAACACGCGCTGGCCAAGCTCGGGGCTATCGGCGCCCTGCTCGGTCTGGGACTTATTGTGGGAGTTCTGGTGGGACAGCTGCCGGAGGCGTTGCGTGTGCCGAGCTTTGCGCTCTTGGCCGGAGCTACACTGCTCTTGGTGATGAGCGAGGGTTTTATGGGGATTTTAGAGCTGGTCGGCTATGTCAGCAATATCGTCTCTTACGCGCGTCTGATGGGCTTTGGTATTGTGGGCTTGAAGATCGCTGAGCTGATCAACGAAGCGGGTCACGCGCTTCATAATATCTTCTTGGCGGTGATCATTGGAATTGTGGCGCACTCGGCCAATCTGGGTCTGATGCTCTTTGAATCTACGATCCAGTCGGCGCGGTTGCACTACGTCGAGTTCTTTCAAAAGTTCTTAGTGCTGGGCGGACGGAAGTATGAACCGTTTCGGGAACAGTAAAACTACAAAAGGAGGCATGATGAAAAAACTCGCTGTAGCCGTACTCGTCTTTAATGTGGTCGTGGTCGGCGCTTCATTGATCGGTCTGGCGCAAGAGCTGAAGCAGTTTCAGGGCGATGCTATGGCAGCGGCCTTGAAAGCCTTCGCTGCTGCTTTTGCTTTTGTCGGCGGCGCGCTCGCCACGGCGATCGCACAGTCGCGCATCGGCCCGGCGGCTGTAGCAGCCGTGGCTGAAAATCGCGAGAACTTCGTGAGCGCCCTGATCTTCGTAGCCATCCCGGAGACGCTCGTCGTCTTCGGCTTCGTCGTCGTCTTCTTGCTGTAACGAAGAATACAGAGCATATAGATAAGATAATGGAGCTACTACGACAGATTGAGCAAGAGGGCGAGCACCAAGTTCAAGAGATACTCGCTCAAGCTCAAGAGCGAGCACGCGAGATTTTGGCGCAGGCCGAGCGCGAGATCCGACAAGAGCGCGAGCGCGTCCTGAAAGAGCTGGAAGCGCAGTTAGAACAAGAGCGGCGCGCCGCGCTCAGCCGCGCCCGCACGCAGGCCCGCGCCGAATATCTGAAGGCCAAGCACACCGTTGCCCAAGGACTCTTCGATAGACTCTCCAGCGAACTGGCCCATCTGCGTGCCGATGCTGCCCGCTATCGAAAATTTTTAGAGCTCTTGCTCAAGGAGACTGAGAAATCGCTGCCCGGCCCGCTCGTCGTGCGCGTCGCCCCAGAAGATCAAAAGCTGATGGCCGAACTGCTCAAGAGTACGGGCCATCAGCTGGGCGAGCCCGTCGTGACTCAGGGTGGGCTTTTGGCAACCAGTGCGCAAGGCGATCTCGTCGTGGACAACCGTTGGGAGACTCGGATCAATAGTCTTAGGACGCTCTATCGCGCGGAGCTGGGCAAGGCGCTCTTCGATCGCGCGCGCCCCGATTAAGATTTAAAACTATGTCCTACGAATATCTCAATACGCGCGTGCGTCTGATGCTGGCGCGACTGCTCACCCCGACCCAGTTCAGCGCTCTTTTAGAGCTACGCTCCCTCGAGCAGATGACCAACGCGCTCACCGAGACCGACTATGCGCCCGAACTCCAGCGCGCCTCGGTAGAATTCTCCGGCTACGAACTGATCGAACAGACGGTGCTGCGCAACGCCCAGCGCTCCTTCTCTAAGTTGGTCTTTATCGCACCCGAAGGGCCCAAACAACTTATAGAATTACTCTTAGAGCGCTTTGAGGTCTTTAATCTAAAGACTATATTGCGCGGCTATCATGCAGCTATTCCGGCAGAAGAGATAGCTCAGGGGCTCTATCCAACGATTCTCTACGGGACAGTCTTCTATGAAGAGCTGTTGAAGCGCAGCAGCATTCGGGAAGCGCTGGACTATCTCTTGAGCGCCGGTAATCGCTACTATAAGCCCCTAGCCGAGATCTTCCCCGAATACGAACGCACGGGCAGACTCGCGCTGCTGGAGCACGCCGTTGATGCTTTCTATTTTGCTCACTCGCGTCAGACGCTCGCCGAGATGCGCGACGAGAACGCTCAAATCGTGCGAACGGTCTTGGGCACCGAGGCCGACTTGCTCAATGTCATATATGCCCTGCGCCTCGTTGAAGCTGGAGTGCGCGCCGACGAACGATACCGATATATCTTAGACGGGGGCGAGCGACTCATCCCGACCGTCGTGCGCACCCTGCTCGATTCCGAAGATAAGAGCGCCCTGCTGAAAAAACTGGAGCGCACGGAATATCAGCGCGGGCTCAAGGGCTTGAGAGAGGACGTTCCAGTCGCTCAGATTCAAGAGCGCCTGGAAAACTATCTCTATCGAGAGCACAGTCGTCTGGACAAACAAGAGTTTTCTAATATACGCATGACGATAGCGTATCTATGGCGCAAGAGAGCTGAAATGACCAATCTGCGCGTGATCGCCATTGGCCTCGCGCGCGGCACAGAGTGCGCTCAGATCGAAGCGAATCTCGTTCCCTTGGAGATCCTGAAATGAAACCCTTCATCGTGGCGCCGAGAGATCTCGCCGATGCCTTTCGTCTGGCTGGCGTGCGCGTCTTCGAGATCTCGGATCGCTCGGAGATTACACAGATCGTCCGAGAGATTCGTGCGCTAGCCGATGTGGGTCTGGTCTTAGTGGACGAGCGCTATATGGAAGAGTTCGAACGGGCCTTCGCGGGGGCTGAGCTTCCTATGCTCGCTTCTTACCCCGCAGAAGAAGTCGCTCGCGAGGAGACTTATATTGACGAACTGACGCGCCGCTATCTGGGGCAAAAGATCTATGTGGAAGGAGAGTGAACTATGATCGTCGGCCAGATTTCACGCATCGCCGGTCCCGTCGTCAACGCGCGCGGCATGGAAGGGATCAAGATTCGCGATCTGGTGCGGGTCGGCGAGCTGGGCCTCGTCGGCGAGGTCATCGAGGTCAAAGGGGCGGAGATCTCTATCCAGGTCTACGAAGAGACCGACGGCTTAAAAGTCGGCGAGCCTGTGAAGAGCGACGGCAGGCCGTTCTTAGTCGAGCTCGGCCCGGGGCTCTTGGGAATGATCTATGACGGAATCCAACGTCCACTGGAGATCATTCGCGATCAGACGGGATCGTTCATCGCCCGCGGTGCCACCGGGGATCCCTTAACAAAAAAGAAGCGATGGCACTTCGTCCCGACGGTGAAAGCCGGTGCACCTGTTGCATTCGGCGACGTGCTCGGCTGGGTGCAAGAGACCCCAGCCATTCAGCATAAGATCTTGGTTCCCGAGGGGATCGCCGGAACGGTGGCGAAGATCAAAGAGGGCGACTACTCTATAGAAGAGCCGATGGCCGAGCTGCACGAT
Source organism: Candidatus Acetothermia bacterium (assembly GCA_022683945.1). GTDB lineage: Bacteria > Bipolaricaulota > Bipolaricaulia > RBG-16-55-9 > DRXL01 > SKYB132. Next base: position 54,119 of record JAJHSH010000051.1, on the reverse strand, counting down.
GGCACGAAACTCCATATGAGACAGCTCTGGCCCATCCGTCGGCCACGCCCCATCGCACAAAAGATCTCGGCCGGCGTTCCGCTGATCACCGGACAGAGAATTTTCGATGTCTTCTTCCCTGTGACCAAAGGGGGCAGTGCTGTCGTCCCCGGCCCCTTCGGATCGGGAAAGACGGTCACGCAACAAGCGCTGGCCAAATGGGCCGACGCCGATATCGTCGTCTACATCGGCTGCGGCGAGCGCGGCAACGAGATGACCGAAGTCTTGACAGAATTTCCCCATCTGGAAGACCCGCGCACCGGCCAGCCGCTTATGAACAGAACGGTGCTGATCGCCAACACGTCTAACATGCCCGTTGCCGCGCGCGAGACGAGCATCTACACGGGGATTACTATTGCTGAGTACTATCGCGATATGGGCTATGACGTGGCGTTGATGGCCGACTCGACTTCACGGTGGGCCGAAGCCCTGCGCGAAATTTCGGGCAGATTAGAAGAGATGCCCGGCGAAGAGGGCTATCCCCCGTATCTCGCCAGTCGTCTGGCGGAGTTCTACGAGCGCGCCGGCCGGGCGATCTGTCTGGGCAACCATAAGCGTCAAGGCTCTGTAACGGTGATCGGTGCGGTCTCACCGCCGGGCGGTGACTTCTCTGAACCCGTCACGCAGAACTCTTTGAGGATCGCAGGCGCCTTCTGGGGGTTAGATGCACGCCTAGCCTATAGTCGTCACTTCCCGGCGATCAATTGGCTGACGAGCTACTCGCTCTATCTGGACGCGCTCCAAGACTGGTACACCCAAGAAGTGGGGCTGGAGTTCGTACAGATGCGCCAAGAGCTTCTGGAGATCCTACAGAAAGAAGACGAGTTGAAGAAGATCGTACAGTTAGTGGGGCGGGAATCGCTCAGCGAGCCGGACAAACTTCTCTTAGACGTCGCGCGTACAATCCGAGACGACTTTCTCCGACAGAATGCCTATCACGAAGTGGACGCCTACTGTCCGCTCAAGAAACAATACTATATGATGAAAGCGATACTGGCTTTCTACGGAACGTGTAAAGTTCTGCTAGGCAAGATCTCTTATGAAGAGATGCTGAGACTGCCGGGCTGGGAGCAGTTGAGCAAGATGCGCTATACGCCCAACGAGCAGACGGAGAGCTATTTCCCGAGCTTCATTCAGGATCTAAGCACGATGAGTGTGACAAAGGAGGCTGTGGCATGAACACCCCCCTCTACGCCAAAGCCCATCGCAGTATCAACGAGATCAAAGGCCCATTGGTCTTCTTACAAAGCATCCCCGATGTGCGCTACGGGGAGCGCGTCACGCTCGTAGATAGCTTGGGGCGAAAAAAATCCGGCCAAGTCCTCGAAGTGAGCGAGCGCGCTACGGTCGTTCAAGTCTTCGAGGGCAGCGACGGCTTAGATCAGAAGAGCACGGCCGTCTTCTTCAGCGGCGATGTCGTCAAATTAGGACTCTCGGAAGATATGCTCGGTCGCGTTTTTGATGGCTCGGGGAACCCCCGTGACGGCCTGGGCGAAGTTTTACCCGAAACCGAACGCCCCATCACGGGCAGCCCGCTCAACCCCGTCTGCCGCCAGCAGCCCTTTGAGTTCATCGAGACGGGGATCTCGGCCATTGACTTGATGAATACTCTAGTGAAGGGCCAGAAGCTGCCGATCTTCACCGGAGCGGGGTTGCCCGCCAATCGGGTCGCCGTCCAGATCGCCCGCCAGGTCATCCGTCAGTCCAAAGAAGAACTGATCGTCGTCTTCGGCGGCATGGGCATCACCTCAAGAGAATATAACTATTTCTACAAAGAGTTCCAAGATTCGGGTGCGCTGGCCAATTCTGTGCTCTTTCTCAATCTGGCCGATGACCCGACGATCGAGCGCATTCTCACTCCCCGGCTTGCCCTGACGACAGCAGAGTACTTCGCGTTCGACAAGGGCAGAGACGTCTTAGTGATCTTGACCGATATGCTCAACTATGCGAATGCTCTTCGGGAGATCAGCTCGGCCCGTGAAGAGATCCCGGGTCGGCGCGGTTACCCCGGCTATCTCTACACGGACTTGTCTATGAACTACGAACGCGCCGGTATTATCAAAAACCAGAAGGGCTCCGTAACCCAGCTGCCCATTGTGACGATGCCCAACGACGACATCACCCATCCTGTCATTGACCTGACGGGCTATATCACCGAAGGGCAGATCATTCTCAGCCGCGATATGGATCGCCGTGGGATCTACCCGCCGATCAATCCTCTGCCGAGCCTCTCACGCCTGATGAACTTGGGAATCGGCAAGAACAAGACCCGTGAAGATCATCGCCAGCTACAAGACCAGCTCTACGCGCTCTACGCCCAAGGCAAAGAGATCGAGAAATTAACGGCGATCATCGGCAGCGCGGGACTGGGGACGACCGAGAGAGAGATTCTGAGATTCACCGAGCGCTTCGAGCATGAATTTATGAATCAGGGCGAGCGGCCGCGCACGATCCGTGAGAGCTTGGCCCTCGGTTGGGAGTTGCTCAGTGAGGTCTCGCGATCGGAGCTGCGCCGCGTCGAAGACAAATATATAGACCAATATCTGTCGGGAAAGACGGCCGCCACGCCTTCGTGACCGTGCGCGTGAGACAAGGGCGCTTGACAGCGAGAACTCTTTGTCTTATCTCTTTATCACTATATAACGACGAGAAGAAGCGAGGTGCTTCGTGAGTTCGGAGATCGTCCGTCTGCTCGCCCGCGATGACGCCGATATTCATCAGGTCGTGCGGGAGTTCCAGAGCGCATTTAACAGCGTGCTCGCGCGTTCGCTGGAGGAGCTGGCCCGCAACCGCGCCCATCTCCCTCTATTAGCTCGACGCACGCTCGCAGGCGCCGATCCCTTCAGCTTGCAACAATTTGCGCTGCGCGGCGCGAAGCGCATTCGGCCTCTGATCTTCTGTTGTGGGTATCTCTGCTTAAATGACCAAGAGACAGACGCCGTTTTAAGAGCCTCGGTGGCCATCGAGCTTTTGCAAACGGGGCTGCTGATACACGACGACGTCATTGACCGCAGCCGGGAGCGTCGTCACGGCCGGACGATGCATTTACTCTGGGAAGAATACTTTCAGCAAGAGCGCTATCGCAGTCGTTATGATAGAGCCGCCGAGCACTTCGGGCTTGCTATGGCGCTCTTGACGGGGGACATCTCTTCGGCCTTGGCCTACGAAATGCTTCTCAGCGCTGATTTCCCTCCGGAACAGAAGCTCCGCGCCGTGGAGACTTTTAGCGATGTGATCGTGCGCGTGGCCGTCGGCGAACTGCTCGATGTGGATCTCAGTCTGAAGCCATTGAACGGTTTAGGCGAGGACGAGATCCTGAAGATCTATGAGCTGAAGACGGCCGGCTACACCACGGAAGGGCCGCTGCAGATCGGAGCGGCGCTGGGAGGGGCTACCGATGCTCAACTGCACCTCTTGAGCAAATATGCCGTTCCTCTAGGGGTTGCATTTCAGATCCAAGATGATATTCTAGGGATGTTTGGGGGACGTTTGGATATCGGCAAAGATGAAGGTTCTGATCTATTGGAAGCCAAGCGAACACCGTTGCTTCTTTGGGCATGGCAAGAGAGCCGCCCGACGGAACGAGCGCGGCTGGAATCTCTCTTGCAAACCGTAGAAGAGGCGCGTCGAGAACTGAATTTTGTGCGCGAGTTGTTTGTGCGCACCGGCGCGTTCCAGCGCGCGCAAGAGCTGGTCGCTGCGCATCTCTCCCAAGTGCGCGAGAGTTTACGCGAGATCGAGAGCGAATTTGGGGTGAACGCTGCGCGACTGCTTCGGAAGATCGCTTCGTATATCGAAACACGGGAGGATTACAAGGGGGCGTTGGAACGTTATGCAGCCATCATCAACCGTTAGTCTTCGCGTTCTCGATGAAGAGCAGCCTCTATTAAACGGATTGGATCACACGCGTATTCCCCAACATATCGCGATTATCATGGACGGCAACGGGCGCTGGGCAAAGACGCATGGGTTGAGCGTGCAAGAAGGGTATCGCGCAGGCAAGGCCGCGCTGCAACGCACGCTGGAAGCTTGCGGAGATTTGGGCATAGGGTACTTAACCGTCTTCGCGTTTTCTACGGAGAACTGGCGGCGGCCGCCTCAAGAAGTCGAATTTCTCTTAAAGCTGTTGGAACGGGCGATTGATGAAGAGTTCGCGAAGCTAGTCCGCGAGGGAGTACGGGTGCGGGTCATCGGTCGTATGGACGCGCGCGTCCCCAAGTCCCTCCAAGAGAAGATCGCGCACATTGTTGAGATAACCCGCAAGAATAAGAGACTGATATTCACCGTAGCGCTCAACTACGGCGGACGCGCCGAAATCGTTGACGCAGCACGCCGTGTCGCCCTAGAGGCCGCTGCCGGGCGTCTTGACCCACAGACGATCACCGAAGAAAATTTTCATAATTTTCTCTACACCAACGGCACGCCCGATCCCGAACTGGTCATCCGCACCGGGGGCGATCTGCGTCTCAGTAATTTCTTGCTCTGGCAGTTGGCCTACGCCGAGTTCTACTCTACCCCGCTCTACTGGCCGGATTTCAATAAGCGTGAATTGCTCAGAGCGATCACAGCTTATCAGCAGCGCGAGCGCCGCTTCGGAGGACGCTGTGGAGACTATCAAAGCCACGCGAGATGAGCTGCTGCGCACGCGCCAAGAGCTGGCCATCGCACAGAGCGGCAAGCAAATTCTAGAGAAGAAGAAAGAAGCGCTCTTGAATAGATTCTTGAGTATGGTCCGCCAATATAAAGGCAAACGCGAAGCGCTCTTGGCGGAGATCAAACACCTCAAAGATATATTGGCGCTGGCCCAAGCCCGTGATGGGTTGGTCACCATTCGGTCGTTAGCGCTGGCGACCAGCCAAGATCTCACGCTGGCGATCACGCGGGACAATGTCATGGGCACGAAGATCTTTCAGGCTCGTCACCCCGAAGTAAAGCGCGATCTGCTCTCGCGCGGCTACAATCCCGTGAGCACCAGCGGCCGGATCGAAAGCTGCGCGGAGCTCGCAGAGAAGCTGCTCGACCGAATGTTGACTATCGCGCATTTGGAGCACAATATCAAGACCGTCGGCCGGGAGATGCGCAGCCTGAACAGTAAGATCAACGCGCTCGAAGAGAATATCATTCCACGCCTGCGCGCCAAGAAACGCTATATCGAAGACACGTTAGAGCAATTTGAGCGTGAAGAGATTTTCAGACTGAAGATGGTCAAGCGGGTCCAGGAGAAAAAAGCCGAAGAAGTTACTCCCACAGCTCGCGCAGGGTGATCTCCAAGCCGGGGAAGAGCGCCGACTGAAAAGACTCATCGCTCTGATAGGTTGCGACGTGCTCGAACGCTCTTATTTTTGCGTCGAGCTTGTAGACTTCGAGCGTCTCTCTATCGGGATCAATGAGCCAATATTCTCTGACGCCGTGGCGGGCATAGATTTGCTTCTTGGCAGTGCGGTCTTGCTCTGCGCTCGTCTCAGAGAGAATCTCCACTACAAGATCAGGTGCCCCTTGGATGTTCTTCTCGGTGATGATCTTCTTGCGGTCGTTCGAGACGAAAAGCAAATCTGGCTGGACGACATTCGTGTGGGATAAGACCACATCCGTTGGAGCACTGAACACCTCGCCGAGCTTGTGCTGGTAAGTGTGCTGGTGCAAGATAGCCAGTAAATTTCTTGAAATCCTCTGATGCTTTGTCACTGGTGATGGGCTCACGAAGATCTCCCCCTCCAAGATCTCATAACGCTTTCCGTCGTTGGGTAAACGGAGATAGTCTTCATAAGTCATGACGACCTTTTGAAGTTCCCCAACTGCATATGCCATGAGGTTCCAACACCTCCGTCTCAGTTCAGTATAGATTAAATATACAGCAACGATCTCAGATATCCAAATTAGTGGTCATGTCGCTGTTCTCTAAGATGAAATCTCGGCGCGGGCCGACCTCGCTGCCCATCAGCACTTTGAAGAGCTCTTCGGCTTCAAGCGCATCGTTGATCGTCACTTGCTTCAAGATGCGTTTCTCTGGGTTCATGGTGGTCTCCCAAAGCTCGGCAGGGTTCATCTCGCCCAAGCCCTTGTAGCGCTTCACTTCCCAGCCCCCGTCTTTGCTGTTGCCGCGCATAGTATTTAGCTCTTCATCCGAATAGAGATAGTGCGCTTGTCGTCCCTTCTTGACCTGATAGAGCGGCGGCTTGGCGATATAGATATAGCCCTGCTCGATCAGTTGTTTTAAGTTTCTGAAGAGAAACGTTAATAATAGAGTGCGAATATGCGCGCCGTCAATATCGGCGTCGCACATGAGAATGATCTTATGATAGCGCAAGCGCTCGATGTCGAATCCTTCCCGGATTCCCGTCCCCACCGCAGTGATCAGAGCGTTGAGCTCTTTGTTGTCCAAGAGTTTATTGAACGCGGCTTTCTCGACGTTCAAGACTTTGCCTCTCAGGGGCAGAATCGCTTGGAACTCGCGGTTGCGGCCTTGCTTGGCGCTGCCGCCGGCCGAGTCGCCCTCTACGATATAGATCTCGCACTTGGCCGGGTCTTTCTCGGCACAATCGGCGAGCTTGCCCGGCAGCGCCGTGCCGGAGAGCAACCCCTTGCGCCGCACGAGCTGGCGGGCTTTCTTTGCGGCCAGCCGCGCCTCTTGGCTCCGCAGAGCCTTCTCTAAGAGCAGTCTCGCTGTTCCCGGGTTGTTGTTGAAGTAGAGCCAGAGCTGTTCGCGCACGATATCGGAGACGCGCTCTTGGACTTCAGGGTTGCCCAGCTTGGTCTTGGTCTGGCCCTCAAATTGCGGGTTGCGCAGCTTGGCCGAGACGATAGCCGTCAAGCCCTCGCGCACGTCGCGTCCGTCGAGATTTTCGGCGTCTTGGGTGATGATCTTCTTCTCGCGCCCGTACTCGTTGAAGACGCGCGTCAGCGCGGTCTTGAAGCCCATCAGATGCGTGCCGCCCTCTTTGGTATTGATAATATTGGCGAAGCTATAGATATTCTCGTCGTACTCGTCGGTGAACTGCATGGCGACTTCGACCGAGAGCGACTCGGACTCGTCGCGCAGCGAGATGACCTCTTGGTGTAATGGAGTACGGCCCTCGTTCAGTTCTTTGACATAAGCGGCGATGCCCCCTTCGAACTGATAGCGGCGCTGCACGCCTGCGGCACGATTGTCCAGATGGATTGCCAGACCGGGATTGAGATAGGCCAGTTCTTTCAGGCGATGCGAGAGGCGCGCAAAGTCGTACTTGATCTCGCTGAAGATCTCCCGGTCGGGAAGAAACGTAACCGTAGTGCCGGTGCCTTGGGCAGACCCGTTTTGCTTGAGCTCACTGACGGGCGTGCCGCGCGAGAACTTTTGATAGTAGCGATGCCCGTTGCGCTGGACTTCGACCTCTAAGAACTCCGAGAGCGCGTTGACGACCGAGGCGCCGACGCCGTGCAAGCCTCCAGAAACTTTGTAGCCGCCCGTGTCGAACTTGCCGCCGGTGTGAAGCTTGGTGAAGACCAGCTCCAACGTATTGACGCCGGCTTCGGGATGGATCTCGACGGGGACGCCGCGCCCGTTATCTTCGACCGTGACGCGATTGTCTTCGTGAACGGTGACTTTGATCTCGGTGCAGCTGCCGGCGAGATGCTCGTCAATGGCATTATCAACGATCTCCCAGATCAGGTGCATCAGGCCATCTTGGCCTGTGCCACCGATATACATCCCCGGACGCATCCGCACAGCCTCAAGGTCTTCTAAGACTTTGATCTGTTCGACGCCGTAATCTCCGATAACAGTCGCAGTGCTATTGTGATTCACTTTCTCAGGCAAGGCTCTCACCCCATAGCAAAATTATATAGAATCTAACAGCAAAAAGCAAAGAAAACCGTTCAAAATCAAGGTGACGGAAGCGGGGCAAGGGGAGCTGACAACGGATCCGGGGAACGGATTCAGCAGATTATATTGAGAAATCCGCTTAATTTGCTACCCGAATCCGCTGTCAGGCCCCTAGGACGACCGGCGCACTGCGTCATCATTGACAAGATCGCCAGATTTTATTAATCTAAACGACATCCGACGGGAAAAGCGAGGTGTCGCCGCTGCGCAGCTTTGTCTACGAAGAGGGTCGTGGGCTGCTCCAGAACGTCCCTCTAGCAGAACTTATAAGCTATCTGGGTCGGAGCGACGTCACGTTCTGGATAGATTTCGACCAGCCCGAAGCCCCTGCCATCCAGCATCTAGGAGAGCTCTTCAATCTGCATCCGCTTGCTGTAGAAGACCTCGTCTCTCCGCAGCGCCGCCCCAAGATCGACGCTTACGACAACGGCCTGATGATCGTCTTGCGCGACGCCGACGTAGATCGCATTGAGAAGAGCTTGAGCGCTCTGGAGTTGGACATCTTTCTGGGGCGCAACTTTCTCATTACGGTTCACACCGAGCACATGGAATGCGTCGAGATGGCCATAGCCCGTCTCAACGGGGCCGCAGCGCGGGTGATGGGCCGGGGCTCTGATTATCTCGCTCATATGATCATAGACTTCTTGGTAGACGACAACTTGCAATTGCTGAGTTGGCTCGACGAGGAGATCAGCGATCTCGAAGAGACGATCTACGCCAATCCCACCGATGCGGCCCTCAAACAAGCCTCCAAGCTGCGCAAGAATATTATCTATCTGCAACGGCTGTTGGGGCCGCAGCTGGAGTTGATCCGGCGCCTCTCCGGCGACGACCTGCCATTCATCAAAAAGAGCTTGCGCGCCTACTTCCGCGATGTGTACGACAATCTCGCACGCATCAACGATATTATTCATAACTACAGGGAGATCATCACCGCCGATATACAGATCCATCAAGCGTTGATTGCCAACAAGTCCAACAAGATCCTCGCCCTTCTTACGATTGTATTCACTCTGTCCATCCCCGCTACGGTAGTGGGCACCTTCTACGGCATGAACGTCAACTTGCCGGGGGGGATTGAAACAGGGGCCTGGCTCTTGCTGGGGCCTTTTACGACGTTTATCTTTATTGTCGTCGGCTCCCTGTTGCTGCCCGGCGCGTTAATGTTCTGGTGGTTCAAGCGGCGCGGCTGGTTTGAATGAGTCTACGAGCTTTTGGTGAGAAGCACCCACAGGCCGTCGCCTGAGCATCTCCATTCGACCCTGCCGAACTGATGCGCGCTCCTGAGCCAGCGCCGGAGCACAAAGCGCGGCACGCGCGCCCCCGAGGTGTAGGCGATCAGCATCTGGCCATTGGGGCGCAAGACCCGATTCATCTCGGCCAAGTGCGGCGGCCCGTTGTGCAGGGTGACCAGATCGAAAGATTCGTCTGCAAACGGGAGCTTGGCTGTGTCTGCTCGCGCAAATTCGATCTGGGGGAAGCGTCTTTGAGCTTGGGCGAGCATCGCGTGAGAGAGATCGGTCGCGGCGATTTGCGCTTCGGGGAAGAGCGCCAGCAATTTCTGGGCGACAAAACCCGTCCCGGTGTTGACGTCGAGAATTCTTTTGGGCTGAACGGATAGGGCTTGCAGTCCGGATTCCAACGCCTGCGCGTAGCGCGTTCCCCCGAAGGCGATCACGTGTCCGTCATAATGCTCAGCTTGATAACGATAGTGCCATGCGTTGAGACGCTCGTACCAACGGGGAAAGCCCGCAGCAAAGAGAAGGCTCATCAGCATATACGAGAGATCAATGAGCGGGCTGATCATTCTCTGCGGAAGCCAGCGCTGACTCATAGCAACATTCACCGACTCCGCTGAAGCGCGTCGAACTGCTGCTGCAGATGCCACGGCATCTCGCGATAGACATCGGTGAAGATCGCCTCCAACGTCAGCGGTGGAGCCGCCTCCACTTCTTTGATCGCTTGGCTGATCTCTTCGTTCATCTGGGCTTCTAGTTCGCTCTGCCACTCTTCGCTCCAGATCTTTTTCTCTTGAAGATATTTCTTAAAGCGTTCCAAGGGATCGCGTTCTTTCCAGCGCTCGACCTCTTCAGAACTGCGATAGCGCGTGGGGTCGTCGGACGACGAGTGCGCCCCGATTCTGTACGTCACGGCTTCGATGAGCGTCGGGCCGCCGCCGCCGCGAGCTTTCTCGACAGCTTCTTTGGTCACCGCGTAGACCGCCAGAACGTCGTTCCCGTCTACGCGCAGGCCCTCAAAACCGTAGGCGACCGCTTTGATCGCCAGAGACTCCGATGCCGTCTGTTCTTTTAGCGACACAGAGATCGCCCATTGATTGTTCTGACAGAAGAAGACGACGGGGACCTTCCAGACGCCAGCGAAGTTCATAGCTGCATGAAAGTCGCCCTCGGAGGTCGCTCCATCACCCAGATACGCTAGCGCGACGACGGGATCTCTTTTGAGTTTGGCAGCGTAGGCCATCCCGACGGCGTGGGGGAGTTGCGTCCCAATGTTGCTCGACCAAGCGACGAAGTTAGTGGGTTTATAACTATAGTGACAGGGCATCTGGCGGCCCTTTTGAAGATCTAAAGAATTCCCGTAGCACTGGGCGATATAGAGCGAGAGGGGCATGCCGCGCATCAGAGCAGCCCCGCCTTGGCGCAGCGCGGGGAAGATCCAGTCTTGGGGCTTGAGGGCATAGGCGCTCCCAATAGGAGCGGCCTCTTCTCCCGTGACGGTTCCGTAAAAGCCGATCCGCCCTTGGCGCTGGAGATTGAGCATCCGCTGGTCGAGGACGCGCACCAAGAGCATCCAGCGATATAAGTCTTGGAGCTGAGCGACCCCTAAGTCGATTTTCACATCTCCACCGTCGAAGACGGTGATGAGCTTTGTCTCTTTGAGTTCAAGCATCTCTGAGGTCCTGGCTTTAACTTTAGAGGATCGCGCAAAGTTTGTCAATGGAGGAGCTCAAAATCGGCCCAAATCCCGACATGGTCAGAGGGCCAGAGCATTGGATCTTCCATGTGCAGCTTCTTGAAAGCACGCAGGACCTCAACGACCTTCACGGTTCCGTCGGCTCCCTATAATCTGAGAAAGATACTCCCAGATGGCTTTAGCTTCCCCTTCTAAAGCATCCTGATGTTCTTGCAGTTCATAGTAAAGCTGACAGCAGATTTCTGTAGCAGATTAAGCGGATTTCTCTGAATCTGCTGAATTCGCTACCCGAATCCGCTGTCAGCTCCTTTCGTACGGGCAAAGATCACTGTAGTCGAGTATTGGTACGCTAGCTCAGTACGCCTGTCTTAATCGGTTCGGAAGTCATTTGACAAAAGCAGACTAATCTAGTAGGATTTTTACAGTAATAAGCCTGTGCTAAAGGAGTTTTCAAACTATGGCCAATGCGTTGGAGATCAGAGATCTACGAGTGAGCGTGGAGGGCAAAGAGATCCTCAAAGGGCTCACACTGACAGTCAAGACCGGGGAAGTCCACTCGATCATGGGGCCCAACGGCTCCGGCAAGAGCACGCTGGCGCTGGCGCTCATGGGCCACCCCAAATACGAAGTCACCGGCGGAGAGGTGCTCTTCAAAGGACAGAATATCTTAGAGTTAGAGCCCGATGAGCGCGCCTGGCTCGGACTCTTCTTGGCGTTTCAGTATCCCCTGGAGATTCAGGGCGTCCCCTTGGGAAGATTTCTCTGGGCAGCGAAGAAGGCCCAGCTCGGCCAGAGCGAAACGAGCAATGGAAAACCCGATAAGAAAGCCGACGCCAAAGCCTTGGGAGAGTTCCGCAAAGAACTCAAAGCCAAGCTCAGCCTACTCAAACTGGACGAGGTCTTCGGCCAGCGCTATCTCAACGTCGGCTTCTCCGGCGGCGAGAAGAAACGCGCCGAGATCGTCCAGATGCACCTTCTGAAACCTCAGATTGCCATTATGGACGAAACGGATTCTGGGTTAGATATTGATTCGGTGCGCGTGGTGGCCGAGGCGATCAATCAGCTGCGCGGCCCGGAGTTCGGCGCACTGATCATCACACACTATCAACGCATACTGAACTTCTTCCGACCCGATTATGTCCACGTCATGGCCGACGGGCGCATCGTGCGCAGCGGAGACTATAGCTTGGCCCAAGAACTGGAAGCCAAGGGCTACGATTGGATTCTCAACGGACAAGAGCAAGGGGTGAGCTGAGATGCCCAAAGAAGATGTACGCCACTTGGGGGAGAAGCGCCACGGGAGCGCGACCGTCGAAAAGAAGCGCGAGACCTTCGAGCGCGATTATTCTCAGTACGACTTCAAGTTCCCTACGGATCGCTACCAGCATGTGCTCAAGCCGGGGCTCTCGCGCGAGATCATAGAAGAGATCTCGCATCTGAAGAACGAACCGAACTGGATGCGCGAGTTTCGTCTGCAAGCCTATGAAGTCTTTCTGAAGAAAACGATGCCCATGTGGGGAGCCGATCTCTCCACCATCAACTTTGATAGGATCACGTACTATGCTTCCCCTTCGGACAAGAGCGCGCGCAGTTGGGACGATGTACCCGAAGAAGTCAAGAAAACATTCGATCGCTTAGGCATCCCCGAAGCGGAGCGAAAATTCTTAGCGGGTGTCGGGGCGCAGTACGACTCCGAAGTCGTCTACCACTCCATTCGCGAAGACTTAGCGAAGAAGGGCGTCGTCTTTCTCAGCATGGACGACGGCTTGCGGGAGTATCCCGATTTAGTAAAAGAGTATATAGCCACAGTGATTCCCCCGACGGATAACAAGTTCGCGGCGCTGAATAGCGCTGTCTGGTCTGGTGGAAGTTTTATCTATGTGCCCAAGGGCGTGCAGGTCGAGATCCCGCTGCAAGCGTATTTCAGAATCAACGCGCCGCAGATGGGGCAGTTTGAGCGCACGCTGATTATCGCCGACGAGGGCGCGCGAGTCCATTACATAGAAGGCTGTACAGCGCCCGTCTATTCGCGAGAATCACTGCATTCAGCGGTCGTGGAGCTGATCGCCAAACGCGGCGCGCATCTGAGATATACGACGCTGCAAAATTGGTCTAATGATGTCTATAATTTAGTGACCAAGCGCGCGGTGGCCTACGAAGACGCGACGGTGGAATGGGTAGATGCGAATATCGGTTCCCGCATCACCATGAAGTATCCCGCTGTGTATATGCTGGGCAAGGGAGCCAAGGCCGATATTCTCTCTGTCGCCTTCGCCGGTAAGGGCCAGCACCAAGACACCGGCGGCAAGGCCATTCACGCCGCGCCGTACACCACTTCGACGATTGTCTCCAAATCTGTGAGCAAGGACGGTGGGCGCGCCAGCTATCGCGGCCAATTGGTGGTCGCCAAGGGCGCGCACCACGCCAAATCCAACGTGCGCTGCGATGCGCTGCTCTTAGACGAGCGCTCACGCACAGACACCTATCCCTATATCGAAATTGACGAAGACCAAGTCACGATCGGCCACGAAGCAACCGTCGGCAAAGTCGGCGACGATCAGATTTTTTATCTGCAGTCGCGCGGACTCTCTGAAGCCGAAGCTCTCTCTATGATCGTGCTGGGCTTCATGGAGCCCTTCACCAAAACGCTGCCGATGGAGTATGCCATCGAATTCAACAGATTGATCCAACTCGAGATGGAAGGATCGGTCGGCTGAACGCTTATGCCACATACCACGAACCTGCAGAGCGCATTTTCTTCAGAAACGATTCGAGAGCTATCGGGGCGTTATCGCGAACCGGCGTGGCGGACAGAGCAGCGCTGGAGAGCGTTCGAGATCTTTCAGAAGTTGCCGCTTCCCGATTCACGCTACACGAAGATCCGCAATTTGGATCTGCAAACTTATCGGCTCGCGCCGGAGAGCTCCGAAAAGCTGCCGGAGTTCGCCCGCGAGCGCGAAGCGATCTATTCCCAGATTGACAATGCTGTGGTCTCCACCAAGCTGCCGCAGCATCTACGCGAGAAGGGCGTTATCTTCTGTGATCTGGAGACGGCCCTGCGCGAGCATGCAGATTTAGTCCAGCGCTATCTCTCCCAAGCGATCGCGCCGAGCGAAGATAAGATGACTGCCTTAGTGGCTGCTTTTGCCGCAAGCGGACTTTTTGTCTATATCCCCAAAGACGTCATCTTGGAGGAGCCGCTGCGACTGGTGCATCTTCTGGATTGTTCTGAGATAGCTGCTCTTTCGCATCTTGTTGTAGTTTTAGAGCGTGGCAGCCGCGCCACGCTCTTGGAAGAATCCTACGCGCGCCACCCCTACGGGGACGGGACACCCTTTCACGCAGCGGTCACGGAGATCTACGTGGGCGAGGGGGCTCAGTTACAGTTTGGCGGCATGCAGAACTGGAACGAAGAGACGTATAGCTTCGTGCGTCGCCGCGCCCAGATTCAACGCGACGCCCGGATGCACTGGACAATCGGCTGGCTCGGTGGTAAACTGACGCACAGCTACGTAGAGAGCCGACTGATGGGCCCCGGCGCAACCATGGAAGATATTCAGGTGCTCTTCGGAAGAAACAGACAGCATTTTGACTTGACAAGTTCTTTGCGCAACATGGCCCCTCACGTCAAGGGTGAGATCCATGTGAAGGGCGTCTTGAAAGACCGGGCCAGAGCGGTGATGTATGGGTTTATCAAGGTCGAGCCGCCGGCGCAGCAGTCCAATTCGTATCAGTTAGCGCAAGGGCTGCTCTTGAACGACGGGGCGCACTGCGACGCCATTCCCGGACTGGAGATCGAAGCCAACGACGTCCGTGCTACTCATGGCGCTTCTATCGGCCCCATTGACGAAGAGCAGATTTTTTATCTGCAGAGTCGCGGCTTGGAGCGCGAGCGGGCCAAGCGCGCCATCGTCGAAGGCTTTCTCACGCCGACTTTAGAACAGATTCCCATCACGGGCGTGCGCGAACGCTTTCACGCCCTCGTCGAGGAGAAGTGGCACTGATGGCCGTCGCCGCCGATCTGGATTTTATCATTGAACACTATAAGAACCCGCAAAATTATGGGCACCTGGAGAATCCAGATATTGTGCACGAAGAGGGTAACCCCAGCTGTGGAGATCAGATTCGCATCGAGTTGAAGATTGACAACGACAGAATTACGGACGTGCGCTTCAGCGGCAAGGGCTGTGCGATCTCGCAGGCCGCCGCGTCCATTCTGACAGAAGAGATCAAGGGCAAGACGCTCGCGGAAGTCAAAGAGTTCGATAAACAGAAGATGCTCGATCTCTTGGGAGTTGAGATCAGCGCGATGAGAATGAAGTGCGCTTTGTTGGCACTGAAAATCGTGAAGGCCGGCGCTTACGGGATTACAGAGTGGCCGGGAGAGGAAGAATGAAACTGAGAAAAATTGCCAAGACGAGCGAACTCGCGCCCGGACAGTATAAGAGCATTGAACTCGAAGATGAGCGAATTGCTCTCTTCAATGTAGACGGAAAGTTTTATGCTCTCAAAGATGTCTGCACCCATGACGGCGGAATCCTAACGGGAGGGGTGCTGCGCGGGTGTGTCGTCGAATGCCCTCGTCACGGAGCGCAGTTTGATATTCGCACCGGAGCTGTTTTGAGAATGCCGGCGTATATCGGAGTAGAGACGTACCCTGTGCATATTGAAGGCGATGAAGTCTTCATAAAACTCGACTAGGAGCGTGAGGAGCGATGGCCGTCCGAACGCAAACGCTCAAAGAGCTTGACCCACGAACGATCAAAAGAGATTTTCCGATCTTCACGCGCACGGTACACGGCAAGCCCTTAATTTATTTAGATAATGCTGCAACGAGCCAGCGACCCCAGTCTGTCATAGACGCCGTCACACGCTACTATCAATCGTATAACGCCAACGTCCATCGTGCGGTGCACACGCTCTCCCACGAAGCGTCTGTCGCTTATGAAGATGCCCACAAGAAGGCCGCAAGATTTGTCAATGCCCGTTCTTGGAAGGAGATCGTCTTCACACGCAACGCGACCGAAGCGATAAACTTGGTCGCTTATGCTTGGGGCTTAAAAAATCTGCAAGCGGGCGATGAAGTTCTCGTGACCATTATGGAGCACCACTCGGACATCGTGCCCTGGTTCCGACTGCGTGAGCTCAAGCAGGTTGCGGTTGGATTTCTCGATGTGACCGACGAGGGGCGCCTAAAGCTCGACGAATTGCCCCGATTATTAACAAAACGCACCAAGCTCGTTGGACTCGTCTATGCCAGCAACGCTCTGGGAACGATCAATTCCGTTGCTGAAGTTATTGAAGCAGCAAAGAGGGTCGGAGCTGTAACGCTCCTAGACGCGGCGCAGGCTGCGCCTCATATTCCCATAGACGTTCAAGCGCTCCGCTGTGATTTTCTCGCTATCTCTGGGCACAAGATGCTGGGCCCGACGGGGATCGGGTTTCTCTACGGGCGTCGCGAGCTGTTGGAGACTATGGACCCGTTTCTCTACGGCGGCGATATGATCAGCACGGTGACCACAGAGAGCGTGACGTTTAACGAGCTGCCGTGGAAGTTCGAAGCGGGCACGCCAAATATCTCAGGGGGGATCGGGCTGGGAGTAGCTATGGATTATCTTTGTGCGCTGGGCCTGGAGAACGTCTATGCGCACGAGCAGAAGCTCTTAGAATATGCGCTCAATAAGCTTTTGCAGATAGATAATCTAGAGATCTACGGACCCAAAGAGACGCAAGACCGTCTCGCGGTGATCTCGTTCAATCTGAGGGGTGTTCATCCCCACGATGTCGCGGGGATCCTAGATGAAGCGGGGATCGCGGTGCGTAGCGGGCATCACTGCGCACAGCCGTTGATGAAACGCTTAGAGATAGAAAACACCGCGCGCGCGAGTTTCTATATCTACAACTCCGAAGAGGACGTAGACGCGCTTGTAGACGCGCTCAAGACGGCGCAGAAGCTCTTCGCTTAACCCAACAGATCTCGGCACTCCCGCACAAAGCCCACCGTCAGCTTCACCGTCTTCTCGAAGTCGTCCAGTCTCAACAAACTAAACTGCGAGTGAATATACCGACAGGGCACCGAAAGCACTCCAGACAGAACCCCGCCGCGCGTTGTGTGAATCGCGCCGGCGTCGGTGCCGCCGTAGATGGGTAACTTATACTGATACGCGATTTTCAGTTTCTCTGCGATCTTCTCTAATGCTTCCACGACGCGGCGGCTGGTGACGAGAGAGCTGTCAGCAATCGTGATCGCCGGGCCTTTGCCCAGGGCTGTCGGCTGGCGTGCGGGCGCGACGCCGGGGACGTCCGCGCCGATTGTCCCTTCCAGAGCCAGTGCGACATGGGGGTTGATGCTATAGGCAGCAGCCCGTGCGCCGCGCAACCCCGTCTCTTCGCCGATCGCGAAGTTGCAGACTAAAGTCAGAGCCAAATTCTCTTTCTGAAGCTCTTGCAGAGTGTGAATGGCGACGGCGCAGCCGGCGCGATCATCAAAGGCTTTTCCGCCTAAGAGATTTTCGCTGAGCTGCTCAAAGGGATGATAGGGCACGGCGGGGTCGCCGATGCGAATCCCCATCTTCTGAACTTCGTCGGTAGAAGAAGCACCAACGTCAATGAAGAGATCTTCGAGCTTGAACGGCTTCTCTCGATCTTCGGGCTTGAGCACATGGGGCGGGAGGCTCCCGATAACTCCCGTGATGAGTTTTCCGGTGCGCGTGCGGATCTTGACGACTTGGGCGGGTAAGATTCTTATGTCCCAGCCGCCCAGCGTCGCAAAGCGCAAGAAGCCCCGCTCTTCAATGTAGCTAATAATTAAGCCGACTTCGTCCATGTGCGCGTCGAGCATGAGCGTAAAATCTGATTTGCCCTTGCGGGTGACGATGAGATTCCCCAAGGGGTCAACGCGGACTTCGTCAGCGAGGGGCTTGACAAACTGAGAGATCACATCGCGAACGTCGTCTTCAAAGCCGGAGACACCGAACGCGGTCGAAAGCTGTTCGAGCAGATCTGTAGCATTTTTCATAGTGCTTAAGATTATACTGTGCTCACGGGCTGCGCATCAACGCTAGATCTTTCTCAGCAAGATCGCCGAATTATGCCCGCCGAACCCGAACGAGTTCGAGAGCGCGACGCGCACTTTCGCCGGGCGCGCCTTGTTGGGAATATAGTCTAAATCGCACTCTGGATCGGGATGCTCTAAGTTCATAGTGGGCGGGAGCATCCCGCGATCGAGGGCCATCAGCGTCGCGATCGCTTCGACAGCGCCCGCAGCGCCTAAGAGATGTCCGATCTGCGATTTCGTCGAACTGACGGTTAATTTATAGGCGTGCGCGCCGAACAATCGCTTAATCGCCCTCGTCTCGCTGACATCCCCCAGCGGGGTCGCCGTCCCGTGCGCGTTAATATAATCTACTTCTTCGGGACGAACGCCCGCGCGCTCCAGCGCCATCAGCATCGCTTTGCGGGCACCCTCGCCCTGCTCGTCAGGAGCCGTGATGTGCCCCGCATCGGCAGTCATGCCGATACTCGCCAACTCGGCGTAAACATACGCGCCGCGCGCGCGCGCATGCTCCAAGCTCTCTAACATTAAAATGCCCGCACCCTCGCCCACCACAAAGCCGTCGCGATCTCTATCGAACGGACGAGAGGCTCTTTCGGGCGCGTCGTTTCTGCGCGAGAGGGCCCCCATCTGATCGAAGCCCGCAAACGTCAGGGGCTGCGTCACGGACTCTGTTCCACCGGTCACCATGACGTCGGCATAGCCGTAACGGATGGCATCGGCGGCTAACCCGATAGCGTGATTGGAGCTGGCGCAGGCCGAAACCGTCCCGTAATTAGGGCCCCGCAGCCCCCACTCGATGGAGATCTCTCCGACTACAGCGTTGGGCATGAACATCGGGACGAAGAAGGGGCTGACGCGCCCAGCACCCTTCTGTAAAAGAATATCATAATTCTCCGTGAGCGCTTCTATATTTCCAATGCCGGTTCCGATGACCACGCCCATCCGGTCTAAATTCGCGCTGTTCAGATCGAGACGGCTCTCTTCAAGAGCGAGCTTCGCGGCGGCCAGCGCCATCTGGCTTGAGCGCCCCAAGCGCCGCACGCGCTTCTTGTCCATAAAGCGCAGCGGATCAAAATCGCGGTTATACGCACCGATCTTCGCGCCGACCTCTTGGAGGTCAATCAGATCATCCACACGACCGACACCGCTGCGGCCTTCGATAAGCCCCTGCCAGAAAGCCTCTTTGCCGGTGCCAATCGGCGTGACTACGCCGATTCCTGTGACGACGACCGTTCTTATGGTGTTCATATTGCCAATAGGGGCTGTTGCTTCGCTCTTGTAATCATAGCTCATCAAGTGTATCGGGGCAAATCGCGATTTCCCTCTGGTTAACGAAATCTTTATAATAACTCTAATGAACGTTTTTACACAAGCTATATTTTTTCTAGGGCTCTTGAGCTTCGGCGCGCTGTTGATGGGCACGGCTCTGACACCGGGCATACGCTTGCTCTTCGAGATTGCAGAGCTATCTGAGAGCTGGCCCGCTTGGGGGCGGGCCTTCGCTCTGGGTTTGGGAGTCATGATCGGCTACTTTTCCTACGGCTTTGCCCTGATGACGCTCATTGTGCTCATCAGCAGACTGTTGCCCAAACCGACCGAAGGCGAATATCCGTACTTTTCCGGCCCGTCTATCTTATGGTTTCTCAACGATGCGATTCTCTTCCCGGCTTCTAAGACTTTTATAGACTTTGTGCCCCTGAGCGGCATTAATATTCTCTATTACAGATTGCTAGGGGCCAAGATCGGACGCGGTGTCCAATTGAACGCGCAGCTCATAGATTGTTGGTTGGTCGAGATTGAAGACAACGTAGTTATTGGCGGCGGCACGGTGATCGTCTGTCACGTAGCTGAAGGCGGTCGGCTGAAGCTCAAACGTGTGAAGATTGGCCGAGGGGCTACTGTGGGGATGGGGACGCACGTGATGCCCGGCGCCGAAATCGGGGAAGAGGCTCTGGTCGGAGCGCATTCGGTCGTGCTGAGCAATAAAAGAATCCCCGCGCGCACGATCTGGGTCGGCGTCCCGGTGCGCCCGGTGCGCAAGCATCGCTCATAATCTTGATTTTTTCTCGCCCTTTGGTATATACTCAGGGAAGAGATTTAGGGAGTGATATAGATTGTTGCGTTTTCGTTGGGGGATACTTCTTGTTCTGTTACTGGTCACGGGACTTCTATCAGGCTGTGGTGGGGAACGCCAGCCCTCTTCGGCCAGCTCTCCATCGCCAACTCAAGATGCCGAAGAGCAAAAGAAAGCAGACGAGCGCGCGATCAAAGCCGTGCTCACGCTCCTCACTCAAGGTTTTGCGCGTCTGGACGTGAAGCTTCTCGAAGATCTCTGGGCCCCGGACGCGACGATTATCGAGAATAACATAAGTTTTAGCAGCTGGGCGCAGTATCGCGAGGAGCATCTCAAGCCGGAATTGGCCCTCTATTCGAACGAAGATTCTGAATGGGTCATAGCCAACGCTTATGTGCAGATCGAAGGCTCGATAGCCTGGGGGCAGTTCAGCACCTTTTATGCGTTCACACGGCTAACAGACAATCAGCGCCTCTTAGGCGAGGGGCGCGGGACGATTATTTTAATCAAGACCCCCGAGGGCTGGAAGATCCTGCACTTACACTTGAGCTGACGCTCTATTCGTCCGAGCGGGGGCCATCTCTTCCAACAATTGATCCACAGCCTCGCAGCTTAAGCGCCGCAAAGTCCCTTTGTTTCTCAATTTCCGATTTCTACGCCGATCAAGCGGGAAATCCTCACCGGGGCGAGTTCCTTCACCCTCAAATAAACGACCCTCTGTCCCTCTTGCTCAAGCTCTTTGCCCATCTTGAGGTTGAACGCCTTCAGTGGCTCATCAAAGTCGGGCAAAAAGACGATCACAGCGTCTGGCGCTATCTGATCATCAAGCTCCGGGTGTTCCAAGATGTACCGGCTGAATTCAAGACTGAGCTCGTGGTTTCTGGCAAAAAACTCCTTCGTCTCATCTCTCTTAGCTCTCATAGTCACCCTCCTGGAGGAATCGCCTCTTATAGCTCTCCCAATTCGATTTGATATCGTGTTCCGCGAACGTCAAGGCTTCATTGTAATCTTGAGTGAAGAGCGGTGTCTTGCGAGATCTCCCCCGCTGATCTAGAAGGTCGCGATGGGCAAAACCGTGGCGTGTATCGTAGCGCACCACCGGAAGCCACCGCCCGGCCACTTGGGTTTCATATTGAACTTTGAAGTTGGTAACGGCACCCCTTACTCTCACATGATGATGTCGGTAGCGATCTTCAGGAGTAAGCATGATCTTAAACTTGACCTCTTTTCTCATTGCTCTGTGTAGGGTAGCTCATTTTATCAAGACGTGCAAGAAGCCGCTCAGGGGACTTAAGACTTCGTCCTACCACGTGGGCATCCCCTTTATCTGCATGGACTTTCTACCATAGATGCGCTAAAATGACATTGTATTCATGATTGACTTTACGCCTACAGAAGAGACGCGTCTTCTCGTCAAAGGGCTGCGCTCGTTCATAGAGAGAGAGATTCGCCCTTTGGAAGAGCAATATCGCCAGTATTTCGAAGACGAGCGCAAGCGCCTCCAAGAGGACGGCAGCCTTGTCCCGGAAGTGAAAGCCGTCATAGACAGAGCGCGGCGCCGTTCGGGGGAGTTGGGCTACTACGGGATGCACATGCCCGAAGAAGCCGGCGGCGGCGGAGTCAACCGAGTCGGGCTCTTCTTCGCCCAGCGAGAAGTCTGGCGTCATGGCCTGGGCTTGAATGCCTATCTGCTCGCCGGCCCCGAAGGCCCCAGCCCCATGCTCCTGCACTTGAACGAAACTCAGAGAGAGAAATATCTCTACCCGCTCGTTAAGGGCGAGATGACTACGTGTTTTTCCCTCACCGAACCCGAAGCCGGCTCGGATATCAAAAATCTGAAAACAACAGCCGAAAAGCATGGCGATTATTATATTCTCAACGGGCTGAAAACTTTTATCACCAACGCGGCCCACGCGGACTTCGCCCAAGCCTTCGCCGTAACAGATCCCAAACTCTACAAAGAGTCGGGTTATTCCGGCGTGACGGCCTTTATTGTTGATCGCCAGACCCCCGGCTATAAAGTAGGCCGCATCAACCGCTCCATTCTAGATGACGGCGGCCAAGCCGAATTGATCTTTGAGAACTGTAAAATCCCCAAAGAGAATCTGATCGGCGAAGAGCACATGGGCTTTTATGTAGCCATGAGCTGGATCGGTGTTGGGAGACTGAACATCGCCGGGATGTGCGTCGGCTTGGGAGAGTACTTATTGAAAGAGTCTGTAGAATACGCGACTCAGCGCACGGCCTTTGGGAAGCCCATTGCGAAATATCAGCACATTCGCGGGATGCTGGCCGAATCTGCGGCTGAGCTCTATGCATGTGAGCAGATGGTGCTTAACTGTGCTTGGCGATCAGACCAAGGCGAACAGATCATCAAAGAGAGCGCTATGGTCAAATACTTCGCGACGAACATACTCTATCGCTTGGCCGATCGGGCTGTGCAGATACACGGGGGCATGGGCGTGATGAAAGAGCTGCCCATCGAAAGGGTCTTCAAGTTGGCTCGGGTGTTAAGAATTGTAGAAGGCACGGACGAGATTCAGAAAGAGACGATCGCCAAGTCTTTGGGTCTGTAGGGGGCAGGGCGCGCCGTGCCCCGGAAGATTGCTTTTTCCCAAAAAGCCCGCTATACTAGCGCGAATGCGCATTAAGATATTATTAGGAGTGCTCGGCGTTCTGGCGCTGGATCAGCTCAGCAAATATATAGCTCTGACACACTTGGAGCCGGGACGTTCGCTGGCCATCTTCTCCGGAATTTTTCATCTGACGCTGACGTACAACACCGGAGGGGCTTTCGGGCTTTTCCATGAATTCGGCGATCTGATTGCAATCTTGGCTGCCGGAGCGAGCTTGGTGATACTGATGGTGCTTCTCTGGAATCGCCCGCGCCAGCCCGCTATGACCGTCGGTCTCACGGGGATCGCCGGGGGCGCGCTGGGAAATCTCACAGATAGATGGTTGCCAGAGCGCGGCGCGGTGGTTGACTTTTTAGATTTTCGCGTCTGGCCCGTCTTTAATCTTGCCGACACGGCCATTGTGATCGGCACGGGCTTGGTCTTGCTGGCGCTCATCAAACACGAGGGGGTCTAGCGTGTTCATCGCTTTGGAGGGGCTCGACGGCTGTGGCAAGTCCACACAACTGCGCGCACTGGCAAAGCGACTCAAGCAATATAAGATTGATCCCGTGATCGTCCAGGAACCGGGAGGCACCCCCGTGGGGGAAGAGATCCGTAAGATCTTATTATTAAGAAAAGAGCTAGCGATGACTCCGCTTACAGAACTCTTGCTCTATGAGGCCTCGCGCAGCGAACTGACCCAGACGGTTATCCAGCCTGCACTTGCTTCTGGGCACTGGGTCTTGACCGACCGCTATGCGCTTTCGAGCTTAGCCTATCAGGGGTATGGACGCGGGCTCAGCTTGGAGTTGGTCCGCGAGCTCAACCGATTAGCTACAGGGGATCTTGCGCCCCAAATGACTCTTCTGATAGACGTCCCTGTCGAAGTCGCGCTGCGACGCAAAGGGAGAGTGAAAGATCGTCTCGAGGGCGCTGGTGTTGATTTCTATGAGCGCGTGCGCTGTGGGTATTTGGCCGAGATCTCCAAAGTTTCAAGGGGGATCCGGCTCGACGGTATGAAAGAGATCTCTACGCTGAGTGAAGAAGTGTGGAGCTATATACGACCGTTTGTGTCGGCACAATCGTGAAAGGAGGAAGACGTGGAATTCTCTTGTGGACGCGATGAATTTCTCTCCGGGGTGAAGGTGGCCGGACGGGCGTTGGGCCGTGCGACGAGTATGCCGATCTTGGCGGGTTTAAAACTCGAAACCAAGAAGAATCAGTTGACCTTTGCCGCAACGGATTTAGAGCGCGCTATCTGGTGCTCGGTGCCCATAGAGAACCGCGGCGGCGATGACCCTCGCGGTGAGGCGTTGGTGCTCAACGGCGAGTTGCTGTCGAAGATCGCGCAGAACCTGCCCGCGGAAACCCTCCATTTTAAGACCATTGAGGGCACCGGGAAAGTAGAGATCACTTGTGGCAGTGCGGTCTTCGATCTCTTTCGCCTGCCCCTGGAAGATTATCCGGAGCTTCCCCATCTTCCTAGTAAACGCCTCTGTCTCTTGGAGAGCAAGCCATTGGCGCGCAGTCTGGAGCTGGTCACTTTTGCAGCTCTTTCGGCCAAAGAGACATCACGACTGAGCCTCACGGGCGTGAATTGGGTCTTGGCCGAGAAGACCTTAAAGGTCGTGGCGACCAACGGTTACCGTCTGGCGTGCAAGACGGAAGAATTAGCTAAGAAAGCTGAAGCCGAAGGAGAGTTTCTCGTAGCGGCGGATTCGCTGCGCGACCTCGCGGGCATCTTGGCGCAAATCGAGACCGAACAGGTCGAAGTCTATCAGTCGGAAAATTATCTCTTCTTTAAGATGGGCTCGGTTGTTTTTGTAGGCCGACTCATCGAAGAGGCCTATCCGGACTTTGAGAAGGTCATCCCGCGGGAGAATTCTATCGGGCTGATTCTGGAGCGCAAGAGTTTTCTAGAAGCGCTGCAGCGCGTGCAGATCACCGCGGCCGAAGAGTCCGACGCCGTGATCCTGAACATAGAGGACGGCAAGCTAAAAATCAGCTCGCAAGCAGCCGAGAAGGGAGAAGCCCAAGAGATTTTAGAACTTAAGAAGAAAGCCCAGGCGATGAAGATCAGTTTTCGTGCGGAGTATCTGATTGACGCCCTGAAGCGTCTGCAGAGCGACGAAGTGAGACTCTGGTTGGCCGACGCCGAGAGCGCGGGGCTCTTGGAGCCCGGCGAGACCGAAGCCGATCAGGGCTTCTTGTACGTCTGTATGCCGATCAGAATGGACTTCTAGTCTCGTTCGTCCGCGCCGCTCTTCTCAAGAGACACGCCTCTTTCACCTTTTAGACGAAAAGCCCTTGACAAACGAAGCCCCTTCTGATATGCTCATAGCTAAGAATATTAGTAATAAGAAATAGTTTTAGTATTAGCTAATATTCTGAGGAGGAATGACATGATCAACAAGTTGCGGAAAGCAACAGGAAGGAGCCCGCGTGCCGCGCTGTTCAGTGGTGTCTTGATTTTAGTCTTAGCAAGCTTGTTGGCCACGGCCCAGTTCGTCGTCACGACTATCCCGGTGGGACGGGAGGCGGGGAAAGCGGCCCCCAGAGGCTTGGCCATCACACCTGACGGTCGCTTTGTCTACACAGCCAATGTCGGCGACGACAGCGTCAGCGTCATCGAAATCTCCAAAGACAAAGTCCTCAGCAATAAAGTCATAGCTCACATCCTCGTAGGCAAGAGACCTCATGATGTTGCCATTGACCCCAACGGTCGCTTTGCTTACGCCACCAACCGGTCGGATCATACGATCACTGTGATTGAGATCGCGACTCAGCGCGTCATCGACACGATCCCATCGAGCAACAAAGGGCCCTATGGGGCTGTAGCTACAGCCAGATTTCTCTTCACTGCCAATGCAGAGGGCAATAGCATCAGCGTCATCGTGCTCGACACCCGAAAAGTCGTGGCCGACATCCCCGTAGGCCCAAAGCCAGAAAGTCTAGCGCTCACTCCCGATGGCCGGTTCGCTTACGTGGCGAACAATGGGAGTGCCGATGTCAGCGTCGTTGATCTAGGGAGTAACAAAGTCATCGCGACAGTTCCCGCAGGCGGTGCAGGGCCGGAGCACATCGAGATCACGCCCGATGGCCGATTCGCTTATGTAGCCAATCTTGGCGGCAACGTCGGCGTCATCGAGCTCGCGAGCAATAAGCTCATAGCGACCATTGATATGACAGAGGGAGGCAGGAGCAGAGGACCTTATGGGGTGGCCTTCAGCCCCGATGGTCGCCTCGCCTATGTGACCAATCTGCTCAGCAGTGAGCTCAGCGTCGTTGAAGTCGCCAGCCGCCGGGTCTTGACAAACATTTCCGTGGTCAAGGGGCCTCGGAAGATTGAGCTCACTCCCGACGGTCGCTTGGCCTACGTCACGACTGACGCGAGCAATGTCAATGTGCTATTGCCGTAGCGGAAGGAGAAATGATATGTTGAAGATAGCTCGACACTTGCTCTTGGCTGTCGTTTGCGCAGCCACGCTCGCAGGATGTACAAACGACAAGGCTCAAACGATCACCAGGCCCACTGTGCTGGCGACGATGACTATTATCGGTGACATGGTGAGCGTCGTGGGAGGCGAACGCATCGAAGTTGAGACGCTTCTGCCCGTAGGGATCGACCCTCATACCTACGAACCCAGGCCCGATGACGTGAAGAAGATCACGCGCGCGCAACTCGTCTTCGCCAACGGATTGGGGATCGAGCTCTGGCTCGAAGAACTGATACAGAATGCCGGCGGTCAGCGCCCTCTGATTTACTTGGCTGAACCCTTGCGGGCGGTGGCCTTTGTCGAAAGGGCGGGATCTTATGCGGGCCGCCCGGATCCTCATCTCTGGAACAACGTGGAGTATGCGATGCGCTATGTTGATGAGATTGCCCGTGGGCTGAGCGAGCTCGATCCTGAGGGAAAAGAGATCTTTTCACAAAACGCTGAACGTTACAAAGCGCAATTGGCGAAACTCCATCGCTGGGTCTTGGAGCAGATACAAACGGTGCCCGTTGAAAATCGGAAACTGGTTACGGCTCACGATGCCTTTCGCTATCTGTGCGAGCGTTACGGGTTGGAATTCTTAGGAGCCATCTGGGGTATTGCTACGGATGAAGATCCTTCGGCAGAGAAGATCGCGCGCTTGGTGGACGATCTGAAGCGTACGCGCATCCCGGCGGTCTTTGTAGAGACCACCGTCAATCCCAGGTTTCTCATGCAGATTGCCCAAGATACGGGCGTCAAGATCGGCGGGACGCTCTATTCGGACTCGCTCGGCCCTCCGGGCAGTGCAGGCGATACTTATATCAAGATGATGGTACACAACGTGAAGACCATCACTGAGGCTTTGGGCGGGCACCCTAGCGATTTTACGGAGTGAACTATGAGCCAAGCAGCCATTGAGATTGAAAATCTCTCGGTCTCTTACGGGGCGAATCGCGTCCTGCGCAATGTCACCGTAAAGATCGAGCCGGGCCGGATGGTGGGGATCTTCGGGCCCAACGGCGCGGGGAAGTCTACATTGCTCAAGGCGACTTTGGGGCTGGTGCCCAGAGACGGCGGACGCATTAAGCTCTTCTCGCAGAGCGTGAGCGCGGCGCGCCGCCGTGTCGCTTATATCCCCCAGAGAGAATCGGTAGACTGGGATTTCCCCGTCTTGGTCGAAGATGTCGTGCTGATGGGGCGCTACGCTCATTTGGGCTGGCTGCACCGCCCTGCGCGTGCCGACCGCGAGCGCGCCGCCCAAGCCCTCGATCAAGTCGAGATGACCCCCTTGGCAAAGCGTCAGATTGGCCAGCTCTCCGGAGGTCAGCAACAGCGAGTCTTTCTCGCCCGCGCGCTCAGCCAAGATGCGGATATTTATATGCTCGACGAGCCCTTTATCGGGGTGGACGCGGCCACGGAGCAGAAGATCTTTGAGATCCTGCGCGCGTTAAAAAATAAGGGCAAACTCGTGCTGGTCGTCAATCACGATCTCAGCACGGCCCGGCACTTTGACAGTCTAGTCCTGCTCAACGGGCAACTGGTCGCCTACGGAACAGTAGATGAAGTCTTCAAACCGGATCTCCTGCAGCGGGCCTACCGCGGACGGCTGACGCTGCTGCAAGAAGCAGACCGGTTGATTGCCTTGCGCTAGGTAAGAACTTATGGAACTCTTCGATCGGATCTTTATCGAACCACTGAGTTATGCATTCATGCAGCGGGCATTGTTCGCAGCTCTCTTGGTGGGCACGATCAGCTCGGTCGTCGGTTGTTATATTATCGTGCGCCGTCTGGCGCTGCTGGGGGATGCTATTGCTCATGCGGTTCTGCCCGGCGTGGCGATTGCTTGGTTAGCGGGATTCCCCTTCTTCTGGGGAGCGGTGGGCACCGGCGTCCTGACGGCTCTGGGGATCGGTTTTATTACGCGCCGAAGCAAAGTGAAAGAAGACACGGCCATGGGCGTGATGTTCACCACCGCCTTCGCCTTGGGCCTGCTCTTGCTCAGCAGCGATGCGATGCGTAGAAAGGCTCAGGAAGGCGCCGTACACGTAGATCTCTTTCACATTCTCTTCGGCAATGTGTTGGGAGTCTCTAACAACGATCTTTTAACAATATTCATAGCCGGGGTGCTGGTCTTGATCACGATCGGCTTGCTTTACAAAGAGCTGCTCTTGCACTCGTTCGATCCGACGATGGCCGCCGCTATTGGGCTGCCTACGGGATTGTTGCACTATCTGATGATGCTCCTGCTCTCGCTGACGATCGTGGCGAGCTTGCAGACTGTGGGAGTCGTCTTGGCAGTGGCCATGCTGATCATCCCCGGGGCGACGGCCTTCTTGCTGACGCATCGTCTTCCAACGATGATGCTTACGGCCGCTCTGGTGGGCATTACGGCGAGCATTATTGGACTCTATCTCTCGTTTCATGCCAATCTCTCTTCGGGCGCTTCGATTGTGCTCGTCGCGGGGCTGCTCTTTATAGTCGCTTTTTTCTTGGCGCCGCATCACGGCGTGCTGGCGCGCGCGTGGCAACGAAGGCGCCATCAGCATCTGACGCAGATGCAAGATATTCTCAAGAAAATATACGAACTGACCGAACGCAAAGCCGAAACTACAGCAGCAGTAATAGCTCAAGCGCTCAGTCAGCCCATGACTCATACGCGTCACGGCCTTCGCACTTTGGTCAGACGCGGTTGGGTGCAACTCTCTAGAGAGAATAAAAATCTGGAGATGACTTCTCAGGGACGAGAAGAAGCTCTAAAATTAATTCGTTCGCATCGTCTGTGGGAGCGCTACTTAGCAGACGAAGCAGCGCTCCCTTTAGAGACTGTCCATGCTGAGGCCCATCGGCTGGAGCACGTTCAACCGGCGGAAATAGCCGAGCAGCTCGAGCGTCAATTGGGCCACCCAGTTCGTGATCCGCACGGCGACCCCATTCCCACCAGCGAAGGCCGCATCTCCGTTGACCCCGGCCAGCCCCTCGAAGCCTGGCCGCTGAAGACTCCAGCGATGATCGCGCATATCGAAGACGAACCCGAAGAGATTTTATCTGCGCTCCTAGCGCGCGGCCTGGCACCCGGCCAGTCGGTGCTCGTTCTAGCGCATACAGAGAACCAAATCCATCTGCAAGTTGATGGTCGTGTTCAGGCGATTCCCACGCACTGGGCCAAGGCGATCTCTGTCGTCGCCGCGCGCTGAGAGATTTGCCTTCTCAGACGAAGTTTGCTATGCTCCCCTTGTTTATAAAGCTAAGGAGGACTAGAAACAATGCACCGATGGAATTGGCTGGTATTCTCTCTGCTGAGCGTCGGTATCTTCACCGTTGGCTGTACGCCGGCGATCACGGATCTGCCGCCGGGAGCCTCGCGCGAGATCGTGCTGATCACCAGCAATATGCGCTTTATAGGGGAGAAGCCCGATTCGATCAAGGGGATCGAAAACCCGGATATTATCGTCTATGCCGGCGACAAAGTGAAGATCACCATACGCAATCGCGAGACGACGCTGATTATTCACGATTTTGCCGTCAGCAACTACCCCGAAGCCCGCGCCAAACAGTCCATTCGTCCGACGGAAGAGACAACGGTCGAGTTCACGGCCTCCCGCACCGGCGACTTTACGTATTATTGTCGCAATCATCAGACTTCGATGTACGGGCGCTTCATCGTGCTCAAACGATGATAAAATCTTAGAAGGAGAGTGGGGAGAGTGCCCACACCAAGCGCGGAAGACTATCTGGAGCGCATCTACGAGCTGATTCAAGAGAAGGGCTATGCACGCGTCATAGATATTGCTTCGTCGTTGCAAGTGCGCTCTTCTTCCGTGACCAAGATGCTGCAAAAGCTCGGGACCGAATCTCTGGTTAATTACGAAAAGTATCGTGGGATCACGCTGACGCCACGGGGCGAAGCCATCGCCAAGTCGGTCAAGAGCCGACATCGCAAACTCGAAGAGCTCCTGAAGATGCTCGGAGTCGGCGAACGCTCCATAGCGCGTGACGTGGAGGGCGTCGAACACCATGTCAGTCCCGAGACGCTGGCGTGCTTTCGAGATCTTGTGAGCTTCTTTCAAGAACACCCCCAAGCCCTCAGCGCCTTTCTCAAGCATCGTCGCTCGCGACGCTGTTCGCAGATCTCGGATGCGTAAAGTGCAGATAAGATCGCTAAAATTACCCCAACTTGACTTCAGCGCCGCTCTTCTCTAGACTCTGACGACTACGAATACTCATAATGAGGAGTGAGCTGCTATGAGAAGGCTCGATGACGAACTGCTGTTGAAACGCCGCTGGGATGAAGACGAAGAGGACGAAGACGACGAGGACGAAGAGGAAGACTGGGACGACGACGAAGACGACGACGATTACTAGAGCCCAATCCGGATCTGCATCTGCGCTTCACCCTGTCGCAGGGCTTCGTCCAGCCCGTCGGCGTTTGAGCCGCCGCCCTGGGCGAAGCGTGGGGTGCCCCCCCCGCCGCCGCCGATCAAGGGCGTAAGGGCTTTGATCAGTTGTCCGGCGTTGATCTTTTTGCTCAGAGCCTCGCTCACTTTGCAGACGAGCGAGGCTTTTCCATTGGAGACCCCGCCGAGCAACGCTACTCCGGGAGCGATCTGCGGCTCTATAAAGTCCGAGAGCGTCTTCAAGTCTTCTACCGAGAGATCAACCCGCGCGCACACGACAGATATGTCATTGACTTTTTGGCGCTTCTGTAAGAGCCGATCTTTTTCAACCATGAGGACTTGGCGCTTGAGCGCGTCGCGCTCACGGGCTAATTGGTCGTGCTCGGCCAGCAAAGCTTCGATCTTCACCGTCAGTTCTTTATCAGATGTCTTCAGCATCTGGGCTAAGCGGCGCTCCGTCTGCTCTCGCTCCGCCAGATACTGGAGCAAGTTCTCGCCGACGGCGACGTGGACTCGTCGCACGCCGGCGGCGATGCCGCTTTCACTCAGCACTTTAAAAAGACCGATCTGTCCCGTTCTCTCTACGTGCGTGCCGCCGCACAGCTCGACGCTGAAAGGCTTCTCTTCGTCGGGCAAGGGCTCAATGGTGACGACACGCACTTTCTCTTTGCCCGCGTAGTCTTCGGTGAAGAGCGCCATCGCGCCGCGAGCTTTCGCGGTCTCTAGGGGTTCTTCAGTGATAGTCACAGGCAGATCGGCGAGAATGGCGCGATTGGCCAACTCTTCGATTCGCACAATCTCTTCGGGAGCCAACGGCGCTAGATGCTTAAAATCGAAGCGCAGCTCATCGGGAGCGACGAGCGAGCCCGCTTGAATGCCCTGAGAGTAGCCCAAGACTCTGCGCAGCGCCGCGTGCAAGATATGCGTCGCTGTGTGATTGCGCATGGTGCGCTGGCGGCGCTCGGCGTTGACTTTGAGCCAGCAACGATCTCCTGGATTAAAATTGCCTTCGAGCTTACCCTCGAGTATTTTGATGTGGTGCCAGTAGACACCGCGCTCATCCTTGAGGACATTAAGCACTTCAGCTTTGGCCCCGCTCTTGAGATGTTCAATCCAGCCTGTGTCTGCAACTTGACCCCCGCTTTCTGCATAGAAGGGTGTTTCATCAAATGCTAAGAGACTTTCTCCTCGGCGGGCTCGGATCAAAGAAAAATGCTCGTGTTCTTTGTTACCAACAAAATCTGTAGCTATCAACTGACTGAAGACCCCTGGCATTATTTCACTCAAAACTTGAACCTCTTGCCCTTCCACTGTTGCGTGACCAGCATCACGCGATCTAGCCCGCTGCTTTTCCATCTCGCGCTCGAAACCCGCGCGGTCAACAGTCATCCCATGTTCACGCGCAATGTCTTCAAAAAGCTCGATGGGGAAGCCATAAGTATCATGCAAAGGAAATGCTAACTTACCAGGAATAACAGTTTCTCCTCTTTGCTTTAACTCGTCAATAATCATTTCTGCTTTCTCCAAGCCCTGATCGAGCGTGCGTTCGAAGCGCTCTTCTTCTTGAACGATGGCTTTGAGAACAAAATCCTTTTGCTCCGTCAGTTCTGTGTAGTACCCGCCCATCGTCTCGATGACCGATTGTGCAACGCTGGTCAGGAACGGCATCGGCAGTCCAAGCTTCTTGCCAAATAAGATAGCCCGACGCATGATCATGCGTAAGACATAGCCCTGTTTTTCGTTGCTAGGCACCACCCCGTCGGCGATGAGAAAGGTCATCGCCCGCCCGTGATCGGCAATGACGCGATAGGGCACATACTGCTCGCGCATCTCTCTCTTGCTATGACCGGTCAGCTCCCGCAGCCCTTCAAAGATCGGCTGGAAGAGATCGGTGTCATAGTTGCTCGGAGCGTTCTGGAGGACGGAGACAAGGCGCTCGAAGCCCATGCCCGTGTCCACACCCGGCTTCGGCAGTGGAGTTCGCTTGCCCGACTCGTCTTGGTTGAACTGCATGAACACCAAGTTCCAGACTTCAGGCCACCGATTGCAGTTGTTATCTAGGTGAGGCGAGCAGATGCTGCGCACGGCTTCATCGCAGTCGCAAAACTCTACTCCGCGATCCCAGATCAGTTCTGTGTTTGGGCCGCAGGGGCCGGTCTCGCCCATCATCCAAAAGTTGGTCTTCTCCCCCATTCTATAGATACGCTCTTTGGGGGCCTTGGCGATCTCTTGCCAGAGCTGAAAAGACTCTTCGTCGTCTCTATAAATGGTGAAGTGCAAGCGATCTTTCTCCAATCCGTAGACTTCCGTGAGCAATTCCCACGCATAGGAGATCGCTTCGCGCTTGAAGTAGTCGCCGAAGCTGAAGTTGCCGAGCATTTCAAAGAACGTATGATGTCGTGGGGATGGGCCGACGTTCTCCAAATCGTTGTGCTTGCCAGAGACGCGTATACACGTTTGGGCGGTAGCAACGCGGGTGTAGGGACGCTTCTCCACTCCTAAGAACGCTCTTTTGAATTGCACCATCCCGGCATTGGTGAAGAGCAGTGTCGGGTCATCGGGCACCAGCGACGAGCTGCTTTCGACCGTGTGACTCTTAGAGCGAAAATAGTCCAAAAACGTCTGACGCGCTTTAACAGATGTCCATCGCATGCTCATAACGATCAGATCTTAAGTGTAATCGTTCGGGCGGAGCTGTGCAAACGCGCACGACAGGACTTGCTCAACTTGCACCTGCCCCAGAGATCTTCTATGCTAAAGCTGCTGTGGAGCACTTTTATCTGGAAAGAGACGGCCAAGTCTATCTGATCCGCGAGGGCGGACGCCTGCGCTTTCCCCTAACCCCCCAAGAGATCACTTGTCCCTATGAGATCGTTCATACGATGCGGTTTCACGGAGAGCGCGTACACTATTGCAAGCCGTTGATCGAACACCACCCGGAAGATTGGTGGCACAAAGATCACATCTCCGAACTGGACGAGGCCCTGCCCATCGTCCGGCTCGCCGTGAGCACCAGCCTGCCCCGCCTGACCGCCAAAGCGATTATTATCAAAGATCGAAAACTCTTGATGGTGCGTCCCAAGAGAGGCTATAACGCCGGTCACTGGGCGCTGCCCGGCGGCTTTGTGGGCTATGGAGAATCCCCCGAAGAGGCCACCCTCCGTGAGACCCGCGAAGAGACCGGCGTCCCCTGTCGTATCGTCCGCTTCTTGGGGACGGAGTCGCGTCTGGGGAGGACGACCAACTATCACTGGCACACGTTCTTCTACGAAGCCGAACTGGAGCACGAGCGGTTCCAGCCCGCACCCGATGAGATAGAAACCGTAGAGTGGATCAATCTAGACCAAGCTCTGCAAGAGATTCGCTTCTACGAGCGCCTCTGCCGGAAGTTACGTCAAGAGCACAAAATGCTATAAACTTCAGATTATTTCTGTAAATTTTCCTCTTTAAGAGAGGGACTTGACAAACAGGTAGAAAAAGCTTATAATTCAACTATCGGTAGAATAGCACTAAGCATATAATTCTACTCTGAGGCAAAAAGCATGAGAAGCACAGCGAAGAGAGACCCGGAGACCTACAAGACGATCAAAGTCCCGATGTGGGTCTATGCCAACGCCAAAGAAGCCGAGCTGGCTATCTTGCGCAAGGGAGTCGATCGGCTCCCCCATGCTGTGCTCCAACCGAAGAGTTGCCCTATCTGTAAGTCTGAGCTCAGTCAAGCTCAGACCGACGATGAAAATCCGAAGAGTTATCTTACGTGTCTCCATTGCGGCTACACGCAGCCCAAGTTTGAGGGGAGCACCGAGGGGATCGCGCTGGGGACAACCATTGGCATGGGATTGGTGCATCTATTGAACACGCTCTTTGGCGCCGGCAAACAGCAAACAGAAGTGGGGACCGGGTAGTCTTTCTTAGGGTGGTGAGAGGAATGGGGGTCTCTTTCTGAGAAGGACTCACCCGGTCCCCATTCCTTCTGTTGTAGCTCTCTATTATACTACATCTTGCTCGTTCTCTCTAATACTAGACCAATTGCACTTGGCTGTTATCGGCCAACACAAAGCTCAACGCTTCGGGACGACGCTCTCTCTTCCCTAGAGAGACATTGCGACCGATGAGACTGTGATCGACGCGCCCAACTCCCGAGATCACAGTACCCTCCATCACGATGCTATACTCGATCTCGCTCTCTCTGATCTGAACGCGAGAGCCAATCGCCGTAAACGGCCCGATGAACGAATTCTCTATGATCGCCTCTTCCCCGATCACCAGCGGGCCGCGCAGCTCCGAGTTGATAATCTTCGCGCCAGTGGCTACCTGGACACGGCCCTTCACTTGGGAGCGCGCGTCCAGTTCGCCCTCGAGGCGCGTCTCGATCTGCTCCAAGAGCAATCTATTCGCGTGCAGCATATCTTCGGGCTTGCCCACGTCCTTCCACCAGCCCTGGACTAGATGCGGCGTGACGCGATAGCGCTTATCTATTAATCTTTGAATCGCGTCGGTGATCTCCAGTTCGTCGCGCCAGCTGGGCTTGATCTCGCGGATCGCTTCGAAGATCTTCTCGTTAAACAGATAGACGCCGACGATTGCGAGATCGCTCGGCGGGTCTTTCGGCTTCTCTATCACTCTGACGATCTGCCCCTCTTGGAGCTGAGCCACGCCGAAGCTGCGCGGATCTTCGACGCGGACTAAGACAATAGAAGCATCCGCGCGCTCGCGCTTGAACTCTTGGACCAACGCCGTGACACCGTTCTCTAACAAATTATCCCCCAAGTACACTAAGAAATCTTCTCTCCCAACGAACTCTTCGGCGCAAGAGACCGCGTGGGCAAGGCCCTTGGGTTGATGCTGCAAGATATAAGAGAGCTTCAGTCCCCAGCCTGAGCCGTCGCCCAACGTGAGTTTAAACTCTTCTTCGCGATGTGGGCTGACAATGATGCCGATCTCGCGGATGCCCGCGGCGGCTATGGTCTCCAAGCTGTAGAGGATCACGGGTTTATTGGCGATGGGGATGAGGTGCTTCGCACTCGTATAAGTCAGCGGGCGCATCCGGGTGCCCTCTCCCGCGCAGAGGACGACGGCTTTCAAAGTTTCTCCCCGGCCAGATAGGTGCGCTCGACGCGGATCTCGTTGATCGTCTTGGTGTTATTCGTTGGATCATGCGAGAGCACGATGAAATCGGCGCGCTTCCCCGGCTCCAGAGAGCCAGCCACGTCTTCTTCAAAGCTGGCGTAGGCCGCCCCAAGGGTGTACAGACGGATCGCTTCGGTGACAGAGAGTCTCTGAGCAGCGTGCGGGGCGTTGACCGCCCAGTGGATCCCGTGAAGGGGGCCGAAGGGCATCCCATCGGAGCCAAAAGCGATACGCACTCCAGCAGCTAGGACCTCACGATGGGGGCAGATACGGCTATCGCGCTCTCTCCCCAAGCGCGGTTCATAATAGAGGCCCGGCCCGCTCCATTGGACAAAATTGGGCTGCATCGAGGCGATAATTCCCAGCTCTCTCATGCGCTGAAGCTGTTCGGGCGTGACGAGCTCGGCGTGCTCGATGCGATGGCGGCGTTCGGCGCTCGCGCCGGCGTGCGCCAACGCTTCTAATGCCGCATCTATAGCACGATCCCCAATCGCGTGGATCATAATCTGAAAGCCGTGATCGTGTGCGCGCTTGACCAAACGGTTCAGTTCATTCTGTTCGTAGTTGAGCTGGCCCGTCGTATCTGCGTCTTGATAAGGTTCATAGAGTGCTGCATTGCGCGCCCCGATCGAGCCGTCGGCGAAGAACTTGATCGCGCCCAGCTTCAGAACGTCATCGCCAAAACCCGTGCGCAGACCGGCTTCGATAAAAGACTCCAAATACTTTACTTCGGGATTGAAATAGACGCGCAAGGGCAGACGCTTCTTCTGATGGAGCGCGGCATAGGCTCTGATATGCGCGGGCTTGACGATGTCGTGGATGGCCGTAACGCCCAAGCGATGGGCGAGCCTGGCTGCGGCGAGGACTGCCTCTTGGAGCTGCTCGTCGGAGGGTTGAAGCTGTTGCAGAAGCGCCCAGGCGGTCTCTTCTCGAAGTAAGCCCTGCGCTTCGTCGAACTCGTCGGGGCGCGGCGTCACAGTAAGCTTCTGCAGCGCACGACTGTTGACCGCTAGAAGATGCCCATCAACTCGGATGGCCACTACAGGGTGATGAGGAGCCACACGGTCTAGATCTTGACGCAGCAGATAGCGCCGTTCGGGCCAGAGAGTCTCGACCCAGCCACGCGCGATGACCCACCGATCTTGTTCCGTCGCTTGAATACGGGAGCGTATGCGCTCCAATGCTTCTTCAAGAGAGCTGCATTCACTCAGATCTAGGTGAAATCCCGTCTCGCGCAGTCCCGCGGTGATCAGGTGCATGTGCGCGTCTATGAACGCAGGCAGGACGGTCTTGCCCTGAAGATCTTCGATCTGCGTCTTGGGGGCTGCCAGCTTGAGCAGCTCTTCTGTCCTCCCGACGGCGAGAATCTTCCCGTCGCGCACGGCCATAGCGTCGGCGCGCCCTTGGGTGACCGTCTCTATATTGGCATTCGTAACGATAAGATCCGCATAGAGCACAGAATCTACCTCTGGAGTAATTATAGCAGATGGGGGTCGGCCTAGCGATCAAAGATGGCGACCCAGATCGTCACGAGCACCGTTGCGATCACAAAGACCCAGATATTCAGAAACCAGAGCGTCACAATAACGCTGTAGATAAAGCCGCGCCGTCCGAGGGTATACGCGTCGCTGCCGCGCATGAAGAGACTGGTCAAATAAGTCAAATGGTCGGTTCCTTCCATCTCTTGCAGCATTTGGGGGTCGGCGCTGACGAGAAACGAGAGCAGATTGAAGTAACGCAGCGCGAGGAGAAAACTGAAGAACGAAACGCCCAGCGTCAGAATAATAGTCCAGATGGGATAATCCTGCGGGCGCAGATAGTTCGGGAATTCGATGAGCGACTCCCAGACGCCACTGAAACTGATCACAAACCCCAGCAACAAGACGCTGGCCGAGGCCAAAAAAGTCACGGCCATAATGACATTGCGCAACTGATGCACGATCAATAAGTGATCGCGCGCGGCGAGCGAAGAAGCGACGGCCTGTCGCAGGCGGCCCTTGCGGGTTTGCTGAGGGCGTCGGCGCGAAAGATAGAAATAGACGAGATGATACCCGTAAAAACAGAGAAAAAACGTCCCCAGCGCCCAGAGCGTTTCCATTGTCCACATAGGGAGATCAGTTATAGCAGTTCTTTGATCTGTCACCACGTTCCAAAGGTCTGTCGCAGCACCGTAGAAACCCGCTGACGATCTGCCGATTGTAAGCTGCCCAGGCGATGACGGACGAGGGCTTTTTCCAATGTCGCCAGCTTGTGCAGGCGCACGACCGAAGGAGCAAGCAAGCCAGCCCCCTGCCAATCCGTGAGGGTCACATCGTAGAGGGTTTGGTGCATCTGAGTCGTTACCCGAGCCACTACAACGTCCGCATTTCCCGTATCAAGAATGATCAGGGCCGGGCGATTTTTGGTCTGTGTACCACGGGCATAGGGGAAGGCGATGAGCAGGAGGTCACCCGGCTGATAGTTTGTCATAGATGGCGTCGCTCTTCGCATAACCCTTCAGAAACTGCTGCGTCGTCAGGTGTGCCCAGTCTTGATCCTCAGTAGATGCCGGGATGAGCAAAATCACTCGGATAGGTTGTCCCTGTGGAACTTGTTGCGCCACCTCGGAGGGAACAGTCAACGTGTGATTTCTGTTGAGGCGCGTCTGAAATTCTAAGGCTTTCATGAGCGGATCACTCCCTAAACGCATTCTACACCATCCCAAACCTTTGTACAAATCGGTGAATCTCTATGGAGTGAGCCTCCGTAGATCCGTCGGGCGGTGCGGATGATTCGGATATTCGGCGATTGCTCAATTGCTTCGAGGAGTTGCACGGCAGCTACTCTGAAGCGTGGGCTGCTCAAACCATTGGCCACCTCGATAAGAACCTGATCCGTGGTGACAAAATCAGCTTTGCTCTGGAGCAACTCCGTCCGAACGGCCTTGGCTTTCTGGTGAAATGTATCATCCGCGTTGATGAGAGCCAGCCACGCGGCGGTATCCACGAACACTTTAGTCATGCTTCTCTAGGCCGTACAGATAATGGTCGTGATGCTCGGCCAGATCGGTGACCCCCGTCTTTACGGCAAGCGCATCCACATCGAGCAAGGCGTTGGCCTTAGTCTTCTTTTGGGAGCGTCCAAAGAGTTCTTGCTTCCAAAGGCGGACCAGCTTCAGGAGGGTAGAGAGCTTCGCAACAGGCAAATCCTTTAACTCTTCCAAGATCTCTCGTTGGTATCTCGATTTTGTCTTCATGGCAAACCTCTAGCGAAAAAATGCACGCACTACTTATTGTACTCTCATGGTGGGCAGATGCCAAGTCTCCGAGAAACGACACGGGGCGGACAGCGGTACTTGCTCTGGCCAAAGCCTCTCGGCTATACTGGTGTAAGTCTTGTGGAGAGGGTGATATCTTGAAGATTCGGGCGATCCGCGCGCGCGAGATCCTCGACTCACGCGGCAACCCCACCGTCGAAGTGGACGTGGAGCTGGAGAATAATATTATTGGGACGGCTGCGGTGCCGTCGGGAGCTTCGACGGGGGCGCGCGAGGCGCTGGAGTTGCGCGACGGAGACCGACGCTATCACGGCAAGGGCGTCCAGAAAGCGCTCCAGAATATCCAAAGAGTGATAGCCCCAACCCTCATCGGGCGTTCCGTCCTATCTCAGTCGGAGATAGACCGTCATTTGGTAGAACTGGACGGCACTCCCAATAAGAGCCGTTTGGGAGCGAATGCTATCTTAGGAGTATCGCTGGCGTGTGCACGAGCAGCAACACTCGCGCTGGGCCAGCCGCTCTTTCAGTATTTGGCGTCTTGCACCCCAAAGAGAGCGCTCTTGCCCATCCCCTTGGTCAATCTCCTCAACGGCGGGGCACACGCCGACAACGGTCTCGACATCCAAGAGTTTATGCTTGTGCCTCTCAAATTCGGTTCTTTTCGCGAAGCCCTACGAGCCATCGTCGAGACGTTTCACCAACTCAAAAAACTTCTGCAAAAACAGAAGCTGAGCACCGCCGTAGGCGACGAAGGCGGCTTCGCCCCCAAGCTCGCACAGAACAGAGACGCTCTCGAACTGCTCGTCACCGCCATCGCCGAAGCGGGCTACCAACCGGGAGACGAGATCGCGCTGGCGCTCGATGTCGCCGCCAGCGAGTTCTTCGACGGCCAGAGCTATCGCTTCGAGGGGCAGTCGCTCGCTTCTGACGATCTCATCAAGCTCTATAGAGATTGGCAGAAACAATACCCGATCATCTCTATCGAAGATGGGCTGGCCGAAGACGACTGGCGCAGTTGGAAAGCTCTTACAGAAGAGTTAGGCTCGCACCTTCAGCTCGTCGGCGACGATCTCTTCGTCACCAACAGCGCTATCTTGCAGCGGGGTATTCGTGAGGAGATCGCCAATGCGATCTTAGTGAAGCTCAATCAGATCGGAACGCTCACGGAGACGCTGGAAGCGATCGAGCTGGCTCAGAAGCACGGCTATAGCACCGTGATCTCGCATCGCTCCGGCGAGACCGAAGATACGTTTATTGCGGATTTAGCAGCGGGCACGGGGGCGGGACAGATCAAGACGGGTTCGGTCTCCCGCGGCGAGCGCACGGCCAAATATAATCGTCTGCTGCGCCTCGAAGAAGAGTTCTCTTTGGCGCTGGCGCGCCCCTTCGTAAGAGAGAGTGCGTTATGATCTCTTCATTTCGATCTCTAGAGCGCGCCGAACGTTGGCAGCGCCGACTCCGACTGGTTCTCAAACTGGGGCTGGTGCTTTGGGTGCTCTGGATCGCGGCGAGCTTTCTTGGACGCGAGCTTGAGATACGACAGCTCCGAGACGAACTCTCTCATCTCGATTTACAGAAAGCTAAAATTCTCAAAGAGATCGAAGAGTTGCAAACAAGACTACAAAACAGAGACGACTTGAAATTGCTTGAGTATCTGGCACGCAAAGAGTTGGGCATGGTCAAGCCGGGCGAAGAAGTCTATTTTATTATCGAGTCCGACGAAGAGCGAGCGCGAGAGCCATGAGACCCTTTGTCCACCTGCACGTGCACTCGGAGTATAGCTTATTAGACGCAATGTGTCGCATGGACGAATTATTGCAGAAGTGCAAAGAGTATAAGATGCCGGCGCTGGCGCTGACCGACCACGGGAACCTCTGCGGCGCTATCGAGTTCTACAAAAAAGCCAAAGAACAAAATATCAAGCCCATTCTCGGCTGTGAATTCTATCTCGCTCCCAAGAGCCGTCACACCAAAGCCAAAGAAGAGGGAACGAAATATTATCACCTAACGGTGCTCGCCCGCAACGAGCGCGGCTATCGCAACTTGGTCAAGCTCTCCAGCACCGGCTACGTCGAGGGCTTTTACTATAA
The DNA here is from genome assembly GCA_022683945.1 of Candidatus Acetothermia bacterium. GTDB lineage: Bacteria > Bipolaricaulota > Bipolaricaulia > RBG-16-55-9 > DRXL01 > SKYB132. Next base: position 13,190 of record JAJHSH010000051.1, on the reverse strand, counting down.
GCCCCGTATAGACAAAGAAGTCTTGCGCCAATATAGCGATGGGCTATTGATTCTCTCAGGATGTCGCAGCAGCGAGATCTCGCGCCTGCTGACCCAAGGGAAGTTCGCCGCGGCGCTCGAGGTCGCACGCGACTTTATCTCTATCGTCGGCCAAGAGAATTTCTATGTTGAAGTGCAGAATCACGGACAACCGGAAGAGCAAGCGCGCAACGCTCAATTGATCGCACTGGCTCAAGAACTGGAACTTCCCATCGTCGCCACCAACGATGTTCACTATATCTCCCGCGAAGATCGTTCGGCACACGATGTCTTATTGAATATACAGGGCGAGAAGACGCTCTCCGACGAAGACCGGCGCTCGTATGACGGCGATCAGTATTATTTCAAGAGCGGCGAAGAGATGCTCGCGGCGTTTAGAGAGCACCCTGAAGCCCTCGAGAACACGCTCCAGATCGCCGAGCGCTGTTTGCTCGATCTCGATCTCAGCAAAGCGCATCTTCCGCGCTTTGAGCTGCCTACACACTATAAAGACCTGAACAGTTATTTGAGAGAACTGGCCTACACCGGCGCACGGGAGCGCTTCGGCGCGCTGAGCGAAGCTATGAGAGAGCGCTTGGACTTTGAGCTGAACGTGATCTCCGATATGGGGTATTCGGGATATTTCTTGATTGTTCAGGATTTCGTCAAATTCGCTAAAGATCGCAAGATCCCCGTCGGGCCGGGGCGCGGCTCCGCCGCCGGCAGTTTAGTCTGTTACGCGCTGGGCATCACCGACGTAGATCCCCTCAAGTACGGCTTGATTTTTGAGCGCTTTCTCAATCCCCATCGCATCAGCCTGCCCGATATTGACATTGACTTCTGTGTACGCCGTCGCGATGAAGTCATTCGCTATGTCGAAGAGAAATACGGGTGCGAGCGCGTGGCTCAAATAGCAACATTTGACAAGATGAAGGCGCGCAGCGTCGTGCGCGACGTGGCCCGCGTCACCGAGATCGCTTACAGCGAGGCCGATAAGATCGCCAAGACGATCCCCTTCGGATCTACTTTAGATGAAGCGCTCAGCACCGTGCCGGAACTGCGCCAGCGCTACGAGCGCGAGCCGCACGTGCGCCAATTATTGGAGACAGCGCGCAAATTGGAAGGGCTGGCGCGCAACGCCGCCACGCACGCCGCGGGCGTGGTCATCACCCCTGGCGAAGTCACAGAGTTTGCGCCGCTGCTGCGCATCAGCGACGGCTCGGTGCGCACGCAGTACAATATGAAAGACCTAGAGACCATCGGACTTTTGAAGATAGATTTCTTAGGGCTGCGCAACTTGACGGCGATTGCCGATACCCTGAAGCTTATTCATCGGCATACGGGCAAAGAGCTTGATCTATCGCAAATTCCCTTGGATGACCCGGAGGTCTATAGCATTCTTCAACAGGGACGCACCAGCGGAGTCTTTCAGTTGGAGAGCTCGGGGGTCACCGCTCTTTTACACAGATTAGAGCCCACAGAATTTAATGATCTGATTGCTATTTTAGCGCTCTATCGTCCCGGCCCGCTGGAGAGCGGCATGGCCAATGACTACATCGAGCGCAAGCACCAACGCCAGCAAGTGGTCTATCCCCATCCAGAACTGGAAGAGGTCCTCCGCGAAACCTACGGCCTGCCCATCTATCAGGATCAGCTTCTGTTGATGGCAAGAAGACTGGCCGGTTTCAGCCTGGCCGAAGCCGATATTTTGCGTATGGCCGTAGGCAAGAAGAAAAAAGACGTGATGGAGAAGATGCGGGCGCGCTTTGTCGCGGGTTGTGTAGAAAATCAGATCTCCAAAGAAAAAGCCGAAGAGTTGTTCGCCGATATAGAAAAGTTCGCACGCTATGGCTTCGTCAAAGCCCACTCGACGGCCTATGCGCTGATCTCTTACTGGACGGCCTATCTGAAAGCCAAATATCCCGTTTTGTATCTGGCGGCGCTGCTGACGAGCGTCTCGGGGAACAACGATAAGATCGCTGAATATATTCAAGAGTGTCGCGAGTGGGGGATTTCTGTCTTGCCTCCGGAGATCAACGAGAGCGAGGCCGATTTCACGCCGTTGCCCAGCGCGCAACAGATTCGCTTCGGCTTAAGTGCCATCAAGAACGTCGGCCAAGGCACGGTAGAAGCGATCCTGCAAGCACGTCGAGCCGAAGGACCGTTCAAGAGCTTTCTCGATTTTTGTCGTCGCGTCGAGAGCGACAAACTCAATCGAGAGATCTTAGAAAGTCTTATTAAATGTGGCGCTCTGGCGCGCTTGGGCACGCGCAAGTTTTTGCTCGACCAAACCGAGAAAGGGCTGGCGCTGGCGACGCAAGCCCAACAAGAGCGCAAGAGCCGCCAGCGCTCGTTTTTCGGCAGTCCCGAGGCTTTTGTCTCGGAACCCCCAGCAAACGGACACGATGAATTTCCCCTCTCGGAGCTCTTGCGCTTTGAGAAGGAGCTGCTGGGACTCTTTGTCAGCGGTCATCCCTTTGAGCCTTACGAGGGCCGGTTGGCCCTCTTGCGCTCCTGCGCCCTCCAACAGCTCAAAGAGATCCCCGAGGGCCAAGAGCTGCACGTGGGAGGCCGCATCGAAGCCGTGCGTATTATTAATACCCAGACGGGCAAGCGCATGGCTTTTGTTAAAATCGAAGACCTATCTGGGCAGGCAGAGATCACGCTCTTCCCGGAGGCGTTTGAGCGGGCCAAGAAGTTTTTGCGTGAAGAAGAGATCATCTGGGTGCGCGGGCGCTTGGAACAACGGAGTGAGCGATCCAACGGAGCCAAAGTGATCGGCGAAGAGGTGTTATTGCTGGCCGAAGCCGAGAGAGCCGTCGAGCTGCACCTGCGCCTGGAGATCGAGCAGATTGAAGCGTCTCTGCTCCAGCGCCTCAAAGAGATCTTGGCGAGCTCTCCGGGGATGTCGAGCGTCTATGTGCATCTCTGCGGTGAAGAGCCTGTAACGCTCAAACTCAAGCAATCCGTAGGTATCACGTCCGCGCTGCTGCGACGCTTGGAGACGGTCTTGGGGGATCCGGGGCGGATTCAGCGTCTGGTGCGTAAGTTAGCCATGGGGAGGGAACGATGAGCGCCAATATCAAGAGCGTCATGCGCTGGTTCCATCCGGGGATTGGGATCAAGCGTTGGTTGGCGCTCATCGCATTGGGATTGGGTGTAGCTATCTTGGGGCTCTTTGTGCTCTTGGGCAAAGACCTCGTGCGGGAGATCTATAAAGTGTTGGCGCCTACGGAGCTTTCAACGTATCTGCTGGCGCTGGGGCTGACGGGAATTGGCATTGGAGCGATCGCTGTGGGTGTTCATCAGATTGGTCGTGCGGTCGTGCGCGTCATTGCTGCTCCAGCGGAGGGCCGCGTCGGACAGATGCTCTACGAGAACTATTTATTAAAGCGTGGCCCGCGCGTGGTTGCTTTGGGAGGGGGTACGGGCCTCTCGGCGCTCCTGCGAGGTCTTAAAGAGCTGACGCGCAATATGACAGCGGTCGTCACGGTGATGGACGACGGCGGCAGCTCCGGCCGCCTGCGCCAAGAGCTTCAGATGCTTCCCCCCGGAGACATTCGCAACTGTCTTATTGCTTTAGCCGAAGACGAATCTCGCATCTCTCAGCTTTTTAATCATCGTTTTGAGCGCGGAGACTTGGCCGGGCATTCGTTGGGAAATTTGGTCATCGCGGGACTCCAAGAGATGACAGGGAGCTTCGACAAAGCGATCGAAGAGATGAGCTTGCTCTTGAAGACGCGCGGTCAGGTCTTGCCCGCGACGCTGGAGCACGTCGAATTAGTCGCCGAGCTGGAGGATGGCCGAGTGATCTGCGGAGAGAGTCGCATCGCCGAAGCCGGCGGGCGCATTCGCCAGATCCGGCTCTCGCGCAGCCCGGTCACGGCCTATCCCAAAGTATTAGAAGAGATCGCCCAAGCCGATCTGATTGTTCTGGGGCCCGGCAGCCTCTTTACGAGCGTGATTCCCAATCTATTAGTACAAGAGATCCGTCAGGCCGTCGAGCGCTCGCCGGCCCTGAAGATTTATATTATAAATCTGATGACCCAACCGGGCGAGACCGACGGACTGGGGGCGCGGGAGCATCTGTGCGCTTTGGGAGAGTATTTTGATCTGAAGAGATTGCACAGAGTTCTGCTCAACAGCGAACCCGTCCCGCAGGAGATAGAGAAGCTCTATGCTGAAGTTGGCGCCTATCCCGTAAGAGATAACTTGCGAGAGGGCAACGAGTGGGGGCTCTCTATTATGCGCGCCCCGCTCTTGGAGATCGTGCCCCTGTGGAGATGGCACTCCAGCAGCATCGGCAAGACGCTGAAGCACGATCCCAAGCGCTTGGCCCAAGCGATTCGCCGGTGCGCCCCGGAGATCTTTCGCTGAGCAATTTATATTTGGGGCACGACATGCCGTGCCCCTACGGAAAAAGAGAAGGAGGACTATGAAACGCTATCGCTTGCGCATTCCCGGACCGGTGGAGATCGAATCCGAGACGCTGTCCGAGATGGGGGCCCCTCTCAGGGCCCACTACGGGCCGGAGTGGGTAGAGCTCTATAACGAGACGCTGGAGCTCTCAAAGAGAGTCTGGAGGACCGAACGCGGAACGGCATTTCTCATGCCCGGTCCCGGCTCGGTGGGCCTGGAAGCGGCGATCGCCAGTCTCTCTGGGGAAGAGCGTAAATTTTTGATTCTCACCAACGGGTTCTTTGGAGATCGTTGGGTGCGAATGGCTCAATCTTATGGCGTGCCTCTGGCGATCTTAGAAGGGGAATGGGGGCGAGCGCTCGATCCCGACGCCGTAGAACAAGCGCTCAAGCGCGACCGCGCCATTCGCGTTGTCGTCATGGTGCATGGCGAGACCTCAACGGGAGTGCTCAACCCCCTGAGAGAGATCGGCTCGATCTGTAAGAGATTTGAAGCGATCACAGTTGTGGACACGGTAGCGACGTTGGGGGGAACGGAGATCGCGTTTGACGATTGGGGGCTTGGTATTGGCGTGAGCGCCACTCAGAAGTGTCTGGGCTGTCCCCCCGGGCTGGCGCCCATAGCGATCAGTCCAGAGGCGTGGGCGCTGATCGAGCGGGGACGCATACCGGGCTGGTATATCAATCTTCGCACCTGGAAGGAGTTCGCGCGCGAGTGGGGGAGCTGGCATCCCCATCCCGTGACGATGCCCACCGGCCTGGTGAGCGCCTTACGTCGCACTATGAAAGGGATTTTAGACGAGGGGCTACAGAAGTGCATTGCGCGCCACAGTGAAGTAGCGCACGCACTGCGGCAGGCGTTGCTTCAGCTGGGCTTGGAGCCCTTTGTCGCAGATGAGGGTGAAGCGATGAACACCGTCACTGCGATCAGAGGGCATCCACAATTGGCGGCAAGCGCTATCGTGCGCGCCTTGAAAGAGGAGCACCAAATCTTAGTGAGCGGTGGGCTGGAGCGCCTCGCGGGACAGATCGTGCGCATCGGACACATGGGGCCGACGGCCACTCACGAGGCCATGCTCCCCGTCGTCTTAGCGCTAGAGAAGATCTTGCAAAGAGCCGGGGTCGCTGTGAATCTCAGCAGGGGCGCTAATTCGGCGGCAGCCGCACGAAGATCTCTCTGATATTATTATCTTCGTTGCACTCGGCGACTTGGTTCTTGCTGTCGGCGATCGCCGTGACGAGATAATTTCCATCGGGCAAGAGCAATGTTGTGCTCGCTTGTTGGGTCGCATCCGGAGGCAGCGGCGCGGTCGTCACCTCTGCGATGGGGCGTCCATTGAGCAAAAAGCTCGTGATAGAAGGCACGCTCACTTGCGTAGCCCCGATGTTCTTGACCACAGCAATCGGGCTGAAGAGCCACGCATTGGGACCCAAGTTAGTGAAAGAGAACTCCAAGCGATAGAGAGTCAAGTCTGGGCAGCTCAGCGTAGCGGCGCGCAACTCGTAGATGACGCGCACGAAAGTACGAGGTGGACTGCAACGCACTCTTAACACTGTCGGATCGGCGGTGAACGTAGGCAGCAGTTGGCCGCCCTCTACCTGCCAACGGGCAAATTGGTAGTTCAGTGCGCCTTGGGAGAACTGATGGCTGGCGCGCAGGATCACGTGCGTGAGGTCATCGAAGGTGCGCACGAAGGGCGTGACCCCGTCGCCGTCTCCGGCGATGTCCAGCGGACGCACTTCGACAAAGGCCCCGCTCAGAAAATTCCCCGAAGCGTCTTGGGCGCTGATAGCGACGTCGCACAGAGTAGCCGTTTGAGATCTGAAGACGAGCTGAACGCGCGAGTTGCCCATAAACGGTGGCTGACCCGCGCGCAGGCGCAGCGGGCGCAGCGCTTTGGAGTAGGGTTCTCCATTGATCTCCCAGCGATCAAAATAGTGAAGCACGGCTTGTGTGCCGCAGTTGTTCAGTTGGTTGCTGAGATTTTCCAATGTGACTGTGCTTCCGAGGGGCACCGAGAGCGTGAAGGGACGTCCCGAATAGAGCCTGCCGTTGACCGATAACAAAGCGTTCTCGCAGGTCGCGCTGATTTCCAATTGCAATGCTGTCTGTCCCGGCACTACGAATGCCTGTCCGATCCAGAGTGCCAATCCAACAGTAAAACCCCATTTGATCGTTCCGAGCACCCTACGACGTTTGTTGGGGTTGCACATGGTGATTCCCCCCTCTTCACGGTGCTGCTATTATAGCGCAAAGCGCTAGCGAAGTTAAGTGCAACGCTTCCCTATAGCTGCTGCAATTCAGCTTCCAATTCTTCTATCGTCGGCAAACTCCCTTTGAGTTCGTCAGGCAGCGTCTGCACCAAGCGGGTCTTCCAATCGGCTACCCCGATAGGCTTATGCACATCGCGCAAGGCATATTCTACCACCAGTTGATCTTTGCCTTTGCAAAGCAATAGTCCAATTGTCGGCTTGTCGTCAGAGTGGCGCAGTAAGTCGTCCACCGCTGAAAGATACACGTTCATCTGTCCGACATACGCGGGATCAAACGGCCCTGCTTTCAGCTCGACCACCACAAAACAGCGCAATTTGAGATGGTAGAAGAGCAAATCCACAGAGAAATCGCGGTCGCCGACTTCTAGAGGCACCTGACGCCCGACAAAGGCGAAACCCGCCCCAAGCTCTAGCAAGAAGCGCTGGATATGATCCACGAGCGCTTGCTCTATCTCGCGCTCGCGACGGGGGTCGGCTGTGCCGAGAAAATCAAACAGATAGGGATCTTTGAAGACCTGCGCCGCCATGTCGGAATCGGCAGGCGGCAACGTCGCGGGAAAGTTCGTGATGGCTTTGCCTTGCCGTTCGTAGAGACGGCGTTCGATCTGCAACACGAGCACATTGCGGCTCCAGCCTTCTTCGCGCGCCTTGCGTGCGTACCAGAGACGAGCGTCAGGGGCGTTAATTTTATCGAGCAAAATACAGTTATGAAACCAAGGGATTTGTGCAGCAACTTGCTGCACAATCTGACGATCAGGCCAAGCAACAGCCAAGGCCCGCATATACTTGAGGTTGCGTGGTGAAAGCCCCTGCATATCTGGAAACTCTCGGCGCAGATCTGACGAGAGCCGATCAATGACTTTGGTGCCCCAACCTTCCTTCTGTTGCCGTTCCAGAATAGCTCGCCCAATGTCCCAGTAGAGCAGCACCATTGCAGCATTAGCGGACATCACCACCCGCAGGCGCCCCTCTCGAATGCGGCGCTTGAGTTCGGTCAGTAAGCTCACATAATCAGCGGGCAGCTCGCGAGCGCTTACCGAAACAGGCGGCTGAGGGAGCCGAGATCTCTTAGGTTGATTCGCCATAACCTAGCTCCTTAGATTCTTCCCAATTATCTCGCCCAGTATAGAGCAAAATCTCGTCAAATATCCAGCACGCACTTGACCTGCACTCCCTCCGGCTGCTGGAGCACATGCAGATTATTATACGTCACGGCTTTGACGTCTATGCGCGGGTCGTGCCGCGCCCGATCCAAGGGTTCACCGCGAATCTCTCCCCGCAGCGAGAAGCCCTGCCCTTGCGGAGCGATAGCGACGTGAAACTCTGAGAAGACGCAGCCCGTGCGGTCGCGCTCCAGTATGAGTCTGTTGAGCCAGTCGGCCAACAACAGATCGAGCGATTCTGCGCTCAGCTCGACGGTTATAGTGCTCTGTGGACGCACTGCAGACGTGTCCACCATCAGCTCGAAGAGCGCGCGGGCCGCTTCTGAAAAACTCTCTTCTAACGTCTTTCCCCAGGCGCGAATCCCCACTTCAGCGGTCACTTCAAAATACTCGTAGCCCATAACAGAAAATTCAAGCAGCCCGAAAAGCGAAGTGGCTCACGGGCATATAGATCGCGCCTTGAGAAGTCAGTCGGCTTTCCATGAGCGTCAGCACCGAGATTTTTGTGCAATATTCAAACGGCTTGATCTTTTGTGCAGATTCTGCCAATCGCTTCAGAGCAGCAGTCGAATCGTCTTTGTTCCGACCAAGGGTGAGATGGGGTGTGAAGCGATCTTCTGGCGCAAAGCCCCGCGCTTGCAACGCAGCTTCCAAATCGCGCTGCAAGCGAAAGACCATCTCTGAAGGAGAGCGACAGCCAACCCACAGAACGCGCGGTCGTCCCCAGTTGGGGAAGGCCCCCAATTGATTAAAGCACAACTCAAACGGAGAGGCCCTCTGAGCGCACTCTGCTCCCACAGTGCGCAACTGCTCAAGCTTTTCTGGCTCCACTTCGCCGAGAAATCTCATAGTGACATGAAGATTTTCTGCACGCACCCAAGCGACACGAGCCTCTACGCGCCGCAAAGGCTCGCCCACGCGATAGAGAGACTCTCGCACTCCGGGGAGCAGCTCCAAACAATAAAAGAGACGCATTTTTCAGAGAAGAATGTCCACAGAAGTCCCATCTACCAACGCTTCACAGTAGTGACAGCGCAACGCCAGCGGGTCTTTGCTCTCCACAGCGAAATACGAAGAGACACGCTCACTACTGTTGGTGATGCAGTTGCGATTGGGGCAACGCACGATCCCGATCAGCTCGGTGGGCAGTTCTACTTTGAGCTTCTGGGCGACTTTGTAGTCTCTGATGATATTGACGGTTGCTTGAGGAGCAACGAGCGCGATCTTCCTCACCGCTGCTTGGGCCAGGACGCGGTTCTCCACCTTGACCATGTCTTTCAGGCCGATCTGAGCGCTCTTCACGTTCATAGCCACGATGACCGTATCTGAAGATCCCGTATGGATGCCTAAGATGCGCAGAACGCTGGGAGCCATCCCCGCCGTGATGTGATCAATCACCGTGCCGTTCTTAATTTTGGAGACTTTCAGCTCTTCGGCCATAAAACTCACGCTCCCAGCAAGAGTTGAAGGAGAGCCATGCGCACAGGCACGCCGTTCTCTGACTGCTCGAAATATTTCGCTTGCGGCAAGCTATCTACTTCAGGGGCGATCTCGTCCACGCGCGGCAGCGGGTGCAAGAGAATCGCGTCGCGCCTGAGCTGCTCACAAGCGTTTAGGTCGATCACATAAGCGCCTTTGACTTTCTCATACTCTTCGATATCGGGAAAGCGCTCCTTCTGAATGCGCGTGACGTAAACGACATCCAACTCACGCAGATCGAGATCGGCCGTTTCGACATAGGGGACGACGCCATCGAGTTCTCTCGTGATCGCCGGGGGCATACGTAAATTCTCCGGGGAGATCAAGCGCAAGGTGATCTGTCGGAAGCGCGTGAGGCTCAGCGCCAACGAGTGTACCGTCCGCCCGTACTTGAGGTCGCCGACCAGCCCTATCTTCAAGTCGTCCAAGCGCGCTTGGAACTTCTGTATAGTAAAGAGATCGGTCAGCGTCTGGGTCGGATGTTGGTTGGCTCCGTCGCCGGCGTTAATAACGGGGATGGAGACCGTATCGGCTACCCAGCGGGCGCTTCCTTCGAGAGGGTGCCGAATGACGATAATATCGGCGTATTTTTCCACGACTTTCGCCGTGTCTTGGAGCGATTCGCCCTTGACCAAACTGCTGCCCTCGGTTCCTGAAAAGCCGATCACCTGCCCACCCAAGCGTTGCATCGCCGTAGCAAACGACAATTGAGTCCGGGTGCTGGGCTCAAAGAAGAGCGAGGCTATGACGCGGCCTCGCAACAGCTCAGAATCTGGGCGTATCTGCTGAGCTTGGCTGAGCAGGTCTTCTATGCGCTCGCGGGAGAAATCGCGGATGGAGATGACGTCTCTGCTATGCCAGTCGAGCTTGGGCCTCTGCACGATGTTGCACCCCCATCTCTCGCTCTGTGAATTATAACGATGTTAGTTGAACATAGCAAATCAACAAACAGACGCTCATTTGACAGCCTCCCCATCTTCGACTACAATAACGCACCTGCGCGTTTTGTCATAGACAGATCCGCGTGGTGGTCTCTTATGATGAAGACTCTCTTTTCTCGCATGCGACTAGAGCACTAAGTAGCGTCTAGTCGGTGGGACATTCCAGCAGTTGCCCGGTCACCACCCTGGGCGCGTGCTCTTATTCTCTTTCTAGTCGGCTCGCCATCGAGCGTTTAGCTTTTATTCTATTGTTCTTCAAAGGAGCTTTGCTATGCATCATCTGGCGCTCAACGTGCAACATGTCGGCAAGTCCTTCGCCAGCGAAGAGCCGTGGCTCAAGCGCCTGCGCCGGCGCAACGGAAAAGTTTGTGCCGTCAGCGATGTCAGTTTTCAAGTCAAGCGCGGCGAAATCTACGGGATTCTCGGCCCTAACGGGTCCGGCAAGAGCACGCTGATTCGTTGTCTGGCCACTCTGCTGATCCCCGATGCCGGACGGATCGAGATATTCGGACATGACCTTCAGCGCGATGAGAAGACCGTCAAGCGCCTAATCAATCGCGTCTCCGTAGATGCGGCATTCTTCAAGAAGCTCTCCGCGATGGAGAATCTGCTCTACGCGGCGCGTCTCTACGGGATGGACGGCGCGACCGCGCGCAAGAGAATCCGTGAGATCTTGGAGCGCTTGGGGATCAAAGAGCTTCATCAGCCGTTGGAGCACATGTCGCGGGGGATGCAACAGAAAGTCGCTATCGCGCGGGCGTTTCTCAACTCGCCTATTCTGTTACTCTTGGACGAGCCGACCACGGGACTTGACCCACGCTCGAAGCGCGAAGTCCAAGAGTTCGTCCTCGAAGTGAGAGAAGATCACGATGCTACTGTGCTTTTGACGACTCATGACATGGACGAAGCCGATAAGCTCTGCAATCGTGTGGCGATCATAGACAACGGCAAGATTATTGCCGAGGACACGTCGCAGGGTTTGAAGAATTTAATACAGGATCGCGTTCCCAACCCGACGCTGGAGGACGTTTTTATGGAGCTGACGGGCAAGCAGCTCGTCACCGAAGAAGATTTGGTTTCTGAGACCTAACCCCTTGCCCCTTCCCTAAAGGGAAGGGGTTAGGGGAGAGATCACAAAGGAGAATCTCATGAGCTTCTGGAGACGCGAACTGCGAGCGACGTATGCGTTCGTCGAGCGCAATTGGAACATGGTAAAGCGATACTGGGGCTGGGAGGTCGTCTGGATCACATACTCGATTGTCAACTCTTTAGCGATTACGTTCATCGGCGCGGGCATGGAAAAGATCAGCGGCCAACCGATGAATACCCAATACTTGATACTCTACCTCTTGGTTGGGACGCTGATCTGGTCTTATCTTTCTGTCGTTTTCGACTCGATCAGCGAGATGATCGCTTGGGAGCGCTGGGAGGGGACAATTGAGTATACGTTCATGGCTCCTGTCGCACGTCCTACGCACATGATCGGCACGACGCTCTTCTCGGTGAGCTACGGCATCTTGCGAACGCTCATCATTCTGGGTGTCGTGACGTTCTTCTTTCAGATAGACTTGAGCAGAGCGAATCTGGTCGGCGCGATGTTGGTGCTCTTGATTGGGAGCGTTTCGTTCATCGGATTTGGGATCGTCGCGGCGGTCTTGCCGTTGCTCTTCCCGGAGCGCGGCTCGCAGATGACGCATATTATCGAAGCCCTCTTGCTGCTCATCAGCGGGATTTACTATCCAATCAGTGTCTTGCCCGACTGGCTGCAAAAGATCTCGATGTTTTCGCCGGCGACCTATGTGCTCGAAGCGATGCGCGAGGCGATCTTATACAGCAAGGGCACGAGCGATCTTCTGCCCTATGTCTGGCCGTTGATCGCGATGGGTTTTATTACGATCCCCTTTGGGCTGTTGGTCTTCGGGATCGTGGAGAGGTTTGCGAAGAAGACGGGGCGACTGAAACGGAGCGGATAGGCCAGGTCTCAACCCGCCATCTTCTTCAGGTCGTGACGCATGATCGGGCGCGACGGCAAGCGGCGCGCTACGGTCTTGAACCCGGCGCGCCTGAACACCGATGCTGTGCCCGTGAAAACATTGGATGTGCTGTCCGGTCGCGCTGTGTCCACCGGGTAGGCTTCCAGGGCTGGTGCATCGGCGCGCTTGGCCGCTTTCAACGCTGCGGCAATCAAAGCCGACATGACACCCAGCCGACGATAGCCCCGCCGCACATAAAAGCACGAGATAGACCAGACCGGCACAGCGTCCACGGGTTCGAGACCGCGCTTACGATTGAGCCAGGCCAAATCGTCCCGTGGCGTGAGCTGACACCAGCCTACAGCCCGCTGACCATCGAAAGCGAGCAAGCCGGGGGGCGGACCGCGCTTTACAACCTCTCGAAAAGCGGCCTTGTTCTTCACGCGCGGTCGCTTGTGGTACTCGGGGCCGAGGCGCCAATACATGCACCAACAGCCATTGCTCGCGCCGCCCTTGCCGAATAGGTCTTCGAGTGCGGGCCAGAGGTCAGGCGTGAGTGGGCGGATTGTGAGTTTCATGCTGTCTTGGTGAGTGTGCCACCTAACGGCCTGCGTCAGCCGCGCGCGGAGCGCGTAGGCTGCATCGTGGTGTTAGGCGGCGGGTGGGCCCTTGCTTGACCCGCGTGCCTTTTTCGCGCTCGCAACTGCGATTACGAGCCATATGACACCGGTTCCGAGAAACGTGGCGTTCACCTGCTCGCCCTTCAGAACAGGAATCAGCGCGGCAGTAAAGAACCCCGCAGCAAGCTGCGGGGCATTAACGACAAAACGGCTCAGAGCTTAAGATGGAGTTGATCCTGATGCTGCAGCTTGATGTACCGACGAATCACAGCCGCTGTGACTTGATCCCCGACCGAGCGCACGA
>JAJHSH010000055.1 GCA_022683945.1 Candidatus Acetothermia bacterium | reverse complement strand
TCTCCACTTTGAGTCGCCCGGCCACTGAAGTGGCGGGCTGGAAGCTACAAAGCCCGCTGGCGCGGGCTGAGAGTCTCCGCCAGGAGACTTTGTAAGCCCAGCTCGCGGCTTCAGCCGCCGAGCAGCACGAAAGTGGAGAGGCGTCAGCAGCCGCGATTTTTGGCGGGGTTGGCGTCGCCGGCAGTTTTGACCTTGACTCATCGGCTCGTATTACTTATACTTTTATGTATATTTTTACGGGAGGTATATCGGATGAGTTTAAGTATTGCTAGCAACCGTTTAGTGACCAGCAGTGAGGTCGGCCGTCACTTTGGGGAATTTTTAGACAAACTTGACGAAGGGGAGCTAATCGTGCTCCGGCATGGTCGCCCGGAAGCAGTCATCGTAGATTTTCAGCACTATGAGAAGCTGCATCAAGAGCTGAAGGAACTACGAGAGCTGGCGGATCATCTCAATCTCTGCTTAGAGATCCGGCAGCGCCGAGATGACCGCGTGCTCTCTGCTGAAGAAGTAGCGGCAGAGCTTGGGTTGCAATGAGCCATACGCTTCAATTTGTCGAGGAAGCCGTTGCCGATCTGAGGGCCTTAGACCCGCCGCTGCAAAAGCTTGCGTGGAAACAGATGCAAAAGATTGCTCAAGCTCCGGAGCTGGGCAAACCGTTAGGCTCTCGTATGGGGTACGATCTCACGCGCTTGCGGACGATCCGGTTTTATCATGAAGTCTATCGAGTTGTGTATGAGGTCTTCGAGAAAGAAAAGACAGTGAAGATTTGGGGAATCGGCAAGCGCGAGCGGGAGGAGATCTATCGCATGATCGCGCACAGAAGAGCCAAGAGATAATAGAAAAGCCACAGGTTAGGTCTTCTTCGGATATGGGCACAGATCAGCGATCACGCATCGGTCACACAAGGGCTTTCTTGCTTTGCACGTCTGACGCCCGTGCCAAATTAAATGCAAGTGCAATTGATATTTCAGTCTATCGGGAACCAACTTGTTCATCACGTCGTGCGGGTCTTCAATCTTCTTCACCAACCCCAACCGATGGGTAATTCGGTCAATGTGCGTGTCTACGGGGAAGTAGGGCTTGTTGAGGCTGAAGGTCAGCACTACACCAGCGGTCTTCTTGCCCACGCCGTCAAATTTCAAAAGCTCTCGGACGGCCTCTTCAGTGCTCAGATCTTTGAGATAGCTCAGAGTATAGCCGCCGCGCTCTTCTTTGATGCGTCTCAAGACTTCTTGAATGCGCCGGGCTTTCTGTTGATGGAGCCCACCGACTCTGATCGCCTCGGCAACTCTCTCAGTTGGGGCGCGCACGATGCTCTCGTAGGTGGAGAATCTCTTCTTCAGAGACTCGTAGGCGCGATCACGGTTTTGGTCGTTGGTGTTCTGTGAGAGAATCGTGAGAATCAAAATATCAAGCGGGTCGCCGTGACTGGCCCATTGTAATCTCCTGTAGTGGCGCTCAAAGCGCTTAGCGATCTGGAGAATTCTCTCGCGTGCGGTCATGGCCATGATCTAGAGAATAATCCAACGCGTCGTAAAGAGCAAACCGTTCTCAGAACCAGATACCAACGACGACATTGAAGTTAAACCATGAATCGTAAAGCAGACTCGCCTGAAAAAACAGCCAAGACCCCATAAGAGAGAAATCCTTAGCAACAGTAAGCTTTTTATAGATTTGATACCATGTCCCCGTGTCCCATCCCTTCTTGTCTTGCCAACGCGCCAATCCCACGCCAAGACCCACGTAGGTCTTCTCTCCTACCGGTCCCAGAGCAGCAAGCACCGCGCCATCAAAAAACACGATATCGTCATCTCCTTCAGGTTCGGTAGAGAGTCCGCTTTCAAAAAGCATAACGAATGCGCTGCTTGCCTTCATCTCCACCCGTCCGGTAATACCCCAGAACGAGTATCTTTGACTGTAGACCAGCCATTGCGCTCCTATACCGTATCGTGGAGCGCTCCTCTCTACAACAGAAGCAGCTTCTGTTAAAGATAAACAACCGGCGAATAAAGCGAGTAGGAGCCGTGTCGTTAGCATATGCACCGAACAAAACGAAGGAGTGACCCCAACTGAGATAGTCACTCCTTCACTGAAACCCGAAATCTCCCAACGGATTTTATCTCATCTCAAGACAACCAGCTTCTTGATCGCACTGCGCCTGATGCCGTCGCCACCCTTCACAGTGACAACGTAGAGATAGATCCCGTTGGCAATGCGAGCGCCAGCTCTGTTCTCCATCTGCCATCTGACCTCTTGTCCGGGCGTGAATTCGCTGCGATAGACTTCTATGCCCATGAGATCAAGGACCTGCACTTTTATCTCTTCAATTCCCAAGCCTTCCGCAACGAAACGCACATCATAGCGCCCAGCCATTGCACGCACAGACGTCACTGTCAGCGACACCTGCAGTTCTGGAGAGTCAACCGACGCGTCTCGCGTGGGGATCCGATAGGTCTGCACGATAGGATCGCTGCGGTCTCCATCTCCGTTGATGTCAAAACGATCCCACGATTCAAAGACCCAGTAGGTGATTACATCTTCGTAGATGTCCGGCTCGACACCGACCCGACCCGTATTGAAGACTCGATTCAACCCCAGATCGTAATAGCGGATGACCACATCTTGCTTGTCCCCGTCGCCGTTCAGATCTTGCTTAACGGCGCGTTCCCCCGTGTGAAAGACGATGATCTTCCCAAAGATGGCTGGGAAGGCCCCCACAGCGCCTGTGTTATGAAGGCTCGCGCTCTCTACGTCATAGTAACGGATAACTCGATCTTTAAGATCGCCGTTCCCGCTCAAGTCCAGACCCGCCTCTCGTTCCCCGCTCGTGAAGGCGATGATCTTTCCGTGGAGAAAGGGCTGAGTGCCGACGGCCCCTGTGTCTGTGGCCAATCCCGTGCGAAGATCGTAATAGCGAACTGTCGCCGGAGTCCCAGCAACGAAGGCAATGATGCCGTCATAGAGAACGGGCATCTCTCCCGGAATACCGGTATTGATCAATACGCGCGTACTCAGGTCGAAATAGTGAATTGTTCCCTCGGACGCAAAGGCTATGATGTTTTCATAAATAGTGGGGTAAGAGCCGGAAACGCCCGTCTCGGAGACGATGCCGGTTCTGATGTCATAGTAGCGAATCTGGTTACCCTCACCAACGAAGACGATAATCTTTTCGTAAATGTCAATCTGTCGAGGCTCACATGAGACGGCGACCCCAGCACTGAGGACCCTGCCTGTTTTGAGATCCATGTAGCGCAAGATGCAGTCCGTGGAGCTGTGGTTATCATTGAAGTCTCGGTAAGGTCCGCCTCCCCAAGCCAGCTCTGGAGTGGGGAAGACCATGATGCTCCCATAGATGGGCGGGTCACCGCCTACGGGTGGTTGCTCAATCACGGTTTCCGTGGGATCATCGGAATTTCCCGTATCGGGATCATCAGTCTTTTGATCAGGGATGTTATCGCCTGTGGCCTTTCCCTGATTAGATATTTTGGTAAAATTACCCGACTTGACTTGAACTTTGTAGGTGATCGTGACAGAAGCACCTGCGTTTATATCACCAATATCAACAATCAGATTGCCGCCGACCGTGCAGCTCGTAACCGTTCCCTGCGATGTTGTGGGAGCATCGGGGCTGCTGCAGAGCAGATTCGTGTTTGCGTCCACCGTATCGCTGTACGTCACATTTGTCGCAGCCGCGCTTCCGGTGTTGGTAACCGTCACGGTGTACAGCACAATATCTCCCGGGTTGACCTTGCCATTGTTGTTCTTGTCATCGAAGAGGCTATCCGCTTTCAAAGCCGTAATGGCAGCGCCTGGCGGTGGTGGGGGGCCACCACATATAACCACAAGGGCAATGCCGGCCTGGTCTGTCTTGCGATCCACCGCTGACGTCTGCGACGCGCCGTCATCAAAGACATTGGTATGCGCCAAAATCTTATACGTTCCCGGAGCGAGAGAGAACGAGACCTCCCAGCCCTTAGCATGGTTGTTGTTCCCATTGTACGATTGGCCAATCCAAGCAAAATCCGGAGGAGTACCATCGTTGCCAGAGCCGCCGTCAACGACTTTATTAGCAACCCCATTGATCGCGATCCAAGCGTTGTCCGGCTCTACTAGAACGGGAATATCATCGGGCGGTGTGTCGTCCACGGTAAGCACGAGCGCATACATCGTTTGTGTGCTACAGTCATAGCGAAGATAGAACTTCGATTCTACTTTTTTTGTGGGATCTCCTGCTCGATACATATCGGCGAAGAAATCGTTGGCGAGGTTCCATTCGCCCGGATCTCCATTGACAGTCGCCGTGCCGTAGGTCGGCTCAGGAGGTGCAGCCGCTAGCACATAAGCACCGCAGGACAAGCCCAATATAAGAAATCCTAAAAGCCCACGTCTCAAGACAGAGACTAACACCCTCATCGTTCCTCCCTTACTAACCGAGCGAAACCAACGTAGTAGTTATCAAGCCCGATTAGCTTTTTTGGGAAACTGTGATTATATTAATGATTATACAATGAGAAAATAGCTCAAGCTCCAATACTTCAAATAACAACGGCCATATTAGGGTCTTGACAGGCTAGCGGACGGCACAGTTCAGTGCTGCAGAATCTGCGACAAGAAGAGCTTGGTTCGCTCGTGCTTGGGGTTCTTGAAGAATTCGTTGGGGGAATTCTCTTCAACGATCTGGCCCTGATCGAAGAAGATAATACGGTCGGCCACTTCTCTGGCGAACCCCATCTCGTGCGTCACGACGATCATCGTCATCCCGGAACGAGCCAGCTCGCGCATCACGTCCAAGACTTCTTTGATCATCTCCGGGTCGAGCGCGCTCGTCGGCTCGTCAAACAACATAATCTTGGGTTGCATCGCCAATGCTCGCGCAATCGCGACTCTCTGTTGTTGTCCCCCCGAAAGCTGCCCCGGATATTTGTGCGCCTGTTCGGGAATCCCGACGCGCTTCAAAAGCTGCATAGCGAGATCTTCAGCTTCGGAGCGCTTCAGCTTGCGCACCCAGATAGGCGCCAGCGTGATGTTCTGTAAGGCCGTCAGATGGGGAAAGAGATTGAAAGACTGAAAGACCATGCCGATCTCGCGTCGTATCGCTTCTATGTTTTTGAGATCGTGCGTCAGCTCGATCCCGTCCACGATGATCTGCCCGCGCTGGTGCTCCTCCAAACGATTGATCGTGCGGATGAACGTAGATTTCCCCGAACCCGAAGGGCCGCAGATGACGACCACTTCGCCCTTGCTCACGCTGGTAGTAATGCCCCGCAGAGCTTGAAAATTTCCGAACCACTTGTGCACATCCCGACAGATGATGATCGCCTCGTCTTTAAGCACTCTGAACTCCTTTAGCGCTCGCCGACTCCCAAAGTGCGCTCTAGTCGTTGGCTCAAATGCGACATAAAATACGTGAAGATCCAATAGACAAACGCGATGAAGAGCAGCATCTCGCTGTCATGGGCCAGCCAGTTTGGGTTGGCCAAGATGCTCCGCCCGATGTTAAACAGATCGAGGAGCGCTGCGACAAAGACAAGCGACGTATCTTTGAAGAGGCTGATAAACTGCCCGACGTTGGCGGGAATCACGGCGCGCAGCGCTTGGGGGAGCACAATGAAGACCGTCGTCAAAAAACTGCTGAGTCCGACGGCTTGAGCCGCTTCGTACTGTCCCCTCGGAATATTTTGCAGCCCGCCGCGCACGTTCTCGGCAATATACGCAGCGGTGAAGAGCGTGAAGGCCGTCATGGCGCGCACGGCTTGATCTACGCGCGTGTCGCCGGGGAGAAAGAGCGGCAGCATCACGCTGGCCATGAAGATCAGCGTCACCAAGGGCACGCCGCGAATGATCTCAATATAGAGAATGGAGAGCCATCGGACGACGGGCAGTTCGCTGCGCCGCCCCAAGGCCAACAAGATCCCCAAGGGAAACGAAGCGAAGATTCCCACAATGGCCAGCATGAACGTCAACATCAGCCCCCCCCATTGCGCTGTTGATACAGGAGCCAGCCAAGCATTGCCCGGTACTCCCCCAATCAGAGCGACCACCAGCACCGGAGAGAGCACCCAGAGCCCCAGCAAAATTCTTGCTCCCCACCTTCGTAGAGAAGAGCGACGAAGCAGCCAGCCTGAACCCATCATGCCCCAGCTGAGCAGGGCAAGTCCGCTCAATAAGAGCCGCTCATTCACACCGAAGGGCAGCAACGCCAAGAAGAGAAATGCAGAACTCAACACGACTACGGTGTCGCGCAGCAGGCTCCCCCAAAGGCCGGCGCTCATCCCCAAGAAGCAGACGACTAAATAGAGCGCCATCCAGATGCGCCAGAGCATCTCCGCTGGATAGGTTCCCACCAAGAGCAGTTTCAGATTGGCGGGGATGACCGACCAGTCGGCCTTGGCGAAGATCCAAGTCAGCAGCGACCCCAGCGCGGCGTAGAGTCCCCAAAGACAGAGCAGAGTCAACAACGTGTTGTACCAGGTGCTGAAAAGGTTCTCTTTCAGCCAGCGCAGCGTCGGCGGGACTTCGACAGCAACTCTCTTCTGTCCAATCATAGCGCTACCGCTCCACCAGCCGCACTCGGCGATTATACCAGTTCATAAAGAGCGACGTGAGCAAGCTGATCGTCAAATAGCTGCCCATGATCATCAAGATCACTTCGATGGCTCTCCCGCTCTGATTGATGATCGTGTTGGCAACGTTAAAGAGATCGGGATAACCGATGGCCACTGCAAGACTGGAGTTCTTCGCGAGATTGAGATACTGGCTGGTCGTCGGTGGGATCATAACACGCAGGGCTTGGGGCAAGACGATCAGTCGCATCATTTGTAAGTTCGTCAAGCCCAAAGCCCGCGCGGCCTCTTTCTGTCCCTTGGAGACCGCTAGAATCCCAGCCCGGACGATCTCGGCAATGAACGCCGCCGTGTAGATGACGAGTCCCAAGAGCAATGCCGTGAACTCCGGCGTGAATTGCATACCGCCCTCAAAGTTGAAGATGCCCATGACGGGCGGCTCCCAGGTCAGCGGGGACTGGGGCAATAAGAACCAGCTTCCAGTAGCTATAAACAGAAACGTGCTCAGCCCCCACAGCCACGGCGTCCCGGGCCGCTGAACTCGCTCCAAATAGATCCGTCTAGCAATATAGACTCCCACAGCTAGTACACATCCTAACAGCAGTGTCAGCCCCCACAGCGCAAAAGACTCGGTGGGCTGCGGCTGAGGCATGACCAAGCCCCGCTGACTTAGATAGATCGAACCCGGAAATTGCAGACTCTCGTCCACGCGCGGCAGCTTCAAAAAGACTGCCGTGTACCAAAAAACCAACTGGACAACTAGTGGCGTATTGCGCAGCGTCTCTATATAAATTCCCGAGAGCGTGCGCACCAGCCAGTTGCTCGACAGCCGCGCGACCCCAATCACCAACCCCAGAAGCGTCGCCAAGACCATCCCCAAAAAGACCACTCTTAACGTGTTAAAAACGCCTACCCAGAAGGCATACTGATAGCTATCTGTGGGCTGAAAGGGTAATCCCTCAGAGATCCCCATGCTGGCCGGCTGTTGCAGAAAATCATAACTGAAAGAGATATTCGTCGCCCTCAGATTGGTCTGCAGATTAGAATAGAGCCAGTTTCCCAAGAGAACGACCAAGAGAACGAACGCGATTTGAGCTGAGATTCTCAAGACGCGGATGTCGCGCCAGAAGGGGATGCGAGCAGCTCTTGTCATAGACTTATCGAGAGAGTAGGGGCGGGGTGGCCCCCGCCCCTACAGGTATTCATCACACGGCGGGAAAGCCTAACGGAACGGGATGCCGTAGATCAAGCCGCCATCGGTCCACAAGGCATTGGGAGATGGTTTCCCATCCACCACACGTTCCAATGCCAGCGGCTTGATGTTGCGCTCGTAGATCTCTCCGTAGTTGCCGACCTTGGCGATGATGTTCCCACACCAATCGTTGCTGTCCAGCCCGAGCTTCTTGCCGAAGTCGCCTTCCACGCCCAACAAGCGCCTGACATTGGGATCGGCGCTGCCCCGCTGAGCCGTGACATTCTTGGAGTTGACTCCCAGCTCTTCGGCCTCGATGGTGCAGTAGACCGTCCACGTGACGAGATCATACCAAGCATCGTCGCCGTGGCGAACGACGGGAGCCAGAGGCTCTTTCGAGATGAGCTCGGCCAAGATCTTGTGATCGTCGGGCTTGGAGAGCTTGACGCGCGCGCCCGCGAGACCGGAGGCATCGGCGGTCATGGCGTCGCAGCGACCTTCGTCGTAGGCTTTATCGCGGGCGCTGACGTCGGTGAAGACCAAGGGCCTAATAGTGATCCCCAAGCGCCGCGCCATATCGGCCAAGTTCTGCTCGGTCGTCGTGCCCTGCAGGACGCAGACCGTGGCACCGTTGAGGTCGCGCAGGGTGTTGATGCGCGAGGTCTTGCGCACCATAAAGCCTTGACCATCGTAGAAGGTGACGGGAGCGAAGTTGAGCTTCAGTTCAACGTCGCGGCTGAAGGTCCGCGTGGTGTTGCGAATCAATACGTCAACCTCGCCGGCGGCGAGGGCCGTAAAGCGCGCGGCCGCCGTCAGAGGCCGATAGGTGACCTTGGCGGGATCGTTGAAGATCGCGGTCGCTAGAGTTTTGCAGTAGTCAACGTCAAAGCCGCTGAAAGTGCCCGTGCGTTCATCCAAAAAGCCAAACCCGGGCACACCGTTATTGACGCCACAGATCAGATTTCCGCGGGCCTTCACGCGGCCCAGAGTATCCGTGGGTTGTCCCTGCCCAATGGTCAACAGAGGCAACAACAGAGCGACCACTAAACCGACAGCTAGAATCTTGCGCATAACCACTACCTCCTTGGGGGAATATCCTGCTGAAAGAGCAGCGTACTGCTACTTATTCGAGACGATTCACCTCCTTCAAAAAAGAGATTATAGCCAAGTTCCCTGCTGCCAGGCAAATTTTCGTTATGCGCTGTCCATCACGCATAATTTGTACGATGCTGCGTGGGCATGATATAATCCAGATTATGGGGGAGCAGATGCGGCTTGTGCGTTTTCAAACTGTTCGCGACTTTCTCGCCTGCGCTGAGGACTTTCTAGCAACGCGCGAAGCAGAGCATAATTTGCAGTTGGGCATCTGCTCTGTGTTGCTGGCACAGCCCAATTTTTATCCCAACCCGCCGTATTTTGCTGTCGTTCAAGAGAACAATAAGATTCTCTTAGCTGCCCTCATGACCCCGCCGCATCAGCTCGTGCTCTCGCTCGGGGATTCCTCTCGTGAGGTGCTCGAAATGCTCGCTCAGGACGTGCGGCAGTTCCGGCCGGAGACGCCCGGAGTGCTCGGCCCAAGCGCTATGAGCTTGCGCTTCAGCGAGGCTTGGCAGGTTCTTACTGAGCAGCCGTTTCGCAAAAGTCGAGCCGAGCGCATTTACAAATTAGAGCGCGTCAAGCCGCCCGCACGCGTGCCGGGCCGGATGCGCCGCGCCACGGAAGCCGATCGCCCCTTGCTCTTAGAGTGGATAAGAGAGTTTCAGAGCGAAGCATTCGGAGAAATTGACAAAGCCGCTGTAGAGCGCGCCGTGAACAGTGCACTGACTATGCCCCCTGAGGTGCGTGGGATGTACTTATGGGAGGACGGACAGCCCATCTCTCTGACGGGCTACAGCGGCCCGACGCCGAACGGGATACGCATCGGGCCGGTCTACACGCCGCCACGGTTTCGGCGGCGCGGCTACGCCAGCGCGCTCGTCGCTGGGGTCAGTCAGCATTTGCTGAATACGGGACGCAAGTTTTGCTTTCTCTTCACAGATTTAGCTAACCCTACGTCGAACAAGATTTATATACAGATCGGCTATCAACCGGTCTGCGATGTGGACGAGTACAGATTTGGGACGCTGTGAACTTTTTTTCATCTTTCTTGAGCTTTCTGTTTAGCCAGTTCTAAACAATTCCGGGAGAGATCGAATAAAATCTTCGCCATCTTCGAGCTTCTGATATTTCGCCTTGCTCATCGCGCGCTCGACGTACTCTGTGAGCATTGCTAAGCACCGTCCTTGGCAAGTTAGTGCCAAGTGAGTATACCTCGTCCCCCGGCTCTTGCCAAATCTGCTGCAGCCGCTCCCACTTGTGTTGCGCGCGCTGATACTAATTTGCTGTGCAGACGTCGCGCAATGGGTAGAGCTGACAGCAGATTCAGCGAGAAAATCAGCTTAATCTGCTACCGCAATCCGCTGTCAGCTAAAGCCTTTGTTGCTCTTGCTAGAAAGAGCGGGACCTCCAGCCAGCCCAACCTCCCCATCTCGCCCAGCGCCCGGTACTCCATCTGATACGGATTCAGAAGCTCGGTTATCTCCTCGCGGCTGAAGCCGGGATGGCGATCCTCACAAATCTTGCGCTGGGATATTGTAGCAATGATTTTATAAAAGAGAAACTGTGCTTTGGGGATGGGCTGAAAATCAATGAGAGCCAACGTCCCGTGGGGCTTGAGCACCCGAACCATCCCGCTTACAGCCTTTGGGAGATCTCGGATCTCGTGAAGGACGCCCTTACAGAGCACAAGATCAACGGACTCATGAGAGAGAGGGATCTGCTCTGCTAAGCCTTCCAAGATAGAGATCTTCGTGGGCACCTCTTTGACGCTAGCCAGAGCTTGTCTTACAGGTTCTGGATTTTTCTCCAAGCCAATTACAGAGCCCTGCTTGCCCACCAAAGCACCGATGGCTAAGAGTTCTTCTACGCTGCCAAAGCCAATATCGAGCACAGCTTGGCCCTCAGTAATGCCTGCTTGTCGAAGCAGCTCAATCATACTCATATCTCTGCCCGGTCACTGAAGTGACGGGCTCAGCTTTGCGAAGCCCGCCGGCGCGGGCTTTGTAATCCCAGCCCGTGGCTTCAGCCACCGGGCTCGCTATTCTATCTTCAGCACCTTAGCCCCGCGAATCTTGCGCGCTTTCAGATCAAGCAATGCTTGATTTGCCTCTTCGAGCTTGTACACTTGCACTTCAGGCTTGATGGGAATCTTCGCAGCAAATCCTAAGAACTCGCGCACGTCGCGCCGCGTCACGTTGGCCACGCTCTTCAGCTCTTTTTCAAGCCAGAGATGCGTCGTGTAGTCGAGCTGTGTCAGCGCATTCTTGTCTGAATCTTCTTTGCGAATAGCGTTGACGATCAACCGCCCGCCGCGCTCTAGATTTTTTAACGACTCGACGATGGGCTGCCACACCGGCGTCGTGTCCATGATCGCATCCAGCTTTTCTGGAGATTCTGCGCCGATGTCGCCAGCCCAAACTGCCCCAAGCTCTCTCGCGAACGCACGCTCGGTCTCGCTGCGGGCAAAGACGAAAATCTTTGTGCTTGGGTAGAGATAGCGCACGAGTTGCAAGACCAAGTGTCCCGACGCGCCGAAGCCCGTCAGTCCCAAATCCTGCCCATCGTTGAGATTTGTCAATCTCAACGAGCGATACCCAATCGCCCCGGCGCAGAGCAACGGAGCGGCTTCGATATCTGAGAAGATTTCTGGGATGGGATACGCAAAACCTTCAGAGACGGTCATATACTCAGCGTAGCCGCCGTGGGCGTCACGCCCAGTCGCTCTGAAGTCATAGCAGAGATTCTCTTCGCCGCGCAGACAGAACTTGCACTGCCCGCACGCCGACAAAATCCATGCGACGCCGACGCGGTCGCCGAGTTTGAAAGTGTTCGCGTGCGCTCCCAACTCGACGACGCGCCCGACGACTTGGTGCCCCAATACGATGGGGAACTGTGTTGGAGGAGTGCGCCCTTCGATCTCGTCAAGCTCTGTGCGACAGACGCCGCACGCTGAGACTTTTATTAAAATTTCGCGCTTGCTGGGGATGGGATCGGGCAGCGTCTCGAACTCTAAGGGAGTTGGGTTCTCTTCGAGCCGAGTCAGCTTCTTTAAGACCATCGCCTTCATAGTGCTTTTATTGTAGCGCACCTTGGAGGCGACGGAAAGTCTCTTTCAGTCTCCGCCGAACTCGCGCTCTAGCTCGTGGGTCTCTTTGGTCCAATGGGTCGCTGCGAGCATCTGCTCGACCGTGTAGGAATAGTTCGGCCAGTGCGTCCCTAAATAGCGTTCCAGCGCTGTCGCCGCAGCCTTATTGGGCGTCGTTGCGATAAAATGCGCCAGCTTCCACGGCCCCACGCGCTCGATCAGTTCGTCCAATACGATCTGCAGCGCCACACAGCGGGTTGCCCGCTCGCTGCACTCGGCCATCACACAAGCTGTCTGGTCTAGGACTTCTTCCTCGCTCCATCTGCGAGTCATCATGCCGACTCCCTCCTTGCGTTGCGGTGCTTTGTGTGGATAGTCTAAACCAGAAAGACAAAAAAAGATATGGCTCAAATCAGTTCAGAACATGACTTTGATCAGATTGTGACCTACGCGGTTGCCTTTGTCTGCCCCTACTCTCTCTCAATGTGCAGCTTCAGAAAGTGCGTGGCACAAGAGATGCAGGGATCGTAGTTGCGAATGGCCTGCTCGCACTGCCACGTCAGCTTCTCCTTGGGGAGACTGATATTCTTCGGGACAAATTGCCACAGGTCGCTCTCGATAGTCTTTTGATTCTGAGATGTCGGCGGGACGATCTTGGCATCCAAGATAGCACCATGATCGTCAATGCGATAACGATGATAGAGAATACCGCGAGGCGCCTCCGTGCAACCGGAGCCTGTAGCCGCGCGGGGCGGCACTTCAACGAAGGGCTTCTCCGGCATCTCGTACTCGCCGATAATTCTCAGGGCCTCTTCGCAGGCATAGAGCGTCTCCACGCTGCGCACGATAATGCTTTTGAACGGGTTCGTGCAGACAGGCCCTAAACCCGCTTCTTTCGCGGCTTGCTGCACCGAGCTGGGCAATCGGTCAAAATTAAGACTATACCGTGCCGATGGGCCGACAAAGTAGTTACCGGACATCTCCCCCGACCTCTTCTTACCCTCACCCCGTCCCTCTCCCTTCAAGGGAGAGGGTGCAGGGTGAGGGTCCCCCTTCCCTTTAGAGAGGGGGCTAGGGGGTAGATCTCTTCGCAAGACCGAGTGCAGCGCGTTAGAGTGCTCGACGTGTTCTTCAACAAAGTGCTCTTCGTACTCGCGAATCGCGATCTCTAAGCCCTTACTGGAGACAAGCCGCCCTTCGTTGAAGGGGTATTCGTCGGGGTGTCTCAGTGCGACGAACTCGTAGTCTTGCTCGAGGTCCGGGAAATCGAGTGTGCCCGTCCAGCGCACCAGCTCATACGCGGCATCGCGCGCCCACTGCAAATTAGGAACTAATTCCTGAAGCTCGCTCTTCGTTGGGACTCTGTAAAAGCCCCCGACGCGTACGTTGATCGGGTGAATCTCCCGACCGCCCAAGAGCGTGACGATCTCGTTGCCGGTCTTCTTGAGTTTGAGGGCTTTTTGCACCAGATCGGGGTGATCTTTCGCCATGTGAATCGCGCTCTCGTAGCCCAGAAAATCTGGGGCGTGCAGCATCGCCACGTGCAGCACGTGGCTCTCGATCCATTCGCCGCAATAGATCAGTCTGCGCAGCGCCCTCAATTGTCCCTCGACTTTGACGCCGCAGGCATCTTCCATCGCGTGACAGCTGCTCATCTGATAGGCGATGGGACAGATCCCACAAATGCGCGCCGTGATATCTGGGGCTTCGGTGAAGCTGCGCCCGCGCAAGAACGCCTCGAAGAACCGCGGCGGCTCAAAGATTTTGAATTTGAGATTTGTGATCTTGTTGTTCTTAATCTTAATATAGAGCGCGCCTTCGCCCTCGACGCGCGCGAGATAATCTACTTTAATGGTCTTACTGCTTTTGCTCATGGGCCTCGCTCTCCTTTCGGAACGGCTCGGCATAGGCATTGAACCCTCGAAACGCTCGTACCAAATCTGGGTCTTTGACACCGAGCCTGCGCCACCAGGCACTGAGTGATGCTGTATTCGACGTCTCCTGCGGGCCGAAGCAGCCATAGCATCCTCGGTTATACGCCGGGCAGATCGCGCCACAGCCCGCTTGCGTCACCGGCCCCAGACAGGGCGTCCCATGTGCTACCATCACGCAGACCGTTCCGCGGCGCTTGCACTCCACACAGACACTGTATGACGGAGTGTTGGGCTTGCGCCCGTTGAGAAACGCATTGATCACTTCGAGCAGCTGATATTTATTGATGGGGCAGCCGCGCAGCTCAAAATCTACTTTGACGTGCTCAGCGATGGGCGACGATTTGTCAAGAGTGCTGATATACTCGGGCTTGGCATAGACGATAGAGATAAACTCTTTGACGTCTTTGAAGTTGCGCAGAGCCTGAATGCCGCCGGCTGTTGCACATGCCCCGATAGTAATTAAAAATTTGGAGAGGCGGCGGACCTCTTGGATGCGCTCGGCGTCGTGCGGTGTCGTGATCGAGCCCTCAACCAGTGATAGATCATAAGGACCCTTCATCACAGCGCTTGATGCTTCTGGAAAGTTCGCGATCTCGACTGCTCCAGCGACGGCGAGCAGCTCGTCTTCGCAGTCTAAGAGACTGAGCTGACAGCCGTCACAAGAAGCGAACTTCCAGACGGCCAGTTTGGGTTTGCGCTTTCTAGGCATCTTAGATCTCTCGCTTTCCGAAGATCGCTTTTACGGTGTCAAACCGAAAGACCGGACCGTCTTTACAAACAAAATTGGGGCCGTACTGACAATGACCACAAAAGCCGATGGCGCACTTCATGTTGCGCTCCATAGAAATATAAATCTGATCGTCTCGCAGGCCGCGCTTTTGCAGCTCTAGAATCGTGAAACGCATCATGATCTCCGGTCCGCAAACGAGCGCCGTCACATGATGGGGGTCAAAATTGGCCCTGGGAATGAGCGTCGTGACGACGCCGACGTTGCCGCGCCACTCGTCGGGTCTTGCGGCATCTACGGTGACTTCGACTTGGAGATCAAAGCGTCCGCGCCACTCGGTCAGCTCTTTCTTATAGAGCATATCTTTGGGCGTGCGCGCCCCGTAGAGCAGCGCGACGCGCCCGTACTCTCCCCGATGACTCAAAATGTGATAGATCGCCGGGCGCAATGGGGCCAAGCCCACACCGCCGGTGACGACAATCATATCGTTCCCCGCGGCTTCTGCTACGGGCCAGGAGCTGCCAAAGGGGCCGCGTATGCCCAGAATATCTCCTCGCTTCAGCTTGCAGATCGCTTTGGTCACGGGGCCGACGGCACGTATCGTGTGCACCAGAATTTCTGGTCGCGACGGATCGCCGCTGATGGAGAGCGGGACCTCTCCGATGCCGAAGAGATAGACCATATTGAACCGCCCCGGTAGAAACCTCATCCCGCCTTCGGCACCCCTCTCCCCTCCCTGGCCCTCCCCGCACTGCGGGGAGGGCCAGGGAGGGGAGAGGGGTGCCGAAGGCGGGATGAGGTTTCTACCGGGG
>JAJHSH010000016.1 GCA_022683945.1 Candidatus Acetothermia bacterium | reverse complement strand
TATTTGAGGTCGTAGACCGCGTGCTTGGCGCGTTTGACGGAGCTCACTCCGGGTATTGTAACGGCGGGATTCGCCTGCGGCGAATCTCTGCTTTCCTCCCCCCAGCAAGCTGGGGGGTATCCAGCAGAGGATTTTTATGAAAGAACAGTAGTCGCAACTTGGGGTAAAGACCTCGGTGGGTTGACAGCTTCGCGTCCGCTCAGTATAAAAGTTAGATATTTACAGCAAAGCAAAGGAGTTCTTTATGGCTAATTTGCTCTATCTGTCAGACGCGAATTTCGCTGACGAAGTCCTGCAATCGGCGCAGCCCGCTTTGGTAGACTTTTACGCCGATTGGTGCGGCCCGTGTCGAGCTATCGCCCCGATCGTCGAAGAGATTGCCAACGAGCTCGCCGGACGCTTGAAAGTCACCAAGCTTGACGTAGATCAGAACCAAGCAACGGCACTCCAGTACGGCGTTCAGAGCATCCCCACTCTTATTCTCTTTAAGAACGGCAAAGAAGTAGAACGGCTCATCGGCTACCTGAGCAAGAGCAAGCTTCTGAGCAAGATCGAGCCGCATCTGCGCTAATGACCCCTCTCTCTCTTTAGGGGAGGGGCTTGGGGGGAGGAATCTATGGAGATCAAGCCCGGTGAAGTGATCGCGGACGTTACGCAGTTTGACGAACACATCAAGCTGATCGTGCCGCGCTATGAAGAATTGCACGACGCGGTCATACGTAGCATCCCTCCCGATCTCCCCGAAGATCTGCAGATCTTGGAGCTGGGCTGCGGCACAGGTGCACTGACCCAAAAACTCTGCCGACGCTTCCCCAAAGCTCATATTACAGCCATTGACTATTCGATCCGTATGCTCGAATTAGCACGAGAGAAGCTTTCTTCCTACTGCGGACGCGTTCGTTGGGTCGAGGGCGATTTTGCCCATACCCGGTTTCCCACCCGCTGCGATGTCGTCATATCAACGCTTGCGATTCATCATCTGACCGACCCACAGAAGCTCGAACTCTTCAGGAAGATTCATAAAGCTCTCAAAAAAGAGGGCTGGTTCGTCAACGGCGATGTCGTGCTCTTTGAATCCGACCGACACACGTTTCTGCACGACCAAGTACGTGCCGAACACGCCAGCACCCAAGGCGTCGAGCTGAACGCTCTCGACGCCGAGACGCAGTCAGGCTCCGGAGATAACCTCTCAACCCTCAAGACCCAACTCGCGCTCTTGGAGATCGCCGGCTTTCACTCGATTGACGTGATCTGGAAATACTATCAGTTTGTGGTCTATGGAGGCTTTAAGTACTGTCTCCTCAGTGATGACGAAGAGCCCCGGCCACCCGCAGCGTTACCGGATTTTTAGTGAAACCAGCGCTAGCGCGCAAAAGATAGCTGTTATGGCATAAAGAACGATCACAGTCGCACGCTCTCCCCAACCGAGCGCTAAAAGACGATGATGCAGATGCCCTCGGTCGGCCTGAAAGACAGGCTTGCGTGCAGCAAGACGTCTGATAATCGCCCAAGCCGTGTCCAAGATGGGCAACCCCAGCATCAGCACCGAGACGACAATGGGGAGGCGCTCCGGCGGTGCAGCAAGCTGAGCTTGAAAAACCCCCGCAGAGAAGATCGCGAGCCAGTAGCCGAGAAAGTGTGCGCCACTGTCTCCCAAGAAGACGCGCGCCGGCCAGAAATTAAAAACAAGAAAGCCCAGCAGCGCCCCGGCGAAACTCCATAGCACCACCAACCCTTGGCTGTTCTCCGGCCCCGTTGCCATCGCGAGCGCAAGACAGATCATCAGCCCGACTCCCGCGGCCAGCCCATCTAGTCCGTCAACGAGATTGAGCGCATTGATCGCACCGACGATCCAGAAGAACGTAAACGGAAGAGAGAGCCAGCCGAGCGCGATCTCTCGTCCCACAAAGCTCAGCGAACGGATCTCCCAATGAGCGACGAAGAGCGCGACCAGCGCTGCAGCAGACTGCCCTAAGAGCTTCTGTCGGGGGCTCAAGCCGAAGCGATCATCGAGTAGTCCTGTTGTGAGCGCGATCAGGCCGGCCAGCCACAATCCCCATAGCTCACGCGACACGAAGAAGATGGGCAGCGTTGCCAGAGCGAGCACCCAGCCGCCCAGCGCGACAACGCGACCGTGTTGCTTATGGGCATCATCGGGGTAATCTCGCAACCCCAAGCGCCGCGCCCAATGCTGACTGAGCCAAGTGAAGACCAGACTCAGACCAAGCGCACCGAAGAATCCTCCCACCACGAGGGCCATTATACACTCAACTCCAAGCTCTGTCTTCTTTTAGCTCTTTGGGAAAATCAGAGATTTGGGAAAACTTTTAGCCACTGTAAATAGCGGACGGGGAGCGGGGAACGGAGAGGTGACGAATGTCTCCTGTCGGAATGAGTTGCTACGGATCAGCCGGAAACTCTATTGACCTGTCTTCGCCTTCTTTTAGGGCCATCTCTACGGCTCGCTTAGCTTTTCCCAGCAGGGCTTTGGCTTCTCGCCGCGCCGCGTGTGATTGCTGAGCCAAACCCGCCGCCTTGCAAAAGGCTTTCTACTTTACGAATAGCGGCTTCTTCTATCGTGCTGGCTTCGTCCTTTTTCTCAAAGGCTTCTACAACTCGTTTGCCAATCCCCTGTTGTATCTCTTGCGGAGCATTCGGTATCCAAACGGCGCTTGTGTCTTCTTCGGTTAACTCATCTACGACACCACCGTAGATTTTCGCTGTCAACTGATGTTGTCCGTATGGAGTCATCAGAAATGCAGCAATATAAGCAGGGTGTCCTTGATTGTAGTCAGGAACGATA
Organism: Candidatus Acetothermia bacterium; assembly: GCA_022683945.1. Lineage (GTDB taxonomy): Bacteria > Bipolaricaulota > Bipolaricaulia > RBG-16-55-9 > DRXL01 > SKYB132. The sequence continues at coordinate 661 of JAJHSH010000016.1, read as the reverse complement.
CGCAGTAAGTGTTGGGATGCCGCCCACTTATCCATATACGAGGAGACTAAACCTACCCGTCCGATTGTGCCGGAACAAGTGACCAGAACCCATCCCTTACGAATAATCCAACGTTCCAAGCCTTTCTGTTTTGTGCGTGAAAGATACTTCAAATCATAGGGGCGCATTTGCGGCAAGTGCGAACCTTGTAGGAAGGGGACACCGTATTCTTTAGATACATAGATTCGTTTGAAGCGTGGCGCAACAACTATATCGGCGGCAATCTTTTCAAGCCGTGTAGGTTCATATTTCCCTTCACGCAATAGTTTAATTGCTGTTCTTGCAATCGGCACGTGGAAAGAGGCGTCAAAGCGGTCTGCCAGTTCAGACGCCTGAATGCTAAATGCTTTGGGGTGGGGTATTTCGGGACGATGGCTAGGCAGGCGCAGTGTGGTCGGCGCGGGCAGGTACGGCACAAGGCTTTCGTCAAAGCGGGGCAAGCCTAATTGGGCGTGCAGTAACTCATTGGCTTCGTCCAGTAGTTCATAGAAATCCTCTGCTGGATACCCCCCAGCTTGCTGGGGGGAGGAAAGCAGAGATTCGCCGCAGGCGAATCCCGCCGTTACAATACCCGGAGTGAGCTCCGTCAAACGCGCCAAGCACGCGGTCTACGACCTCAAAT
>JAJHSH010000057.1 GCA_022683945.1 Candidatus Acetothermia bacterium | reverse complement strand
GGAGGTAGTCCGTGGCGCAAGCTGCGGGAGCTGGGGGTGAAGGTGCCCAAGGAATTTGCGGTGCTGCCGCCCATGGTGTTGGATCGGCTCTCGACAGATTGGGTGCTGGGCCCTGGTAACCATCTCTTGACCCATTACAGTCGGGTCTGGCTGATCTTCGGCTTTCTTCTTGCCAACGAGGGGAGTTCTCGCTAAAATGTTAATAAATAATTATGAGTTATGAACTCGCTTGGGGTGTCTTGCTCGCATGTGCGGGGGTCATTGTGTTCGCCGGTTGGGGCCTGACGAAAGCCGCTGATATTATTGCTGTAAAAACAGGGATCGGACGGGTCTTCATTGGCAGTGTTTTATTGGCAGCTACGACTTCGCTGCCTGAGGTGGCCACTGAAGCCTCTGCCGCTGCGATGGGATTGGTAGAGATTGCGCTGGGGGATCTGTTTGGCAGCAATATCTACAATATGACGATTCTTGCCGTTGGAGGTCTCATTTGGGGACGAGGACCATTGCTGGCTGCCGCTTCACAATCGCACCTGGTGACGGCCCTGCTAGGGATGCTCTTGGCAACTATCGCGGCTCTGGCCATCTTGACCCGCCCGAATATCGGATTTCTTGGAGTTGGTATAGAGATTTATATAATCTTGGGTATCTATCTCTTAGGGTTGCATGTGCTGCGCCAAAGGGGAAAGGCCAACCCTTCACCCTTAGAGCACACGGAGGTTCTTCCTCAGGAAAGCCTGGCTCGTGTCTGGGGGCGTTTTTTTATCTCTGCAAGCTTCGTCGTCGTTGCAGCAGTCTTCTTGAGCGCGTCTGCCGATGTGATCGCCACTGCCACGGGATTGGGCGGCACGTTCATCGGGACGACCCTCGTGGCTCTTACCACCTCGGCTCCGGAATTGGTCACCAGCATCATCGCTATACGAATGGGAGCTATTGATCTTGCCGTGGGCAACGTCTTGGGGAGCAATATCTTCAATATGAACATCTTATTGGTCTCTGACATCTTCTATCGCGAGGGTTATATTATCTCAGCGGGCAGTCCAACCCATGCGATCACGGCTTTGGTGGGGCTTCTGCTCAGCGGAATTGTCGCGTTGGGACTCCTCTCGCCTATCCCTGGTCGGTTCGGAAGAGTGAGCCTCGAGTCTATAGTTATTCTAGTAGTTTATCTTTTGGGAACATATTTGGTCTTCATGCACCGTTAAAACTCTCTGTAGTCAACTATGCAAAGTTACATGGCCTATATGGGGCAAGGCGGGCAAAGAGTCCCTCTCACGCTGGCGGCGACGATCCCCGCCGCGATCTTTCTGTATCTGCTCTGGGTGATCTTCTAGCTCGCTTTTCGGTAGAATAACAGAGCTATGGAAACTCCCTTCCGGCGCATCTGGCATCACGTCTACTCCCGAATGCTCACGGGTATCGTCTTTGTCGTGCCCGCGATACTCACGATCTGGGTCTTGCAGCTTCTCTACGGTCTCTTGGACGGTCCGTTGCGCTCGCTGCTCAATCTCTTCTGGCGGCCCGCCTTCGGCTGGGAGCTGCCCCCCGGCGTCGGTCTGGTCTTGACGCTCTTGCTGCTCTACGGAAGCGGCGTGCTGGCGGCAAATGTCTTTGGTCGCAGGTTTTTGGAATTTGGAGAATCTTTGCTGCAACGTATGCCTTTAGTGAACAGTATCTATAATTCTGCACGCCAAGTCGTACGGACACTCTCGCGCTCAGAGCAACCTGCCTTTCAACGAGTGGTCCTCGTTGAATTCCCGTCGCCGGGTCTATGGACGGTAGCCTTCCAAGTAGGAACGATCCAAACAAGCGACGGACGCCAATGGGTGCGCGTCTATGTGCCAACGACCCCTAACCCGACATCGGGATTTCTGCAATTTCTTCCTAAAGAAAACGTCCATGCGACTTCAGTCTCCGTAGAAGACGCGCTCAAGATGGTCGTCTCCGGCGGAATTCTGGCACCAGAGCAACTGGATATGGGCTTATCCAAGATTGATCAGAGTTCGTAGCGCTCGATGAGTTTCTTCTCTTCTCCCGTGATCTCCGCGCGAATTTCGAAATACTCCGCCAATCCGGAGCGTTTAAGCTTTTCTTTTAGAAGATTGTCAATCTGAAAGATCCCCGCGGAGTTGGACATCTTGATCTCTATGCAGATGGGGCGCTTATCGCCCTTGCGGATTTGAACATCTTCGATGGCCGTAGCCGAGACGGCATGAATAGTTAATGAGCCCGCTTTGAAGGGAATCCGCGCGCGCCCTTCTTCCATATCTAAAGCATCGGCGATCTTCAGCGCTCCCGCTTCAACAGTCAGCGGCTCTACATGCGTGTCATGCGCGTAGATGGCGTGTAAGACTTCAGCCGTGATAATAGCACGCTCGCGCGGCTCGTAGAGCCCCACTAGCAGTTCCGACAGAAGATTGGCCGCTAGGGCTACTGAGAACGGCTCGTGATTCGCACGGTGGACGATATGGCCTATATCGTGCAAAGCCGCCGCCAGCACGACGATGACTTCGGCATCGTCTCTGGTCAGCTTATGGTGCTTCTCGACGCTGGGCTGCACGTTAGCTTCTATGAGCATTCGCAAGATCTTCAGAGCGAGATTGGCCACGATTCTGATGTGCACCGGGCCGTGATCGTTGATCCCCATGCGATCAATAGCCGTGATGTTCGAGCAGTACCAATACGTACTGATCGTTATATTCTCGTTGATGCGCTGGACGACCGTTTCGAGTTTCTTATTCTGTTTGACGGGGATATTTAAGGGCATATTTATTTATCGTTCTGAGCGATGCGGCGAAGGCGCTCAAGGCCGTGAATCTCATTGACGACTTTGGCGACAGCTTCGGGGACAAAGTGGTGCCAGCGGGCATCGTATTGCACCATCAGCTTGCGGATCTTGGTGCCGTCCCACTGGGCACGTTCGACGAAGGGCAGAGGACGCACGATCAGTCCCCGTTCTTCGAAGAGCTGTTGCACCAGAGAATTATTAGAATAAACAATTTCGAACGCCGGAGTCAAGCTGCGAATATGCGCAACATAAAGAGAGTTGCGCTCGATATCTTCGATGGGCAGCACGTAGGTCATGATCGGGGGTTTTAAGTCTTCTAAAGCTTTCGTGATCATCATAATGCGTTCGCCGGCAGTGAAGGGATCTTTGAGTGTATGACTCTCTTGAGCCGAGCCGATGGCGATAATCAATTCGTCGATCTCTTTGCTCTCGAAGATCTGCCTGATGCCGGCGTGATGGCCGTTGTGGTAGGGCTGGAAGCGTCCGAGAAATAAGCCGCGTTTGATCTTCATGGCCCTCACCCCCGGCCCCTCTCCCGTAGGTTGCCTACGGGAGAGGGGTGCCCGCCGGGCGGAGTGAGGGCCTTCTCCAAGAACTTTGCGACGGCGTGAGCGACTCTCTCGGCATGGGGCAGGCCCTCGTCGCTCATCTCCATAATAAGAATATTTTCAGATGTGACGCGGAAGACCCCGTCGTGTCCGGGCTTAAGCGCCACAGCTTCGACTCTATCGGCGCAGCTCTCTAAGATTTTGTGCGCGGCCTCCAGCGCCGGTTTCAGATACATACACTCTTCGCAATATTCGATGGTGATCGTGGGTTTGGGCATAATTAAGATTATTGTACAGAGCGCACGCTGGCTCGTCCAGCGGGTGACTTGTCTGGTACGACAAGTCAGGGTAGACTGTAAGAGTCATGAGTGCCAAAGAAGAGATTGTGCAAAAGCTGAAAGCTCTCAAGTCGGAGCTGCAAGTTCATTACAAAGTACGTGAGCTTGGGCTGTTTGGCTCATTCGTGCGTGGGGAGCAGCGTGAGGCAAGCGATATTGATATTCTGGTGGAGTTTGATGATACAGCTGACTTATTTGATGTGGTGAGGCTGGCGAATTTTTTGGAAGAGCAGCTGAAAAGAAAAGTGGATATTGTCTCTCGTCGTGCTCTACGACCAGAGCTTCGTGAGCAAGTGCTCAGGGAGGTGGCGATGCTGTGAGAGACTATCGGCTCTACTTGAAAGATATTCTTGACGCTTTAGACAGCATCGAGGCTTTCGTGCAAGGAATGAACCAAGATGATTTTGAAAAAGATGACAAGACAGCCAGTGCGGTTGTCAAGAAATTTGAAATCATTGGCGAGGCGACGAAGCAGCTTTCCAGTGAGGTTCGCCAAAAGTATCCCGAAGTGCCTTGGAGCGATATGGCAGGCATGAGAGATCGTCTCATTCACGGATACTTTGGAGTGGACTACGAGGTGGTTTGGCGGACGATCAAAGAGCGTATTCCCCAAGTCAAGCCACAGATTCGCAAGATTCTAGAGAAAGAGACGTGAGGCGGTGATTAATTACTATGAGTAAGCTCCCAAGTTCTAAACATGCATCTAAGGGCAAGTTTATAGGGCGTAATATAGATATTGTCACGAAGCTGGAAGACTTGAAAGTTGCAGCTTGGCATAATGCATTGCGATTAATCGACGATGCAATTAATGCGTACCGATCTCAATCCTATCCAACAGCATGTTTTCTTGCCATTACAGCGATGGAAGAGTGCGCCAAAGTCTCTGGAGTTGACTTCGTGTTAAGAAATACGGACTACTACGAGAGGGAAGGGCAAGAATTAGACAAGGTAGTAGACAAGTGGCTAGAGGATCACGCAGTCAAGCTCAAACATGCCACGTTCGTGGCCTTATCTAGTACTAGTAAAGGATATGAAACGCTTGGTCGGCAGGAGTTTCTAGAATGGTTGAAGCGTGTAGAAAATGGGCACCTGAACGATCTAAGGACTCGATCATTATACTCTGGTGAATGGAAGAAACGAATTATGGAGCCCACTGAACAAATTAAGGAGGAAGATGCCTTTCGAGAGATTTGTATGTCGCTCGAACTAGCCATAGCAGACTTGGATCATTATTATAGTTTGCCTCAAAATCAGATAAAACCTCATATTGAGAAGAAGCGCGAAGAGGGTAAGCTACGGATGAAGTTGGAGAACTTCAAGGTCATTCGGCATAATAATAGCAAGAGGTGATTTTCCCATGCTCAAGTACGGCGACCAAGCTCCAGACTTTCAGCTCAAAGGCGTGGACGGCAAGATCTATAAGCTCTCAGATTATAAGAGCAAAAAAGCCGTCGCGGTCATCTTCAGCTGCAATCATTGTCCCTATGTCAAGGCCTACGAAGATCGCATGATCGCGCTGGCCAAAGAGTATGAGCCTAAGGGCGTCTCAGTTCTTGTGATCAGCTCCAATGACCCCGTGAAGTACCCCGAAGACAGCTTCGACAATATGATAAGACGAGCCAAAGAGAAGGGCTATCCCTTCCCGTATCTCTATGATGAGACCCAGCAGATCGCCAGAGCCTACACAGCCCAACGCACCCCCGAAGTCTTCTTGTTCGATGGCTCTATGAGACTGCGCTATCACGGCGCGATTGACGATAACGTCGAAGACCCCAATAAAGTCGGCAAGCGCTATCTCAAAGATGCTCTCGATGCTCTGTTGGCCGGGAAAGAGCCGACGCTGAAAGATACTCCGCCCGTGGGATGCACGATCAAATGGAAGTAGGGGCGAACCGATGTGCTCGCCCTGATTGCTAACGCTCAATCGTAAAGGTCACGCGGGCGCGATCAATCTCTTGACCGGAGAGATTTCGTAAGATCGCGATAAATTCTGTTGGCCCTGCGGGGAAGCGCTTGGCAGCAAATCCGGCGGGCAAGCGCAGCGTTTGGAACTTGCGCAGCGTCACGGCGCGCGGCTTGAGCAGAATCTCTTCGGTTCCATCGCTCTTGAGGACGCGCAGCTCACCTACAACGCGCCAGTCCGCGTTTTGAGAGTTCTTCACAAGAGCGATAAATTCCAAGCGGCCTGTAGCTGAGACAGTTAAAGGCGTAATCGGCTCAAGGCGCACAGACTCTCCGGGCAGAATCGGGCGGCTCTCTTTCTGAGCTTCAGTTCGCTGGGACGAGAAAGCTTGCGGGTTGATGAAATCATCCTCGATCTGTTGAGAGGGTGATGCAATCAGGGCTGGCTCTGGGTGGGCGGTCGCTGTAGTAGAAGTGACCGAGGCAGCCACAGCCAAGTTATAGTAAGGGCGGTGTGCCGACCAGCCCAAGCTCAGCAGCATCAGCGCCGTGAGCCCCAAGATGCTCCACTCTGTTATCGTTCTTGCGTGCCTCATAAGCAGCACAACTTTACAGATAGCACCCGCCCTAGAGAAGCGCACCAGACGCGATAGGTGACGAAGTCCGAGACATACTGAAGAGACAGATGTCGCACAGAGAGCGTGTCAAAAAAAGCGACCCCCGATCTGTGCTCAACAGATCAGGGATCACTGCTTCGGAGGTTTCCGCCAATGTTTAGAAGATGGCTTGAGTATAGAGGGTTTTTTTATAGAACCGAGGAGGGGTGTCTGAAGTGGGGACGGGAGTCGGTACCCAAGCCAAGAGACAACTGTCTAGGCGCGTGCGAGGAGTGAACGAAAGATCTCTCTTGTCTGGTCTAGAGTCTTCTCGATGGTCTCGGAAGCGTCTATGACAAAATCGGCCAAGGGGATGAGCTGCTCCGAAGGCGCGCGCGCTTCGACGCGTGTGCGGGCCTCTTCATAAGAGAGCCCGTTGCGCTTCATCAGTCGCTCGATCTGGGCCTCGCGCGACGCGTGCACGAATATCACATACTGAAAGAAATTCTTATTGGCATAAGGCGATTCTAACAGTAGCGCCGCTTCGATCACCAAGAGTTTTGTCCCCCGGGCGCGATGTTCTTGGGCTACTTCTGTGAGCTTTTGCCGCACAGCAGGGTGGACAATGGAGTTGAGATAGTCGCGTGCCTGAGGGTCGCTGAATATAAGCGCTCCCAGCTTCTTGCGATCTATCGCCCCTTCCGATGTGAGAATGCTCTGTCCAAAGCGTGCCACGAGCTTTTGGTAGACTTCAGTGCCCTTGGCGTAGGTCTCCCAAGCGATCTTATCAGCGTCAACGACGGCGACGCCGGGGAGCTTCGCGGCCTCTTGGACGATGAGGCTCTTGCCTGTGGCGATGCCTCCGGCTAGACCAACGATCAGCATCTTCGATTCTCCTGAGCAGAGATTATAAGCTCTGATGGGCCTCGGTGACTAGCGTTGCCCAATCTATAGATTGGCTCTGGTGCGGTTCGTTCTTGATATGCAAGAAAAATTCTATATTTCCCGCCGGCCCCTTGATCGGCGAGTAGGTCGCGTTCACCACCGAGAGTGCAAGTTCATCGGTGATAAACCGAGTCAGCTCCTCCAGCACGCGCCGATGCACTGAAAAATCTTTGACGACGCCGCCGCGCGCGACGTGCTCTCGTCCCGCTTCGAACTGGGGCTTGACCAGAGAGATCAGATCGCCCTTGGGCTTCACGATCTCTTTCAGCGGGGGCACGATCAGCTTCAGCGAGATGAACGAGACGTCTATAGTCGCTAGGTCTACGAGTTCGCCGATCTGTTCGGGCTTGAGAGATCGAGCGTTGATCTCTTCTAGAACAATCACTCTGGGATCGGTGCGCAGCTTCCAATCTAACTGCCCCTTGCCAACGTCTAGGGCGTAGACTCTTTTCGCGCCGTGCTGGAGTAGACAGTCCGTGAATCCTCCGGTCGAAGCGCCGACGTCCAAGCAGACTTTCTCTGTGACATCTATCTGAAATGCGCGAAGCGCTTTCTCTAATTTCAGGCCGCCTTGGCTGACGTAGCGCAGCTTTTCTTTGACTCCAATGCGAGCATCAACGGGGACTTGAGCGCCGGGCTTATCTATGATCTGGCCGTTGACGAGTACAAGCCCAGCGGAGATGGCACGCTGCGCCTGCGCGCGGGTGAGGAACAGCCCATGCTTCACAAGGAGCAGGTCAAGCCGTTGCTTAGTCATCCCTCTTAGAGTTCACCTGGGCGAACTTATTATAACTCAGCGAGGGCTTTTTGTGAAATCGAAAGAGTCCGCCTCAACGTTGATAAAAACAGTCCGAGTTACTATAATTTACCAAGAAGGGGTGAAGCTGAACGTGCTGAGAAGACTGCTCATTGGAGCTCTTATAGTGATTGGCGCCGGCTGGGCGAGCTTCATCACGTATCTGTACTTTTTCTACAACACCGGCCCCCAAGTCCCCGGCGCGCTCCGTCGAGAAGATCAACTCAATGAGTTTGTTTTAAGATTCAACCAAGGGACGTTCTTGGATAAGGGCGCTCAGATTCACCGCGACGAAGAGGGTCCTTATCTGGGCTTCCGCGCCCCTGATTTTGAATTGGCAGACCTCAACGGCAAGAGCGTGCGTCTGGGCGATCTGCGGGGCAGGCCGATCTTGCTCAATTTCTGGGCTACTTGGTGCCCGCCCTGTCGCAAAGAGAAGCCCGAGCTGCAAGCGTTCGCCCAAGAGCACGGCGACAAGATCTCCGTAGTCGGCGTCAATTGGAACAACACCCGCGACGAGGCCGAGCGCTTCTTAAGCGAATACGGCGTCTCTTATCTGAATCTGCTCGATACAGACGGAAAGATCTTCGTGCGCTACGGCCTGACGGGCCTGCCCACGTCGTTCTTCATTGACGAAGAGGGCATCATCAGAGGCAAATGGCTGGGCTCCATGACCAAGGCCGATATGGTCGCGGCCTTCCAGAAGACTACCCGTGCCCTCGACCAAGAGAACACATCGCCATGAGAACGTTCTTCAGAGAGATCGGACAAGACCTCTATAGATTCTTCACGTCTATTACGCTGGCGATCGTACTGATCTCGCTCATCGCGCTCTTCTCTTTTGTGGGCACGCTCATCCCTCAAGAGACTTTTACCCGCGAAGTGGACTATATCGCGCGCTTCGGCTTCGAGGGCTATCAGATTCTCAAACAGCTTCAGCTCACGGATATTTTCGGCTCGTGGTACTTTCTCTTTGTGATGGCGCTCTTCACGCTCAATCTCACGGCTTGTACCGTGAAGCGCCTGCGCGCCTCGTGGCGCTACTGGAAGCTCCCCATGCTGGCCCTGCCCCCCGACGCGCTCAAACGCTTGGAGCACACGCGCTCTTGGGAAGGCCCAGTGACCTCCGATACGGTGCCGAGCCTAGAGAGAGACTTGCAGCGGCGCGGCTACCGTGTCCGTCGGGAATCTACGCAACTGCTCGCGGAGAAGTGGCGCTGGGAGCGCTTCGGAATCGATCTCTTTCATATCGCGCTCTTGGTGGTCATCTTCGGCGGGCTGACCACGATGCTCGCAGGATTTAGAGCGTTTGAAATTGCGCACCAGGGGAGCCTGATCGAACTGCCGGGCGCAGATTTTCAACTGAAAGTGAACCGATTCTGGAGCGAGAACTATGAGGACACCGAGCGCGTCATGGACTGGCACAGCGAGATCACCGTCATAGAGAACGACCGAGAAGTCTTCACCCAGACGATAGAAGTGAACGCCCCCTTGCGCTATGAGGGCTATAATGTCTATCAGTCGGCGTTTGGCACGGATTGGCAAGGGGCCGCGCGCGTCACGCTGGCGATCTCGCGGGCCGACGGGAGCGAACTGGGCGAGTTCGCGGGCACTGTGGACGACGGCTTTGAAATCCCAGAAGAGAAGCTCCTTGTGAAGGTCGGCGCGTTTCTCCCTGATTTTGCGCTCACGGAGAACTTAATCGCCTACAGTCGCACGCAGCGCTTGGAGAATCCGGGAACTTATATAGAGATCTTCGACCTTCAGGGGACGAGACTGATGCGCACCTGGGCTTTTTCGCGCGCCGAGATGCAACAGTTCTGGGAGAGCTCGATGGCCCGTGTGAGCGGCGCAACTCCCTATCGCGTGCGCTTGGTGGGGATGACCGCTCCGGAATTTACGGGACTACAGATCACCAAAGACCCCGGTCTTCCGATTGTCTATTTCGGTTTTCTCTTGGTAGTCCTAGGGCTCTCGGTGCATATCTACTTCAAGCATCAACAGATTTGGGTTCACTTCGGGGAGAGTGAGATTGTGATTGGCGGGATGGCGCGGAACCGCCCGCGCGCCTTCGCACAAGAATTCGAGCGCTTGGTCAACGAGATCCAAAAGATTATCCCAAAGGAGGAACTATGCGCTACACCAGTGTCTTCTTCTTCTATCTGAGCACGTTGAGCTATCTCGCGACGTTTGTGCTCTATCTGCTCTATGTGGTCCTGAAAAACAACCCTCACCCCTCCCCTCTCCCTGCTAGGGAGAGGGTGCAGGGTGAGGGTGAAACGAGACTGGGCATTGTCGCCTCAAGTGCCTCATGGAGTCCTTCAAATATTGACTGGGGTCGGTGGGCAACCCGCGCGCTCGTCGTCAGTCTGATCTTCTCAACGTTAGGAGTGCTCTTTCGCGCTATCGAGCTGGGCAACGCTTCTCAATGGGTCAAAATCTTCTTTCTGCCGCTCTCGACGACCTATGAAACTTTGACGTTTTTCGCTTGGTTGATCCCCTTGATCTATCTCTGGGTCGAGCGGAAGTTCGGCCTGAGAGAAGTGGGGCTGTTTGTGACAGGCGCAGCTTTTGTGATGCTCTCGGTAGCGGCCTCGCCGAGCTTTGCCCCCAGCGCCCCAACGGGAGTCCCGGCGAGCCTACAGAGCTATTGGCTGACGATCCATGTGCTCTTTATGGTGATCGGGATCGCGTTCTTCACCAGCGGCTTTGGCGCGACGCTCGTCTATCTGTGGCGACGCTATGAGAAGACTCTCTTTCTCTTGTTCGGGGCGCTGCTGACTGTCATCGTCGGGATGATCTTCGGGGTGATCCCGCTCTTTGCCACGTTGCAGCCGATGAAGATGCTCGCGGCAGTTGTTCTTCTGCTGACGCTCTGCGCGGGATTCGGCTGGCTCCTGCTCTTTGTGCAGAGAAGAGAGAGTAAGTCTCTCGCGTGGGAGCCATTAGAGAGCATCGAAGAGATGATCTATCGCTGCAATGCTATCGGGTTTCCGTTCTATACGATTGGAGGGGTGGTCTTTGGTGGAATCTGGGCGGAGCAGGCGTGGAGTCGCTACTGGGGCTGGGACCCCAAAGAGACGGCGATGCTCGTGACCTCGTTAGTCTATGCGATCTATCTGCACGCCAGACTGACCTGGGGAGCGCGAGATCCCGGTTGGCGTGGCGGACTGGTCGGTTGGCTCTCGATTTTTGGTTACTTGGCGGTGCTCTACGCGTGGATCGGGATCAATTATTTTGTGGCGAGCTTGCACAGCTTTGTCTAATATTTGAACCCAAAGTGCAAGTGTGCTATAGTAAAGCGCTAGTGATCTTTGGAATGACGGTGTCTATGGTCAACTCTGAATTGCTCTTACGCGGCAAGATCGCCGAGCGCGACGGCAAAGAGATTGAAGTCCGCACCACCGGCAGCGCCGACCGGTTCAAGTCTTATTGCTATGTTTTGCAGCGGGGCACCGGACACGGTGCGGTCGAACTCGAAGCCTATCGCGATGAGTTCGATGCGCGCGAAGGGCACCTGCGCTGGCTCCGCCGTCGCGAGCGTTGCCTCTCTTATCTTGAAGCCCTCGGTTTGATCTGCCGCAGCGGACGTCTGTGGGATTAACACCCAAAGGGCGGCTACCAGCCGCCCTAGGAGGTGAGAGGGTTAGCGACACTTGGTCGAGGCCTCCCCCGACCAAGCCCAAGGAGGTGATTCCACATCTTCACTATAACGACGTACACCCCGTTCTGTCGGTAATCTGTCATACACTCCGCCCAAGTTCTCACAGTCGTTGCACCCAGCGCACCGTTTGATATAAACCCTCGTCCAGAGCAACTCGCGGCGCGAATCCCAATAGACGCTGCGCTTTAGTAATCTCTAGAGCGTTGCGACGCACTTCACCGGCTCTTGGTGTCACGTAACGCGCCTCACTCTGTTGCTTAAGCTGGGCTCTTAATTTCACAAAGAGCTGATTGACGCTCGTCTCCCGTCCCGTCCCGATATTAAACGCCAAATCGTCCAACGAGCGCAACGGACGACGATTCAGCTCGGAGATCTTTTCGGTCGCCAAGAGATTGGCTTGAGCGACATCGCCGACGAAGACAAAATCTCGTGTCTGTTCGCCGTCACCGAAGATCGTCACGGGCTGGCCCTTAGCCAACAGACGCGCAAAGGTGCTCACGACGTTGCCGTCGCCCTTGGCGGGCTGGCGCGGCCCGTAAACGTTGGCGTAGCGCAACGCTATATATTCTAGATTATGCGTGTGCTTCGCGCTGAAGAGATAGAGCTCGCCGGCCAGCTTGGCGACTCCGTAGGGGCTGATGGGCTGCTTGGGGCTCTCTTCCGGCGAGGGGATCTTCTCGGCGTCGCCGTAGAGCACCCCGCCCGAAGAAGCAAAGATGATCTTATGAACAGAGAACTCTTTACAGCACTCCAAGAGATTGAGCAGTCCTATTAGATTAATGCGGGCGTCCAAGCGCGGATCGTCCACAGAGAGGCGCGGGTCTATCTGGGCGGCGTGATGATTGATCAGATCAATCTTTTCTTGAGAGAAGACCCTGCGCAACTCTTCAAAATCTGTAATGTCTATCTGATAAAAGTTCGCTTTGGGGTTGACGTTCTCGCGCTTGCCCGTCGAGAGATCATCTACGACGAGAACTCTATGGCCCTGCGCGATATAAGCATCCACCACGTGCGAGCCGACAAAGCCCGCGCCGCCGGTCACTAGGATCTCCATTATTGGGGGCGCAACTCCTTCCAGATGCGATCTAGAATGCCGTTAACAAAAACGGGCGAATGCTCGCCTCCATATTTTTTGGCGAGTTCGACGGCTTCGTTGATGACGACCTCGGGGGGGACATCGTCGCGATAGAGCAGCTCATAGATAGCCAATCTCAAAATATTGCGATCCACGGTGTGTAAGCGCTCCAAGCGCCAGCCTTCGGCCCGACGTGCGATGAGCCGATCAATCTCCGGTTGTTTTTCGCTCACCCCGGCAGCGATCTCCCGTACGTAGCTGTCTTCCTCGCAAAGCTCGTCGCCGGAGATGGGGCGAAAGTCGCGCTGGAAGAGCAATTTGAGAATGCGTTCGCGGGCAGCGTGACGAGAGAGCGTCTTCATCTATCTATAAAGTGAAGAGAAGAGATCGCGAATCCGCTCGCGAATCTCGTCCGATTCCAACAGCTTGCCGATCACGAACCCGACGACGGCCAAGCCTATGACCAAGAAGAGCTCTGCTCGAAGCCAGTGCCAGAGCAGCCCGATGGCTACCCCGATAAGCGCACCCACCACGCTGGGAGTCAGACGATCTATCACTCAAGTTCTCCTTGGAAGAGCGGCTTCTCTTCGGAAGCTTTGGCGACGATCCCCGCCGCTATAATCTGCACGCGCCGCACTTTGACGCCCACACGGTCTTCTACGCTCTCTTCGATGCTCTTCTGAATGCGCTCTGCTGTGCTCAGAACATTGTCGCCCACCGGCAGTTCTGCCCGGACGAGCACTTCCAGCCCGTCGCCCTTCTTCTCCAAGGCCACGCGAAAGCGCGCCAAGCCAAAGTCCTGCTGGAGCAGTTTTTCTATATAAGAGCGAATCGCAAAGAGCGAAATTTCTACAGGGCCTCGAGGGCTCTCGTGTTGGATATGTCGCCAGCGCCGACGCCTCTGAATAAGCTGCGCCAAGAAATAGATCCCCATCAAAAAGAAGACAGCCGCAAAGAGATCAAGTAGTACAATGACCCAGATATTATTATCGTTATAGAGAAGTTCGAGCAAGAACTTCCACTCGATGGCTCTGAAAGCCAAGAGCAAGAGCACGGTCACTCCTACCCAACTGGCCAGAAAGGCTCCCAGATATAACAATTCAATTAAAGAATCCGATGTGCGCTTCACGAATCTTTCGCCTCCTTCTTCTTCTGCTGCTGCTTCTTCTTCGGCAGTTGCTCACTTTCAAGAGCATCGCCAAGATCGAGTTCTTGTATATAAACATCTACGGCGCTCACGCGCAGGCCGGTCATCCCTTCTATTTCTTCTTTGACCTTGGCCTGCACCTTGCGGGCCACTTCCGCCAGCGGGTAATCGTACTGCACCACGAGCTTCAGGCGCACGCGAATAGACTGATCTCCCGTCAGTTGTGCAGCGACGCCCTTCCCTTGACGCTCTTCTCCCAAGATCGCCGCCAAGCCGTCAATGACGCTGCCCTTCAGCCCGCTGACCCCCGGAACTTCTTTAGCCGCAATGCTGGCGATCGCTCCGATCACTTCTTCGGCAATCGAGATCCGACTGCTGCGCAGCGCGCGCTTGGCTTGGGGCAGAGGACGTCCGCTGCGTGAAGCCATAATTCTTCTACTCACCGAAGAACGCGCTCGATATACTCGCCCGTGCGCGTGTCCACTTTGACCCAATCGCCCGTATGAATAAAGAGCGGCACTTTAAGCTCTAGGCCCGTCTCTAAGATCGCCGGTTTCATCACGTTGCTGACCGTGTCGCCGCGCACGCCGGGATCGGTCTGCCTCACTTGCAGCTCTATAGTAATGGGCATCCCGACGCGCACAAAAGCGTCATTGTAAAACAAGCCCGAGACTTCCATATTATCTTTCAGATAGGGCTTGGCATCGCTGACGTGTTCTTCAGTTAGCGTGTACTGATCAAATGTTTCTGTGTCCATAAACGTATAGAGATTCCCACTGCTGTAGAGATATTGCATGGGGCGCTCGTCTAGACGGACAATCTTGACCGGAGCCGAGTCGAAGAAATTCTGCGGGATGACCTTGCCCGTCTTGAGATGGCGCAGCCGACACTGGGCCACTGGGCGCCCTTGTGCTTTCTTGACGTGCGCGTACTCTTCGATGACCCACAATTCGCCTTCGTATTCGATCACTTTCCCTTTGCCCAGATCGCTGACTCCCATCGTCGTCCTCCTTGGTCAATTCTCAGTAACGATCTCTGTTTCTCGCTTGCGTTCTGTCCACTTGATAACCCAGAGCGTGGCTTCGTAAAGAATGATCAACGGGATGGCCATCGCCGTTTGGGTAAACGGATCCGGCGTCGGCGTCAGAAACGCCCCCATCACGAACGCTAAAACAATAGCATATTTGCGGTTTTCCCGCAAGAACGCATGGCTGACCAGCCCGATCCTCGCCAAGAGAAAGAGCACCATCGGCAACTCGAAAGCGAGCCCAAAGCCGAGCATCATCCATAAGATAAACGAGATATAGTGATCGAACGTAAACGTCGCTTGCAGATAAGGGCCCCCCAACCCTACGAAGAATCTGACGGCTGTGGGGACGACGAAGAAGAGACAACCGAACGCTCCCAGATAGAAGAGGCCCGCGCCGATAGCGAAGCCGTAACGCGCGTATTTTTTCTCGTGAGGGAAGAGCGCCGGAACGATAAATTGCCAGATCTGATATAAGACAAAGGGCGCGCCGATCAGCAAGCCCGTGAAGAGTGCCAGTTTGATGTACCCAAAAAAGACTTCCGTAGGGCGGATGAAGATCAAGCTCCCGCCGTGAAAGAGAAATCTTCTGCAATCGAAGGCCAGCTGCGAAAGCTCGCTTTCTGGTGGCAGCTTTTGGCTCTCCGAGAGAATGAGCTTCTTGCAGGCTTCAAGCTGGCTGAGCAACTCTTGGGGAGAGCCGCTGACGAGGCGCAAGGGGGCGGTCAAGAACGCCAATAATTGCTCGCGAAAGATATACGCGACAATGGCGATGCCGGTGATCACGAGAAGCGAGTAGATCACGCGGGCGCGCAGTTCATCGAGATGCTCCCATAGATTCATTTGATTTGGGTTCTTCTTGGCCATAGGTTCAGCGAGCGAACGGCTCTTGAATGAGGCTTATCTGAGAATTATACGGAGCTGGGACTAGCAAGGCAAACGCTGAGAACCAACGATGCGGCCCCAGCTACACTCAGCAAAGACTCACCAAGAAAGTGAAGCGAAAAGCCTCTCGATGGCTGTAATTCGTATCTCTGTCCGCTCCAGTAACAAGTCATAGACTCTCTGGTGCGCTTCTCTCTGTTGCTTTATCATAGTTATGGCTTCTCGGCGCATCCCTCGTCTTTCTGCCCCAGCCGATAGCGAGACAGCGATATCGAACAACCTCCGCGCACAAGCGCACACCTCAAAGCATTCGATATGCTTCACCACGGCTTCTGACAGACGTTCATACTCTTGGAGAATGTTTGAGCACATATACTCGCCGGCGTAGGCATGAGCCAGCACCAGCGTCCAACCTAAGTCAAAGCGGGCGTCTGAAACGTCGAACCCTGTCCAGTCAATCACGACGGCTGAACCATCGTCGCGCATCAGCACATTGTTGGGATGGTAGTCTTGATGCACGGGAGACGGTCGTGGACAGAGCAGGTCATCCCGGCGATCTTGCAGCCATTCCACGATGGGCAGAAAACCGATTTGGGGAGAGGTGTTGAGCGTTCGGCGTGCGCCGTCGAGCCATCGGTCTACAGAGAAGTAGGGATCGCTGCAACGATCTGCGTCACCCACGAAAAGCCGCCAATCGAGCGCATGAAGCTGAACAAAGAGTGTGCAGAACAGCGTCAGCAGGTACCGCCGCTTCTCTGGAGATGAACTGGACAAGAGCGGCCACATCACCTGACCGTCGATTTTCTCCATAATAACAAAGGGTCTTCTGAAGGGGGAGTGCTCATGCTCTACAAGAAATACTTGCGGTACCGGATAGCCAGCACGGTGTAGTTGGCTTATAGTGTGGAACTCGTGTGCGGCCTTCGTGTGCGCATTTTCCCCAGAGTACAGACGCAAAACGAGAGTTTCGCGCAGGCGTCCTGTCGCTGGCCCATATTCTGCAACAAACGAATAGATCTCGCTCTCCCAGCCATCAGTTATGTTCGCGAACTCTTTGACTTGAAGACCTGATTTGGTAGGAAAGACCTGCGCATAATAGTCTTGTAAGAGTTTTTGCATAGTATTGGACATAGCGTGTCTATCGGTTATCCCCGTCTAACTGAGGGAGCCAGTGAATTGTTCCCACACGATACAAATAGAGCAACGGTGACGTATTGCTGATAGCTTTAGGCATTCTGGGCTTCTAAATCGCGCACTTCGGCTTCCAGCGGGGAGACCCTGTAGCGTTCCAGAGCGAGCAAGAACTCTATGCGGGATAGGCCAGCTAATGCTGCGGCACGCCCTGATGAGAGCCTTCCTAGCTCGTAGAGCTTGACCGCAGCCAACATGCGCAATTCGCGGGCAAAAGCCGTCTCGTCGGTCTTTTCTGCAAGCAGGATCTCCTCAGGAACCTCAATCACTATGTGGCGCGTACTCATTGCTCAACACCTCAGTTACATGAATCATAGCAGCTTCTCCTCACACTATGTTACTCGCTTAA
Organism: Candidatus Acetothermia bacterium; assembly: GCA_022683945.1. GTDB lineage: Bacteria > Bipolaricaulota > Bipolaricaulia > RBG-16-55-9 > DRXL01 > SKYB132. The sequence goes on along the minus strand of JAJHSH010000057.1, from coordinate 4,109 downwards.
CGAGTGAGCTGCAATCGCTCATACATCTTCTGCAGGAACTGCTGTCGGTCTTCGACTTTGATAATATCTGAACGAGAATGCATCACGATGTGCAGCGCAAAGGGCGACGGCGAGGGACTCACAAAGCCTTCCAGCTCAATCTGTCCTGACCGAATCTCGTCTATAACTTTCTGCGCGTTCTCGATGTCCATCGCATCTTCCATCACTTCGCGATAAGTTTCTGTAAGAATCGGGAAATACTCGTCCATGCGCTCGACGGCGTTCTGTAAAATATACGCCTTCATCTGCTGACGACCGACGGACTTGCGTTGTCCTTTGTAGCTGCGCAAAATCATCAGAGCGCGCGTGGCGCAGTGCCGGAATCTTCTGCGTAAAATCTCGGTATCGCGCAGCGCGTCGCGCAGCACTTCGCACAGATCGCGCTCTTTCAACAGATCAAACGCCTCCATCACTTTCACTGAGCCCTCGTATGCCAAATAAAAGCCGTGATCGGTGACGGCAATTTCTATATCTTTATCTTCACGTCGCGCGACCAGATACGCCAAAGCTCTACTGAGCGCATCGTTGGTGCGCCGCCCAAAGAGCGCGTGAAAGATCACAATCGTCTTGAGCCCTTCGGTGTAGAACTCGATCAAGAGCTTTCGGCGATGGGGCAAGCGAGAGAATCTGTACTGCTCTGCAAAATATCTATAGAACGACTCGACCCCGCGCTCATCAAGCTGCAACCCGGAGCGGATGTGCGCCTTGATCTCGTTGGGGGAAGCTCCACGTGCAAACAGCTTATAGAGAGCCGAGCGAAACTCTTGGGTGTCTAACGCCAGTTCGAAGCTCAGCGGCAGCATCTCTGAGAACCAACTGGGCACGGTGGCGCGCTCTTCGCTCGCCGATTCGACCTGAATGGTCATCCCACGGGAGAAGCGAAACTTATAGGTCTCGCCGCCGAGCACAAACGTGTCGTGCTTGCGCAGCATCTCCAAAAAACCCTCTTCGATCTGCCCAATTCGTCTGTCGCCTGATTTCACAAGAATATAAGACTCATCGGGGATCGTGCCCACGTTGGTCATATACAAGACGCGGGCCAGCCGCCCTCGAGCGCGCATTTCTCCCGTCTCTTTGTCATAATAAATCTTGGCGTAGACGTGGCGATCTTCTAAGTCTGTGTACTCGCCCGCCAGATACTCTAAGACTTTGTCAAAGTGCTCACGAGAGAGCTCAGCGAAGTTATAGCTGCGCGTGACCAGCTCATAGAGATCATCGGCATAAGTCGGCCCGTCGAGCAAGATCCCGAAGATCTGCTGAGCCAGAACATCAAGACAGTTTTTTGGGATGTGCAGCTTCTCTAGCTGGTGATGGAGCGCGCTGCGCAGCATGACCGCGCATTCGACTAAATCGTCTTGATCGGTGACAACGACGCGCCCCTTGATCGTGTCGTGCAGTTTGTGCCCGGAGCGCCCGACTCGCTGCAAGGCGCGTGTCACGCTCTTGGGCGAGCCCAGCAAAATCACCAGATCTATATAGCCAATATCAATTCCCAACTCTAAGCTCGTGCTGGAGACAACTACTTTGAGTTCGCCGTTCTTCAAACGTCTCTCGATATCTAATCGCAGCTCTTTGCTCAGCGAGCTGTGATGGGCTCCGATGACTTCGACATAGTGCGGGAACTTCTCTTTGAGGGTGTGGACGACTCTCTCGGTGAGCGCGCGCGTGTTGGTGAAGATCAGGGTTGAGCGGTGCTGCCGAATCAGGCTGTCCAACAGCGTGTAGAGATTGGCGTTGAGTTCTTCAAAGGAGCAGTGGACGAAGTCGTCCACTGGGCTTAGGACTTGGAGATCGAGCTTCTTCTCAAAGCGCGCGTCTATAATCACACAATCGCGCCAGGGGTCTTCGTCCAGAGGAGCCAGAATGCTTCCATGACGCCGTCCCACCAAGAATTTAGCGATTTCGTCAAGTGGGCTGACGGTCGCCGAAAGCCCTACTCGTGCGAAATCGCATATTTCTTGCAGTCGCTCTAGCGAGAGCGATAAGTGCACGCCGCGCTTGTTCTCCGCGAGCGAGTGCACTTCATCAATAATCACCCAGTGAGCGTAGCTGAAATAATTCGAGAACTGTTTCGCCGAGAGCGCGATGGCGAACGATTCTGGGGTTGTGATAAGAATATGCGGCGGTTTTTTGAGCATTCGTTGGCGCTTTTCGGCAGCAGTGTCGCCGGTGCGGACCTCGACTCTAATCCCTAGTTCTCGCCCGGTGAGCCCTTCGATCTCGCGCAGCGGCTCTTCTAGGTTTCTCTCAATATCGTTGGCCAGCGCTTTGAGGGGTGAGATATAGACACAATAGATTTGGTCTTGGAGGGCGTTCTGAAATGCAAGCTGCACCAGCTCGTTGATGATCGCCAAGAACGCCGCGAGGGTCTTGCCAGAACCCGTGGGAGCAGATATCAAGCAGTTTTTTCGATTATGAATATGGGGAATAGCGAAGCGTTGCGGTGGACTAAATGCCGAAAATTTCTCGGTGAACCAGCGTCGCACCAGCGGATGCAGAAGCGCAAAGATCTCTTCGTTAGTGAAAGACTTTACTTGTTGAGCAAGCATTTTTTCTTTGGAGGTATCTTCGGGTATTTTAGGACCTTGAGGCCCACTTTGGCTAATCCCTTGCGCACCATGCCCAGCTTCTCAGCCGCCGCGAACGAGAGATCAATGATCCGTCTCGGCACAAAAGGCCCGCAGTCGTTGATGCGCACGATCACGCTCTTTCTAGTTTCTAAGTCAGTTACTCGGACAATCGTGCCGAAGGGAAGTGTCAAATGCGCGGCTGTCAGTTTATGCATATCATAGATCTCGCCGCTGCTGGTGCGCCGCCCGTGAAAGGGCTCGCCGTACCAAGAAGCAATGCCAACTTGGTCATAGCGAAAGAGATTCCAAAGCCCCATAGACAAGATCAGGGCTGCGAAAGCGTAAACAAGATATTCTGGTCGCATGGGTGTTCACAGATATATTAGATTGACTGCTTATTGTACACGAACATCGGGGCAGTCACTAGGGGTGAATCAGCACGGTTGGAGAGCTATGCCCCAAGCAGCGGCGAGTTCTACGAGCGTGCCTTGCTGAATAGCCATTCGTATCCGTCGCATGAGCGATTCAAGAAAATAAAGATTATGAATAGTCGCCAAGCGCATCGCCAGAATCTCTTTGGCGATGAATAAGTGATGCAGATACGCTCGCGAGAAATTCTGACAGGTGTAGCATTCGCACTCTTCAGCGATGGGGCGTGGGTCGGTTCTGTAAGCAGCGTTAGTGATATTTATGCGAGAATCTTTGGCGTCTTTGACCCAGAGCGCGCCGTTGCGCGCCATGCGCGTCGGTGCGACGCAGTCAAACAAATCTATCCCGCGCGCGACGGCGTGAAAGATGTCTTCGATCTCGCCGATGCCCAATAAGTGTCTTGGTTTCTCTTCGGGCAAGAGTGGGATCGTCCAATCTAAGACTCTGTAAAGATCTTCTTTGGAGCGCCCGACCGAACCGCCGATGCCGATGCCGTCGAAATCTAACTGTGAGATAAACTTCGCGCTCTGCTCTCTCAAATCTTGATAGGCGCCGCCCTGGACGATCCCGAAGAGCGCTTGGCGGCCCTCACCCCGGCCTTGCGGCCTCCCCTCTCCCGTCTTCACGGACGGGAGAGGGGCCGGGGGTGAGGGCCTCCGAAAATACTCCAAGGCTCTCACCGCCCAGCGGTGGGTGCGTTCCATGGCTCTCTTTGTGTATTCGTAGTCGTGCAGGGGAGACGTGCACTCATCCAAGACAAAGATCATATCCGCACCGAGCTTCCTCTGAATCTCCATAGTATTTTCGGGCGTGAACTTTTGGGGCGAGCCGTCTAAGTGCGATCTGAACTCGATCCCCTCTTCGCTGATTTTGACCAGCGACTGACCCTGACGAGCTTTGCTCAAGTGTCCGCCGCGCTCGGCGGCTTCGACTTCGTCGGGAAATATAGAAGCGATCTTACCCACGCCGTGCTCGATAGCAGCCCCCAAGCTGAACGCCTGAAAGCCTCCCGAATCCGTCATAATCGGCCCAGCCCAGCCCATAAAGCTGTGCAGCCCGCCCAGCTGGGCG